>NZ_JANINM010000208.1 GCF_024509055.1 Mesorhizobium sp. | reverse complement strand
AAAAGCTGGATGCCCGCCGGCAGGCCGGCGAGGAACTCGTCGAAGCGCATCAGCGCCTCGTCGGCGCGGCGCGTCTGACCGAACGCCTTGAGCAACGCCGGCGTCAGCTCGGTCAGCCGCTCGCGCGCTTCCGCCGACTGGGTGACGCGGTAGCGGCCGAAATGCCAGCCGCGGATGACGCGGCAGATATCGCTCGGCCGCTGGAACCCCAGGCGATGCAAGGTCTGCAGCGTATCGGGGTCGTCGACATCGCCGGTGAAAACGAGGTTGCCGACACCGGCGGAAAGTTCCGGCGCAGTCTCGAAGAGCGCCGCGTAATGCCGCTCGACCTGCTGCAGCGAGGCGCGGAAGGCCCCGGCGAATTCCGCCTCGCCGGCAAAGCCCAGCATCAGCGCGATGCGCTCCAGTTCCTCATCGCTGTCCGGCAAGGTATGTGTCTGCTCGTCGGCGACCATCTGGATGGCGTGCTCGACGCGGCGCAGGAACCAATACTGGCTGGCAAGCGCATCGCGCGCGTCGGTCGTGATCCAGCCTCGCGCGGCAAGTTGGCCGAGCATCGGCACCGTCTCGCGGCCGCGCAGTTCCGGGAATCGGCCGCCGGCGATCAGTTGCTGCGTCTGCACGAAGAATTCGATCTCGCGGATGCCGCCGCGGCCGAGCTTGACGTTGTGGCCCTTAACCGCGATCTCGCCATGGCCCTTGTGGGCATGGATCTGACGCTTGATCGAATGGACGTCGGCGATGGCCGCATAGTCCATGTATTTGCGCCAGACATAGGGCTGCAATTCCTTGAGGAAGGCGGCACCGGCAGCAAGGTCGCCTGCCACCGGGCGCGCCTTGATCATGGCGGCGCGCTCCCAGTTCTGGCCGCGCGCCTCATAGTAGCGAAGTGCCGCCTCGACCGGGATCGCCAGCGGCGTCGAGCCGGGATCGGGCCGCAGCCTCAGATCGGTGCGGAAGACATAGCCGTGCTCGGTGCGGTCCTGCAGGATGCGCACCAGCCGACGGGTGAGACGCGAGAACAGTTCCGTCGCATCGAGCGGATCGACGACCGCCGGCGCTTCCGGGTCGAAGAAGACCACAAGGTCGATGTCGGAGGAGAAGTTCAGCTCGTGCGCGCCAAGCTTGCCCATGCCGAGCAGGATCCAGCCCGAGCCGCGCGCGGGATCTTCCGGATCGGGCAGCCTGAGCTTGCCTTGCCCATGCGCGTCGAGCAGCAGGAAATCGACGGCGGCGCGCGTGCAGGCGTCGGCCAAATCGCTGAGGCGACGCACCGTCAGCGCCGTCTCGGCCTCGCCTGAAAGGTCCGCCAGCGCGATCAGGAAATGCGCCTCGGCCTTCCACTGCCTGAGCGCCATCATCAAGCTCGATTCCGAAACGGACTCGGCCCGCCCGGCGCGGCCGATTGCCTCGCCGATATCGGCGAGCCGCGCCTCGACGGTCTGCTCGAAAAGCGCGTCGAGAATGGCAGGCCGCCGGCGGGCTACATCGCGCAGGAAAGGCGAGAGGTCGAAGACGGCCGCAAGCAGGTCCTGCGACGGCCCCTCACCGGCAAGGAACGCCGCCAGCCGCGAAAGGCCTTCCTCATCCGCGGCATCCGCGATCTCGGACAATTCCCGCCTGGCGTGGCCCTTGTCCAATGGACGAAGCGCCAGCGTCGGGCGCAATTGCCATTCGGATTCTGCTGCTTTCCTTGCCATCCTCACCGCCATCAGTGTGTCTCCCGTGCGGGGAAACTCATGACCACGGACAATCCGGGATTGGCGGGCAGAAGATCAAGCCTGCCGCTGTGGAAAGTCATGATTGCCTTGGCGAGGCTGAGGCCCAGGCCCGACCCCGGCTGCGAGCGGCTCTTCTCCAGCCGCACGAAACGTTCGGTGGCCCTGGCACGGTCGCTGTCGTCGGGGATGCCATGGCCGTTGTCGGCGACGGTAAGCTTGATATCGCCGCCGGCGCGCTCCAGCGTGACGCGCACTTTCGGGTTCTCGGCCGCGTCAGTCGAGTATTTGATGGCGTTGTCGACGATGTTGGACAACGCCTGACCGATCAGCTCGCGGTTGCCGTTGATCGTGAAGGCTTCCGGCACCGTGGTTTCCAGCGCGACGCCGGCCTCTTCGGCCACCGGCTCGTAGAGCTCGACCACATCGCTCACCGTCGCGGCAAGGTCGACAGGGGTGGTCTGCTCGGACGAATAGCCGGCCTCCAACCGCGAGATCATCAGGATGGCGTTGAAGGTCTTGATGAGCTGGTCGGACTCCGCGATCGTGTTCTCCAGCGCCTGGCGATAGTCGGTCGTTTTGTGCGCGCCGGCCAGCGTCGCCTCTGCGCGGTTGCGCAGCCTGGTCAGCGGCGTCTTCAAATCATGGGCGATGTTGTCGGAGACCTGCTTCAGCCCCTCGTTCAGCATCGCGATCCTGGCCAGCATCGTGTTCAAATTTTCCGACAGGCGGTCGAACTCGTCACCGGCGCCGGTCACCGGCAGCCGCCCGGTGAGGTCTCCGCCCATGATGCGGCGACTGGCCTCCGAGACGCCGTCGATGCGCTTCAGCGCCGCGTGCCCGACGAAGAACCAGATCAGCAGCCCGCCCAGCCCCATCATGCCGAGCGCCAGCATCAGCGAACGCTTGATGACGGCACGGAAGCGCTCGGGCTCGCCGAGGTCGCGGCCGACGAGCATGATCATCTGGTTGGGCAGCCTCAGCACCAGCGCGATGGCGTTGTGGCCCTTCTCGCCTTCGGATTGCGTGCCGGCGGCGCTGGGCGCCGGCCCGGGCTGATCTGGCGTGCCGTTGCGCAACCGGTCGAGCTCACCTTCGCCGAAGCGCTGGTAGGAGAAAGGCTCGGTCGTCCAGCCTTCCGTCTCAATGACGCCGGGCTGCAGGCTCTGCACGTTTCCGGTCAATATCTGGCCGTTGGCGTCGGCAATCAGGTAGAGATTGGCGCCAGGCTGGCGCGAACGCGCTTCGACCACACGCACCAGCACCGGCAGGCCGCCGCGCTGATAGGCGCGGGCCAGCCCCAGCACCTCGTCGTTGATGGTTTCCTGGGTCTGCGTGGTCAGCATGCGCGCCGACAGCGACGTCATGTAGAAGACGAGCAGCACGGCGCAAAGGGCGAAAAGCAGGAGATAAAGCGCCGAGAGCCGGGCCGCCGTCGTCTTCATGATGGCCGGCAGGGAAAGAGCCATGACGGGCCTTACCCACCTTTCAGCATATAGCCGGCGCCGCGGATCGTGTGCAGGATCGGCTTGTCGAAGCCCTTCTCGATCTTGCCGCGCAGGCGCGAGACATGGACATCGATGACATTGGTCTGCGGATCGAAATGGTAGTCCCAGACATTCTCGAGCAGCATCGTGCGCGTCACCACCTGGCCGGCATGACGCATCAGATATTCAAGCAGGCGGAACTCGCGCGGCTGCAGCGTGATCTCGCGTCCGCTGCGCTTGACCGAATGCGACAGCCGATCGAGCTCGAGATCGCCGACGCGGTAGACGGTCTCCGATTCCCGCGCGCTGGCGCGCCGGTTCAGCACCTCGACGCGGGCGAGCAGCTCGGAAAAGGCATAGGGTTTGGTGAGATAGTCGTCACCGCCGGCGCGCAAGCCCGTGACGCGATCGTCGACTTCGCCGAGCGCGGACAGGATCAGAACCGGCGTGGTGTTGCCCCGCGAGCGAAGTGCCGCGATCACCGACAGGCCGTCGCGGCGCGGCATCATGCGGTCGACAACCATGACGTCATAGTCGCCGGCATCGGCGAGCGTGAAGCCGGTCTCGCCGTCACCGGCGACATGGGCGGTGTGGCCCGCCTCGGCGAAGGCTTTCTGGAGATAGTCCGCCGCCTCGCGATCATCTTCCATGACGAGAATCTTCATGGAGCCGTTATACGCGATTTCGCTGGAATATTGAGGGGCGGCCATTCCTCTTCGCCTTTGTAGTTACCGGTCGCATGTCGTGGCCCCAAAACCGGGATCCACTTTGGGCGACACGCAAGAAAGCGGCAGCGGGTGATGGGAAACCCGCTGCCGCCGGGAGCGAAACACGGTGACTGACTGACGTGTTCGGCCCCATGTTTTCCCCACGTTGGCTCGGGGGTGTGAAACCACCGCAGGGAAAAGCCTTAAGTTCTGGGCGGTGCATGATCCTCCCCGAAAACCGCTCGTGGCTTTCGGGGATCATGCGATCAGCCCTTGCCGACCGGCAGCGCGACGAAGCGGTTGGTATCGTCGCGGCTGATCTGCATAAGCACTGCCTTGCGGCCGGCCTTGGCGGCGTCCGCCATTGCCTTGGAAACGTCGTCGGTGCTGTTCACCTCCGCCGCGTTGATCGTGGTGATGACGTCGCCGGGCTGGATGCCGCGATCAGCGGCTGCGCTGTCGGGATCGACATCGGTCACAACCAGGCCCTTGCCTTTATCCGCCTTGGTGACGGTGAGGCCGAGATCGGCGAGCGTGTCGGCCTTGGCGTCAGGAGCCTGCTGCTTGCTGCTGTCGTTGTTCGAGGCCTGCTTGTCGCTGGCGGGCAACGTGCCGAGATCGACCTTGACCGTCTGGCTCTTGCCGTCGCGCAGCACGGTCACGTCGACCGACTTGCCCGGCGGATAAGCGCCGATCATGCGAGCGAGCTCCTTCGGCGAGTCGACATCCTTGCCGTCGACCTGGGTGATCACGTCACCGGCGGTGATGCCGGCCTTTTTGCCGGGACCGGCGTCCTGGGCGCTGGAGACCAGCGCGCCCTTCTGCGACTTCAGGTTGAGCGATTCGGCGATGTCGGAGGTGACCGGCTGGATCTCGACACCGAGCCAGCCGCGCTGGACCGTGCCGCTCTTCATCAGGTCCTCGACGACCTGCTTGGCGGTCGAGGCCGGAATGTCGAAGGCGATGCCGACGCTGCCGCCCGAAGGCGAAAAGATGGCGGTGTTGATGCCGATCACCTGGCCGTTGAGATCGAAGGTCGGGCCGCCCGAATTGCCACGATTGACCGAAGCGTCGATCTGGATGAAGTCGTCATACGGGCCGGCGCCGATGTCGCGGCCGCGGGCCGAGACGATACCGGCGGTGACAGTGCCGCCAAGGCCGAACGGATTGCCGACGGCCACGACCCAGTCGCCGATGCGGATCTTGGAATCGTCGGCGAAGTCGACATAGGTGAACTTGCCGCCACCATCGACCTTCAGCACGGCGAGATCGGTGCGCGGATCGGCGCCGACCAGCTTGGCGTCGAGTTCCTTGCCGTCACTGGTGACGACGGTGTAGTTCGAGCCTTCCGAAACGACGTGGTTATTGGTGACGAGGTAGCCGTCCTCGGAGATGAAAAAGCCGGACCCTTGAGCGACCGGGCGCGGTTCGTCATTGCCGTGGTTGCGGTGGTGGCGCATGCCGAACTGGCCGCCCTGGTCGCCAAAGCCACGGAATTCCTTGAAGAAACGGCGCAGTTGCGGATTGTCGGGCAGGTTGTCGAAGCCATTCTGGTCGTCGGAGCCGTCATCGGCCGTCGGCTGGACCTTGGCCTTGACCTTGACGCTGACGACAGCCGGCGAAACATGCTCAACGACATCGGCAAAGCTCGGCATCTGCGGCGCCTGGACACGCACTGCGTCAGCCAGCACGGGGGCAGTGCCGGTGGCGAGCGCGCCTGCGCCGATCGCGCCCACAACCGCCAGGGAGGCGACGGCCGCCATCAGGCGCTTGCGGGTGCTGGAATATGAATTGGGGGCAATATTCATGGGGGTCTTATCCTCTTTCGAAGTGGATGCGCTCAGGCGAAGCATCCTCGGGCAAAAGGATTAGAGAGCCGCACATTACGGCGCCATTTCCGGTGCATGAAAGTTTTGTAATGTTGGGGGAGTTTCGTCATTCCAGGGCGAAGCAGGAGCAAAGCTCACTGCTCCGCGACAGAATGACGGCCATGGGAGCGGTTGCGGCCAAGGCCCGCAATGGCGTTAATCGCTTAGCATCTTGTCCAGCGCGGCCTGCTCCTCGGCGGAAAGCGCCGGCGATGCCGGGCGGCGCGAGCGGGAGCTGAGCAGGATGAAGACGCCGCCAGCAAGCAGCAGAAGCACCGGCGTGCCCCACAAAAGCGCGTTGCGCAGGCTGAAGCGCGGCTTCAAAAGCACGAACTCGCCATAGCGCGAAACGATGTAGTCCATCACCTGCTGGTCGGTGTCGCCAGCCACGAGACGCTGGCGCACAAGGACGCGCAGGTCACGGGCAAGATCGGCGTCGGACTCGTCGATCGACTGGTTCTGGCAGACCATGCAGCGCAGGCCTTCCGAAAGCGCGCGCGCCCTCGCCTCCAGTGTCGGATCGGCCAGCACTTCGTCTGGCTTCACCGCCTGCGCCGCCCCGGCGAAGAACAGCGCCAGCAGCAGGATCAGCGAAGCGATCGAAAACCTGGTCTTCATGCCGGGCTCGCAGGGACCGCAGCGGGGGCTGGTTTGCGACGCCTAGCCGGCGCGCCGACGCGCAGGCGGCGGTCGAGCAGCGACATGGCGGCGCCAGCCATCATCACAAGGCCACCACCCCAGATCAGCGTCACCAGCGGCTTCCACCACAGGCGAACGACCACAGAGCCGTCATTGTTCTCGTCGCCGAGCGCCAGATAAAGCTGGCTCAGGCCCAGCGTCCTGATGCCGGACTCGGTCGTCACCGTCTGGCGCACCGGATAGAAGCGTTTCGCGGAGGTTATCTCGCCATTGGCGTTGCCATCCGCGCCCACCAGCAGGAAGCGGCCGCGATCCTCGGTGAAATTGGGGCCTTTCTGGGGGAAGAGCCCTTCGAAGCGCAGCGTGTGGCCGGAGAGCTCTACCGTCTCGCCGACACGCATGGTGAGGATCTTCTCGGTGCCGAAGGAGAGCGTGGCGACGATACCGAGCAAGGTGAGCCCGAGACCGAGATGCGCTAGCGCGGTGCCGAAAACCGAGCGCGGCAGGCCGGCGAAGCGACGGAGCATGATAGCCGGTGCCACCGAGCCAACGCCCGACTTGATGGCAAGGTCGGTGAGCGCGCCGGCGACCAGCCAGACCGCGAGGCCGATCCCTAGCGCTGCGAAGACCGACGCGCCGTCGATGAACAGACCAGTGACCAGCATCGCGCCAAGCGCCAGCGCGAAGGCCGCCATCAGGCGCTGCGAGGCAGCGATGATGTCGCCCCGCTTCCAGGCAAGCAGCGGCCCGAAGGGCACCAACAGGAGCAAAGGCAGCATCAGCGGGCCGAAGGTCAGGTCGAAGAACGGCGCGCCGACCGAGATCTTGCCCCCGGTCAGCGCTTCCAGCGCCAGCGGGTAGAGCGTGCCGACAAGCACGGTCGCGGTCGCGGTGGTGAGGAACAGGTTGTTCAGCACCAGCGCGCCCTCGCGCGAGATCGGATGGAATAGGCCGCCGGCGGTGAGCCTGGAGGCGCGCAGCGCGAACAGCGAAAGCGAGCCGCCGATGAACAGCGTCAGGATGCAGAGGATGAAGACGCCGCGCGTTGGATCGGTGGCGAAGGCATGCACCGAGGTAAGCACGCCCGAGCGCACCAGGAAGGTGCCGAGCAACGAGAGCGAGAAAGTGAGGATGGCCAGCAGCAGCGTCCAGATCTTCAGCGCCGATCGCTTCTCCATGACGATCGCCGAATGCAGCAGCGCGGTGCCTGCGAGCCAGGGCATGAAGGAGGCGTTCTCGACTGGGTCCCAGAACCAGAAGCCGCCCCAGCCGAGCTCGTAATAGGCCCAGTAGGAGCCCATGGCGATGCCGCCGGTGAGGAACATCCAGGCGACCAGCGTCCATGGCCTGACCCAACGCGCCCAGGAGGCATCGATGCGGCCTTCGATCAGCGCGGCGACCGAGAAGGAAAAGCAGATCGAGAAGCCCACATAGCCGAGGTAGAGCATCGGCGGATGGATGGCGAGCCCCATGTCCTGCAGGACCGGGTTGAGGTCGCGGCCCTCGATTGGCGCGGGATTGAGCCGGACAAAGGGATTGGAGGTCGCCAGGATGAACAGGAAGAAGGCGGCCCCGATCATGCCCTGCACGGCCAGCACATTGGCCTTGAGCGTTGCCGGCAGGTTAGCGCCGAACGCTGCGACGAGTGCGCCGAAGAAGGTGAGGATCAGCACCCAGAGCAGCATCGAGCCTTCGTGGTTTCCCCAGGTGCCGGTGATCTTGTAGATCATCGGCTGCAGCGAATGCGAATTCTCCCAGACATTGGCCACCGAGAAATCCGAGCCGGCATAGGCGGTTGCCAGTGCAGCGAAGGAGAGCGCGGTAAGCGCGAAGCCGGTGATCGCGACAGGACCGCCGACCGCCATCAGGCGCTGGTTGCCGGTGCGGGCGCCGACCAGCGGCACCAGCATCTGCACCAGCGACAGCGCGAAGGCGAGCACCAAGGCGAAATGTCCGGTTTCAACCAAGTTATTCATCCGTCTTGCCGCAGGTTCTGGCCGCAAAACCGCGTTGCACTTTTGCGGAACCTGCTCATTCGCTCTTGCTTTCCTGCCAGACACCCTTGGCCTTCAGGCCATCGGCGACTTCCTTGGGCATGTAGCGCTCGTCATGCTTGGCCAGAACGCTGTCGGCGACAAAGACGCCGTCCGGGCCGAACGTGCCCTCTGTGATGACGCCCTGCTCTTCGCGGAACAGGTCGGGCAGGATGCCGGTATAGGTGACCTTGACCGATTTCTGCTTGTCGGTGACCGAGAAGGCCACGGTCGCGCCCTGCCCGCGCACGATGGTGCCTTTCTCGACGAGGCCGCCGAGACGGATGCGCTGGCCGGGCTGGACTGTTGCCGTGGCGAGATCGGCCGGCATGTAGAAATAGGAGGCCTTCTGGCCCAGCGCGTAGAAGGTCAGCCCGGCGGCGGCGCCGAGGAAGGCCAGCCCCGCCAGGATCACCGACAATCGCTTCTGCTTGCGCGTCATCCTCTACTCCGTCGCCGTCACGCCAAGCGAGGCGGCAAAGGCGGTGAATTTCTTCGCCTCCGGGCTGTCCGCGCCGAAGACTGCTACAGCACGACCCAGCGCATCGCGCGCCTGGTCCGCCTTGCCGAGCACCACATAGGAACGAATGAGCCGCATCCATCCTTCCTCGTCGCGGGGATTTTGCTTCAGCCTGTCGTCGAGGCTGGCGACCATGGTCTGGATCATCGCCTGCCGGTCTTGCGGCGACATCTGCTGCGCCGCCTCGACCTGCTGTGCGTCGGGGCCATTGGCCGGCGCGCCCGCCGCGACCGCAGGTTCGCCCGCCTGGGCGAGCGCCTGCTGGACGGCGCCGCGCCAGGGCGAGTCCGGCGCAAGCTGGCCGAGCATCTTTTGCCAGGCGGCGACAGCTTCGGCCTTCCTGCCCTCCTGGGCCAGGCCCATCGCCAGGTAGAAGCTTGCCTTGGCGTTGGCGGGGTCGAGCTTCAGCGCCGCTTCGAACGCCTCCTGAGCATCGGCCGAAACGACACCGCCGGCGGCGTTGGCGATCGCCTCGCCGAGGCCGGCGCGGCGGGAGGCGCTGTCGCCATCGAGGCGGATGGCATTGCGATAGGCGGTCACGGCGTCGGGATAGCGCTGCAGGCGCAGATAGATCGGCGCCAGCACGTCCCAGCCCTTGCCGTCGGAAGGATTGGCGGTGAGGTGGGCCTCTGCGCGGGCCACCAATTCATCGACCGAGGAATCGGCCGGGTTCTTGGCAAGCCGCTCGGCCAGCGGTTGCGAAGGCAGGTCGGGAGAGCCCAGCACGCCATAAAGTCCCCAGCTCACCAGCGGCACGGCCAGAACGGCGGCGCTGGCAATCAGCCTTGCGGTCCGCGAGGGACGTGACGCCTCGCTGTAGGGCGCCGCCCCGCCGAGGCGCAGGATGCGGCGGCCGATCTCGGCGCGCGCTTCTTCCGCTTCGCCCGGCTGGATCAGCCCGCGCGCCATGTCACGGTCGAGCTCGGAAAGTTGGTCGCGATAGACTTCGAGGTCGTGATCGCCGGCGCTGGACGCGCCTTTCTGGCCGCCGGCCAGCGGCAAAAGCACCGCCAGGCTGGCGCCCAGCGTGAGGATTGCGGCTATGACCCAGAACAGCATGGCTATTCCAATAAAGGCAGAGCCCTGCCCTGCCAACACAGGCATCCTGCGACGCTTTGACGGCGCCGCGTCCCCGGTGGTTGTCGGCGGCGGTTCAAGCGCCGCCCCAAAAGCGTCAGGTCAGCGGCGTCCAGCTGCCGTCGGCATTGCGGCAGGCGGTGCCGCGCGCGGTAGTGCCGGCGCCGCCGGTATAGACGGTATGCGTGTATTGGCGGCAGTCCTGCGAGCCGACCCGGTAAGGCTGGGCCGCGACGACCTCACCATAGTGGTTGGCGCTGTCGCCCTTCCACGTTACCTTCTGGCCGCTGGTGTTGTATTCCAGCGCCTTATACTCGGCCTCGAGCCCCTTGCGTTTCTCGGCATCGCTCAGGCCCGAGCCGATCGATCCGCCGATGAGCCCTCCATTCATCGCAGAGACGATGCTGGTCGAGACCTTGCCGCCGGAGGGCAGGGTGGAGACGGGCGTGGCGGGGGAGCCTGGCCCGCCTTTGCCCATTGTGGTGCAGCCGGAAACGGCCAGCAGGGCGGAAACGAGCGCGACGCGAATCTTCATGCCAACAACCGGTTCTCTTGAGCAGGATGAGCTGGGGGCCGCGTCATCGGGGAGGATGTCGAGGCCATAGTATTGATATTTGTCGGAAATTTGGCCGCGCGCCGCCGCGCGGAAATCAATGGGATTCATCACTGGAGGCTCCGCAATCCAACCACCGCCCTCAAGCCGCCCATGCCGGATCGTTCCAGCGCCAGGGCGCCTCCATACTCGTTGACGAGGTCGGCTACAATGGCGAGCCCAAGCCCGGTACCGGGCTTCGTCTCGTCGAGGCGCCTGCCTCGCTTCAGCGCCTCGCGCGCCTTGTCCTCGGGAATGCCCGGGCCGTCGTCCTCAATAACGATCTCGAACAGGCCGGCGCTTCCCGGAACCGTGGCGACAGAGACAAAAACAGAAGCTTTGGCCCATTTCACGGCATTGTCGAGCAGGTTGCCAAGCAATTCCTCAAGATCCTCGCGCTCGCCGGCAAAGACGATCTCGGCCGGCGGCAACGCCAGCGTCAGTTTCACCTGTGGGTTGAGCTTTTGCAACACGCGCACCATGCGCTCGACCAGCGGCGAAACGGGCGTGCGGAAAACGACGCTGTCTCGCTGCGCGGCGACGCGGGCGCGCTGCAGGTAGTGGTCGACCTGCTTCTGCATCGAGGCAGCCTGCTCGGCGATAAGCTGGCCCTTGGCGCCGCCAAGCGCCCGGCCCTCATTGATGAGCACCGCCAGCGGCGTCTTCAGCGAGTGGGCGAGGTTGCCGACCTGCGTGCGCGAGCGTTCGACGATGCGCCTGTTGTTCTCGATCAGCGCGTTGGTCTCGTTGGCCAAAGGCTCGATCTCGGCGGGAAAGCGCCCATCGAGCCGCTGCGCGGTGCCCTCGCGCACCATGGCAAGCGCATTGCGCACGCGGCGCAATGGCTGCAGGCCGAGCAGGATGGCGATGGCGTTGATGGCGATCATGCCGACGCCGAAGAGAGACAGGTAGGTGAGAAGGCGACGCTGGAAGCTGGCGATCTCCTGTTCGAGCTCGGTATGATTGCCCATGACGCGGAAGCGCGCGGCACGGTTCTTGGCATCGAGCACGAACTCGCTTTCGAACACCTGCAATTCCTCGCCATGGATGCCCTCGGTGGCGTAGCTGCGCTGGAAGTTCGAGTTGAACGGGACCTCGGCGACGCTCGGCGACAGGATCGAAGTCGTCATCGAGGACGAATGGAGCTCGCCATGGACCCCTTCCGAGGCCGGCTCCACCGACCAGTACCAGCCGGAATTCGGCTCGGAAAAGCGCAGGTCGCCGAGGTCCGGCGAGCCGGTGAGCGCGCCATTGTCCGAGATGCCGACCGAGCCGATCAGATTGAACAGATGCGCCGAAAGCAGGCTTTCAAAGCCCCGCTCGCTGGCCTGGCGGTAGAGCGTGGTGATGAGCGTGAAGATGACCACCAGCGTCAGGATGGCCCAGACGGTGGAAAAGCCGATAACGCGGAAGGTCAGCGAGCGCGGCAAGAGCCGCAGCCTCGAAAGCCGCGTCCTAACGATTGGCGTCAGCGGTTCCGAGTCACGCCTCCGGCTCACGCATGCGATAGCCCATGCCACGCACGGTTTCGATCATGTCGATGCCCATCTTCTTGCGAAGCCGGCCGACAAAAACCTCGATGGTGTTGGAATCGCGGTCGAAATCCTGATCGTAGAGATGCTCGACCAGCTCAGTGCGCGACACGACATTGCCCATGTGGTGCATCAGGTAGGCGAGCAGCCGGAACTCGTGCGAGGTCAGCTTCAGCGGCACGCCGTCGACATCGGCCTTGGAAGCCTTGGTGTCGAGCCTCAGCGGACCGCAGGTGAGCTCGGACGAGGCATGCCCGGCGGCGCGGCGGATCAGCGCCCTGACGCGAGCCAGCACCTCCTCGATGTGGAAGGGCTTGGTGACATAGTCGTCGGCGCCCGCGTCGATGCCGGCGACCTTGTCGCTCCACCGGTCGCGCGCGGTGAGGATCAGTACCGGCATCTTGCGGCCGCCGCGACGCCAGCGCTCGACCACGCTTATGCCGTCCATCTGCGGCAGGCCGATATCGAGCACGACGGCGTCATAGGGCTCTGTATCGCCCAGGAAATGCCCCTCTTCGCCGTCATAAGCGCGGTCGACGACATAGCCGGCGTCGACCAGAGCATCACCGATCTGCCGGTTGAGATCCTTGTCATCCTCGACGACGAGCACGCGCATGATTTGTAGCCTGTTGAGGGGAGAGATATAGGCCGATTCCGCCGGCCTGGGAAACTTCAGCCTAGTCAGTTCAGTGGAACGACGATCTCCGAGCGGCGCGGACGCTGCCCGTCCTTGCCGGGCACCAGCACGACCACGACGCAGACCTGCTGGCCGCCGCGCGTCGCCTGCGAGGCCTTGGCCAGCGTGCCGCCATTCTCAGCGGCCACCTGCTGACCGATGGCGTAGCAGTCACCGGCGGCCACCACGATGGGCTGGTCGGCCGTCGGGTCGACGGCCTGCTCAGCCGTCGCCTGCGACACGAAAGGGCCGGCTGCGGCAAGCGCCAGTATCGCGGTGCGGAGATGGGAGCGGAACGTTTTCATGATCACGGTTCTAACGCATCCGTGCTGAACGTGAAATGAACGGTGATCAGTCGAGAATCCATGGCCGCCCTACCCCCTAAACGCGTGACGAAAACCGCGATCATGCCGGCCAATGCCCCTTAGGCCAAGCGTCGAATTCATAACCGCAAAATCGGCTGCCCCGCTACGCCTTTTGGGGTGCCGATTTGGGATGCCGATCCGCTATCCCTGCCCTAGCTAGGGCAGTAGAACGCCATGACTATGGGAAACGCGATGACGAATGACGATCTTGCCGATCTCTACCGGGGTTACATCGCCTGCCTGAACGCGCAGGACTGGACCAATCTCGGCCGGTTCGTCGGCGAAAAGGTCCAGTATAATGGCGAGACGATCGGGCGTTCGGGCTACCGCGGCATGCTGGAGGGCGATTTCCAGGCCATTCCCGACCTTCGGTTCAAAATCGAGCTGCTGGTTTGCGAGCCACCGCGCGTCGCCAGCCGCCTGCATTTCGACTGCCAGCCCAAAGGCATGCTGTTCGGCCTGCCGGTCAACGGCAAGCGCATTTCGTTTGCCGAGAACGTCTTCTACGAGTTCCAGGACGGAAAGATATGCGAGGTCTGGTCAGTCATCGACAAGGCCGCCATCCAGGCGCAGCTCTGACTCCGGCGCCGACCTTTCAGGCGGCATCCTGCGTGAGCGCGCGAAAGCGCATCAAGCCGTGATGAACCGCAAGGTCCTCGTCGTAACGCGCCTCGGCGAATTCCAGCGACAGGCGGGTCTGGCCGCGCGGGCCGATTGACAGCGCCGCGCCGTCCAGCCTCGCCCCGATGCTGTCCATGATCAGGCGCGTCTCCGCCTCACCCTGGGTTTTCGACCAGATGTGGAAGGTGACAAGCTGGTCATTGTCGTTGTCGGCGCCTGTTTCCAGATTGAAGGCGCTGGTCCGGCCATAGGTGACATGCGGAAAAGCCGCCTTGTCGCTGGCGCGTTCGAGCAGACCCGCTCCACCGAGCAGCGCCGACAGCGACGCGTCGCTCTTCAGCCTCAGGAACAAGGCCTGCATGAGATCGCCAGGCGCCGTCATTTCCCGTCCATCGCCAACAAGTCCTTCGCATCGTCACCCGCAAGAGCTGGCAACGTAACCGCGACCGCGATCCGATGCCAGATCACGAATCGCCGCGACTGTAGCGTGAACGGCGAAGGTCTCGATAATATTACGTTTTCGGCACTACGAAACCGGCAGCGCGCCGCCCTCCTCAGTGCGCCTTGCTATGAAGTCGTCGAGCATGCCGGCAGTGGCGATGGCGGATGCCGGCGGCTGGAAATCGGAAACAATCCGCTTCCAGACGCCGGTTGCGCGCTCGGTGGCGGTCTTGGAACCGGCCTGCGTCCAGTTGCCGAAATTCGACCAGTCGGCAACCAGCGGCTCGTAGAAGGCGGTGCGGTAGCGCGTCATGGTGTGGGCGGCCGAGAAGAAGTGGCCGCCGGGCTGGACTTCCGCGATGGCATCGAAGCCGATTGCGTCGGCGTCGCCAGGCGTCCTGGCGCAGAGCTCGGCAACGGTCTGCAGCGCCTCGATATCGGTGATCAGCTTCTCGAAGGAGACACTGAGGCCGCCTTCCAGCCAGCCGGCGGCATGGATACAGACGGTGGCGCCGGCAAGCACCGAACCCCACAGGGCGAACTGCGTCTCATGCGCTGCCTGAGCGTCCGAAATGTTGGCGGCGCTGCCGCCGCCCGAGCGCCAGGGCAAGCCGGTGAAGCGCGCAAGCTGGCCTGCCCCCAGCGTCGCCTTGACGTGCTCGGGCGTGCCGAAGGCCGGCGCGCCGGACTTCATGTCGACATTGGAGGAGAATGAGCCGTAGATCACCGGCGCGCCGGGACGCACGGCCTGGGCAAGCGTCAAGCCGGCCAGCGCCTCCGCATGCTGCAGCGTCAGCGCGCCGGCGACCGTGATCGGCGCCATGGCGCCGGCCAGGCAGAAGGGCGTGATGATCGACACCTGCCCGGCGCGCGCGAAATCGATGATGCCTTGCGCCATCGGGATGTCGAGTTGGCGTGGCGAGTTGGTGTTGATGACGGTGTAGCAATGCGCGGCAGCTCGGAATTCATCCTCGGAGATGCCGCGCGCCAGCCTGATCATCTCAAAACCGTCCTCAACCTGCGGCGTGCCGCGGGCGAAGACGAAGGGCAGCTTGTCGGACAGCGTCAGTTGCGCGCGGTTGACGGCGTAGTGGCGGAAGCGGTTGTCGACATCCTGTGGCTCGATGCAGGGGCCGAGCATGTGCAGCACGTCGAAATGCTGCACCAGGCGAATGAAGTCCTCGAAGGCGGCGAGCGTGCCCGGCCGCCGGCCGCGCTCCAGGTCGGTGACGTTGGGCGCGCCGCAACCGGCGAGGAAGGTCATGGTGCCGAGCTCGATGTCGAGATCGCGGGAGCGGTCGCCGGCACGCGTCGGGATCGAGCGGGGCGCCGAGGCAAGCGCCGCCGTGACGATGTCGCGGCCGATGCGCACCATCTGGCTGTCCTCGTCGACCAGCGCGCCGGCCTTGGCAAAGATGGCGCGGGCTTCGGGCAGCAGCACCTTGATGCCGAGCTCTTCCAGGACGCGCAGCGCGGTGTCGTGGATCGCGGCGACCTGGTCGTCCGAGAAGACCGGCTGCGGCAGGAACGGGTTCTTCAGCGAGCGATAGTCGGTGTGGCGGCTCGACTCGGTGCCGGCCTCGCCCGTGCGTCCACGCCGGCGTTCGCGTCTGTCGCGTGCAGCATTGTCAACCATGCCCAATCCTCCCTATTGCCGCATCGCCTTGCCTTCGGGGTCGTAGGGCGAGGCCGCGATGACGCGCGCCGGCCGCTCGACACCGACAATGTGCACCGACAGTTCCGTCCCCTCCCCGGCGAAATCGCCATCCACCAACGCCAGGGCGACGCTCTTGCCGATCGTGTAGCCGTAGCCGCCGGAGGTGACGAAGCCGACGCGCCGGCCCTTGTGCCAGACCGGCTCGAAGCCGCTGGCGTCGGCGTCGACGGCATCGATCTCCAGCGTCACGATCCGTCGCGAGACGCCCGCCTCGCGCTCCTTCAGCGCGGCCTCGCGGCCGATGAAATCGCCCTTGTCGAAGGCGATGAAGCGGTCGAGCCCGGTCTGGCTGGGCGTGTAGCCTTGGGTGAACTCGCGCGACCAGATGCCGAAACTCTTCTCCAGCCGCAGCGACCCCAGAGCGTAATAGCCGATCTCGGCAAGCCCGAGGTCCTTGCCGGCGGCTAGCAACGTCTCGCGCAGGGTCGAATGGAGCGTGGCCGGGCAATTGATCTCGAAGCCAAGTTCGCCGGCGATGGAGAGCCTTGCCACCCGGGCGCGCACCATGCCGATGTCGAACTCGCCGCAGGCCATGAAGGGCAAGGCTTGCGCCGCAATGTCCTGATGCGTCGTGCGCTCGATGATCTTCCTCGCGTTCGGTCCGGTGACGAGGAAACCCGACACGGAATCTGAAATGTCGGCGACGGAGACACCGTCGATCATATGCGCCTCGAACCAGCGCATGTGGAACTCCCTGAGGTAATAGGAGCCCATGATCCAGTATTCGCCACCACCCCAGTTGAGCACGGTGAGATCGCCCTTCAACCTGCCGTCAGGCCCCAGCATCGGCGCGAGCTTCGCGCGTCCGGGCTTCGGCAACCGGCAGGCGAGCAGCCTGTCAAGCCAGGCCTCGGCACTCGGCCCGGACACGGCGTAGCGCGAAAAGGCGGTGGTATCGACGAGGCCGGCGGCGCGGCGGACCTGCAGGACTTCGTCACCAACGATGTCGAAGGCGTTGGAGCGCTTGAGCGTCGTTTCCTCGCGGAAGCCCATCGGCGCGAAGTAGGCCGGGATTTCCAACCCCCACGATGCCGTCCATTCGCAGCCGGCGGTCGTCATGCCGTCATAGGCGCCGGGGCGCTTCAGCAGCCGGCCGGCAGGCAAGCGCTCGTTGGGGAAGGTCATGACGAAGCGGCGTGCGTAGAACTGGCCCGTCGTCTGCCGCAGATATTCGCGATTGGCGGCAAAGGCGCCGTAGCGGGCGATGTCCATGCCGAAGATATCGGCCTGCGGTTCGCCATAGATCATCCATTCGGCGAGCGACTTGCCGACGCCGCCACCTTGACTGAAGCCGGCCATTACGCCGCAGGCGACCCAGTAGTTCCTCAGCCCCCTGACCGGGCCGACCGCCGGATTGCCGTCCGGAGTGAAGGTGAAGGCGCCATTGACCCATTTGCGGATGCCGGCGTTGGCGAGGCAAGGGAAGCGCTGATAGGCCCGGGAGAGTTCCGGGCTGATGCGGTCGATGTCCTCCGGGATCAGCTCGATGCCGTAATCCCAGGGCGCGCCGTCCATGTTCCAGTGCTTGGGGTTCTGCTCATAGACGCCGAGTAGCACGCCTTTGCGTTCCTGCCGCAGATAGGAGAAGCCGTCGAGATCGACGGCAAGGCCGAGTTCCTTGTCGAGCGCGGCGACCTCGGGAATGTCCTCGGTGACGAAGTAGTGGTGCTCCATCGGTGTCACCGGCAGGTCGACGCCGGCCATGAGGCCAACCTGCTTGGCCCAGAGACCTCCGGCATTGACGACATGCTCGGCAACGATAGTGCCTTTCTCGGTGACAACGTCCCAGCCGCCGTCGGCGCGCTGCTTCAACTCGACGACGCGATTGCGCAGGATGACATCGGCGCCGCGTTTCTTCGCGGCGCCGGCATAGGCATGCGTCGTGCCGTAAGGGTCGAGGTGGCCTTCGTTGGAATCGTAGAGGCCGCCAAGCACGTCGCTGACATCGACGATCGGGCAGATCTCCTTGATCTCTTCCGGCGTCACCAGCCGGGCTGTTTCGATACCGACCGACTGGAACACGGCCCAGGCCGATTTCAGCCACTCCCAGCGCTGCGGGTCGCTCGCCATGTTGACGCCGCCGGTCATGTGCAGGCCGGCATTCTGTCCGGACTCTGCCTCGATCTCGCGATAGAGCTTGATCGTGTAGTCCTGCAGCGCCGCAACATTGGGATCGGCATTCAGCGCGTGAAAACCGGCCGCCGCATGCCAGGTAGAGCCGGCGGTCAGTTCGGCGCGCTCGATGAGCGCGACATCGCTCCAGCCGAAGCGCGTGAGGTGATAGAGCACCGAGGCGCCGACGACGCCTCCCCCGATGACGACTGCGCGATAGTGCGACTTCACGAGTCTCTCCCTCTCGTTGAAGGCGCTACGATACACAGTCTGGACATTTGTGTCTAGACACTTCTGTCCAGAGCTTGCGCACTGCTTCGCACCTTGGCTATTGTGCGGCCATGACGATGACTTCCCTCCGGGACGAACAGACGCCCGGCAACATCAAGGTGACGCGCCGGGACTGGATCGACCTCGCGCTGCGCACGCTGATCTCGGACGGCATCGGGAGCGTGCGCGTGCTTACGCTTGGCCAGAAGCTCGGCGTCTCGCGTTCGAGCTTCTACTGGTATTTCAACAGCCGGCAGGATCTGCTCGACCATCTGCTCGCGCATTGGCACGACACCAACACCACGGCGATCATCGAACGTGCCCGGCGCCCGTCCGAGACCATCATCATGGGCGTGATGAACGTGTTCGAATGCTGGGCCGACGAGCGGCTGTTCGATCCGAGGCTCGATTTCGCCATCCGCGAATGGGCCAGGCGCTCTGACGACGTGCGACGCATGATCGACAAGGCCGACGACGATCGCCTGACTGCGATCCGAGACATGTACCGCCGGCACGGCTATGACGACGAGGACGCCTTCATCCGGGCGCGCGTGCTCTATTACATGCAGATCGGTTACTACGTGCTCGACCTGAAGGAGCCGGTCGAGGCGCGGGTCAGCCACCTTGCCGCCTATCTGCGTTCTTTCACCGGCCTGGAGCCGAGCGAGGCGGATGTGGCGCATTTCATGCGCTTCATCGCAGCGCGGTGATATCGCTTCGTAAGCACAATCAACCTTAGCGTTCAACAAAGCTTGTGTGTGGCTTCGCTGCCCTTGTGAGCGGTGCTAAAATGGTCGATTAGTCGTGCAGGGGTGGCACGCGAAACTGTCCATGCAGTTTTCGGTCGAAAGTGCATTGGGGCGCAAGTCAGTAAATGGCAAGTCCATCGAAACCACGCAAGAGAAGAGGCCGGATCGCCTCAGCGGCTCTTGCCGTCGATGCCTGGCTCGACTCCTCGCTCTACGAGATCGGCTTCAAGGCCCGCGAATTCTGGGAAGCGGCCACCATCTTTTCACGCCGTTTCCGGCTGCATGGCTGGCGGCGCAGCATCATCGAAGTGCTGAGCGAAGGCTTCACCATGGGCGCCGGCGGCTTCGTGGTGCTGCTCGCACTCGCCATGCCGGCATTCCAGATCACAGCCGGCGACTGGCGCAACCAGGGTGACTTCGCCGTCACCTTCCTCGACCGCTACGGCAACGAGATCGGCCAGCGCGGCATCATCCAGCGCGATTCCGTGCCGGTCGACGAGATGCCCGACCATGTCATCAAGGCGGTGCTGGCCACCGAGGACCGGCGCTTCTTCGACCATTACGGCATCGACATACTGGGCCTGTCGCGTGCGATCTTCGAGAATGTGCGCGCCAATTCGGTGGTCCAGGGCGGTTCCAGCATCACCCAGCAGCTCGCCAAGAACCTTTTCCTGTCGAACGAGCGCACCTTCGAGCGCAAGATCAAGGAGGCCTTCCTGTCGCTGTGGCTGGAGGCCAATCTCTCCAAGAAGGAGATCCTGCAGCTCTATCTCGACCGCGCCTATATGGGCGGCGGCACGTTCGGCATCGAGGCGGCGGCGGATTTCTATTTCGGCAAGAGCGTCAAGGACCTGAACCTCGCCGAGGCGGCGATGCTTGCCGGCCTGTTCAAGGCGCCGACCAAATACGCCCCGCATATCAATTTGCCCGCTGCCCGCGCGCGCGCCAATGTGGTGCTGTCCAACCTCGTCGACGCCGGCTTCATGACCGAGGGCCAGGTGCTGCAGGCCCGCCTGCATCCGGCCGACGTCGTCGACCGCGGCGAGCAGAAGAGCCCCGACTACTTCCTCGACTGGGCCTTCGACGAGGTTAAGAAGATTGCTAAGACCGGCCAGCATTCGCTGGTCGCCCACACCACCTTCGACGCCAACATCCAGAAGGCGGCCGAAGAATCGGTCGAATTCCATCTCCGCCAGTTCGGCAAGGAGTACAACGTCTCCGAAGGCGCGGTGGTGGTGATCGAGACCAACGGCGCGGTGCGCGCGATCGTCGGCGGCCGCGACTACGGCGCCAGCCAGTTCAACCGCGCCACCAAGGCGCTGCGCCAGACCGGTTCTTCCTTCAAGCCCTATGTCTATGCGACCGCCATGGAACATGGCTTCACGCCGGACTCGGTGGTTTCGGGCGGCCCCGTCAGCTGGGGCAACTGGTCGCCCCACAACTACAGCGGCGGATCGGCAGGCAACGTGACGCTGCTGACGGCGATCGCCAAGTCCATCAACACCGTGCCGGTGCGGCTTGCCAAGGACCATCTCGGCATCGCGCCGATCAAGGCGATGGCCGAATCGATGGGCGTCGAATCGCCCTTGGAATCGCACAAGACCATGGTGCTCGGCACTTCGCTCATGACGGTGATGGACCAGGCGACGGGCTACAGCGTCTTTGCGCAGAACGGCTTCGTCGGCTCCAGGCACGGCATCACGCAGCTCGTCACTCGCACCGGCGAGGTGGTGTATGACTGGACCAAGGACGCGCCGCCGCCGCACCGCGTGCTGTCGGAAACGGCGCTGAAATACATGAATACGATGCTGGCGGCAGTGCCGGTGATCGGCACGGCGCGCCGCGCCCAACTGCCCAACATCGTGGTGGCCGGCAAGACTGGCACCACCCAGTCCTACCGCGACGCCTGGTTCGTCGGCTTCACCGGCAACTACACGGCCGCTGTCTGGCTCGGCAATGACGACTTCTCGCCGACCAACAAGATGACCGGCGGTTCGCTGCCCGCGATGGTCTGGCAGCGGCTGATGGTCTACGCGCACCAGAACATCGACCTGAAGCCGATCCCGGGTCTCGACCACCCCTTCGTCGACCCTCAGGTTGCGGCGAAGGCTGAAGAGGCCGCGAAGAAGGAGTCCGCCGATGCCACGGCGCAAGCCGAGGCCGAACGACCGCCGGTGCTCTCCGGCCGGACGACGCAGACGCTGAGGGACATGACCAAGGTGTTCCAGGCAGCCCCCGCACTCAACGCTCCCGCCCCTCCGGAGACGCTATCGGCGCTTTAAGGATAAGCCGGCTTGCCACGGCACCCCGCGCCGCGATATCCCGAGAAACCTCCTCTTACCCGGCTCTTCATGCTCAAGAACGCCATCCTGACGCTGCTTTCGCTTGCCATGGCCATCGGGCTGGGCGGCTACAGCGTCTGGTACGCTCTGAACGCCCAGGATGGCGTCGGCGCGATCCGCATCGGCCAATGGACCGCCTTCCCCGAAATCGGGACGCAAGCCGCCGACCCTTACTCGAAGGCGCGCGTGGCGCGTGAGGGCGTGCTGGCGCTCGGGCAGGCCGAGGGGCTCGCCTTCGTCGCCGAGCACGACGAGGCCGGCGAGCCATTGAAGCGGGAATGCGCCTACACGATCTCGGGTGGATATCCGACCGCCCGATTCTGGACACTCTATGCCGCCGACCAGTCGCTCGGCGTCATCGACACCGGAAAGGCAAGGCTCGCGGCGCTGCAATCCTACGACGTGCTGCGCCAGCCCGACAACACGGTCGTCATTTCCGTCGGCAACCGCCCCGCCCCCGGCAACTGGCTGCTCACCAGCGGCTCGGGCAAGATGTATTTCGTGCTCACCTTCTACGACACGCCGATCGCCTCGAGCACCGGGCTGTCCGACGTGACGCTGCCGCGCATCCTGAAGGCTGGCTGCAATGCGTAGGCTGCTGCACGCGCTCATCCTCGGCCTGCTCGGCGCCGGCATCGTGCACATCGTGGTGCTGTTCCTGGTGCCGGAGTTCTCCGAGCGGGACGCGTGGTCGCGGCTGGCGATGGCCTCCGACCTCTACAAGATGACGCGCCTCGACGCGGAGGCCGGCGGCGCGCCGGTGGTGAAGTCGGTGGATCCGCTGTTTTACGCAGCCGCCTGCCGCTTCGACCTATCCGACGGCATGGTGCGCATCAGAGCGCCCGGCGACGTGCCGTTCTGGTCGGTCTCGGTCTATGACCGCAGCGGCCACAACATCTATTCCTTCAACGACCACAATGCGAACGGTGACAAGCTCGACACCGTGGTGCTGACACCGGCGCAGATGATCGATGTGCGGCGCGATCTTCCCGAGGACCTGCAGGGCGCGATCTTCGTCGAGGCGCCGATCGAGGAAGGCATATTCGTCGTCCGCGCCTTCGTGCCCGACGAAAGCTGGAAGCCCATCGTGTCGCGCTTCCTCGAGCAGAGCGCCTGCGAGTTGCAGGACTACTAAGGATCTCGGCCGGTCAGTGGTGGGGAACCGGTGGTCGCGGCGAGCCCGGCTTGTCGGGGCCGCCCGGACGCGCCTCGCCGACCTGTGGCCGCGGCTCGTAGCGGACGCCGGGGAAAATGATGACCGCCGCCGCCGTGTTGGTGTCGTGATTTACCCGATTTACAGGTGCCGCTCTCGGCACAAATGACAGGACCATGCCCATGGTATGCGCATTCCTCTCGGTTTTCCCGGAGCACAACGCAACGCCTCCAAAGTTGATTAAGGCGGGCAGAGGGTTAACGGAGCGCTAACGGATCGTCGCTAATTTGATGTTTGTTCCCTGGAGACGCGAAACCGGCACAGCCGGATCGAGCGGGGCCAGGATTGTGTCGAGTATCGGGCGTATCCTCCGTGTCTTCTTCGGACTTCAGGCAAATCGCTATCAGGACCGAAGCGGGAAAAGCCGAAAGGCTGTTCCGCGCCGCGGTGTCGGCCTTCTGCTCGCTGACACGTCCATCGCGCCGTGAGATCGCCCAGCTCGAGGACCTGACGCTGCCCTTGTTCAACGACGTGTCCGTCGAATCCCGTCGCTATGTCGCGGCCGCGCTGTCCGAATGCGAATATGCGCCGGCCGCGCTGGTGCGGAGGCTCGCCGAAGAGCCGGTCGAGATCGCGGCGCCGCTGCTCACCCGCTCCAACGCGCTGAGCGACATCGACCTCATCGCGCTGATCGGCCGCCACGGACTGCCGCACGCCCGCGCGATCGCGCGGCGCAAGGAGCTCAACCCGACCATCGCCGACCTGATCCGCGCGCTGGAGAGGCCGACGCTGGTGAAAACCCGGCCGGCGGAGACGGTGACAAGGCTGGCGCCGGCGAAGCCGGAGTCCGTTGGTGAGACCGACGACAACCATCCCCTCCCGGGCGAAGGCGCCGAAAACGCCCGCCGCCGCCTCCGTTCGATGATGCGTCCTGCGGGCGAAGGCGTCGCCGTCAACACCTTCCTCGGCCAGTCCGCCTACGCGAAGCTGCGCGAGACCGCGCTGACCGGCAATGCCGCCTTCTTCCAGACTGCCCTTGCCGATGCGCTGCAGATCGATTTTTCAATCGCGCGTTCGGTGACCGAGCAATCGGGCTACGCGGCCTTGCTTGCGGCCCTGCGAGCCCTCGACCTCAGCGAGGACAGGGCTTTCCTGATCGCGGTCGCGGTCTATCCCGGCGAGTTCCCGCATCCGCAGGCGATCCGGCTGTTTCTCGATCGCTACCGGCTGCTGCACCGCGAAGCGGCGATTGACAAGGTGCGGGCCTGGAAAGCCGAAACGCTGTCGCGGGCCATACGTGGCAATGCGCCGGACGCCGAGCGCCGTGACGCGTCGAACAGCGACGAGGCGTCCGCCAGTCTCAAGGCCTCCTGAGACGAACCTTAATCGGCCTTCACCGACAGAAGCTCTTCGACCGGCACTGCCCCGGCCTCTATCTCGACCACCCAGATGTCGGGGTCGAACCTCTTTTCCTTTTCAAGGCGCGCGTCGAACGCCAAGCCGTCGTCGCTGGTATCGAGCAAGGTGAAGAAACGTTCGTCCGGCTTGGCGGAATCGTAGCTCGTCTGCGGCGCCGGCCCGTAGAGAGCCACCTCCCCCAGCCTGCCACGCGACAGCACGAAGACTGCGCCTGCCTCCGTCGCGCCGCGCTTGACCACCGCGGCAAAGCCGCCGGCGCCGAAGACGCGGCGGACAAGGGCCGACACCCAAAGATCGGTGGTCACGCGCATGGCAAGGCTCCGGATGGTGTGCCCGGCTGCTTACAGCATCGCCCGACGAACCGAAACGGATAAGGCCGCTCCGTCAGTTCGTCAGGCCGATCTCGCGCATCTTGACGTAGACGGCCTGGTCCGGCTCGCCCGTCTCGGGCAGTCCGAACAGCGCCTGGAATTCCTTGATCGCGGCCTTGGTGCGGGCTCCGACCTTGCCGTCGAGCTGCATGTCGTCATTACCGAAAGCCTTGAGGCCGGCCTGGATCTTGACGATGCGGGCGTCGGGGGCCGCGCCATTGGCCGGCGCTGAAACCGGGATCGGCACCGGCGCGGAGGCCGGGGCTGCCGCGGTGCTGTCGGGACGCGGCGCCGGATGCGGAATGGCCGAGGTGGTCTGCCTGGAGCCGAGCTGGTCGAGCAGCGCGTTGTCGATCTCGCCGGTCGCCGGCAGCCCGACCTTCGACTGATAGGCCTGGATTGCCTTGCGGGTCGCGGGACCGGTGACACCATCGACAGTGCCGGCGTAGAAATTCAGATCCTTCAGGATGCCTTGTACTTCCTGAACGATCGGATCCGGCTTGATGGCCGGGGCTTGGCGCACGATGTTGATAGTGGTCTCGGGCTCGTTGGAAACGTTGCGCGGGAAATTCTCGATGCTGCGGGTGGCGAAGAATGCGCCGGTGTGCGGAAAGGGCTGATACCAGAGCGCGTTGGCGGAAACGTAGAACAGCGTGACCAGGAAGGCGGTAGAGCCGCCGACCAGCACCGGATTGCGCGAAATCATCTCGCCGACGGCAACCGCGCCGTCGACAAGGACGCTGCGCTCGGGCTCGACCACCTTAGGCCGTTTTGCGGAGCGCGCCATTCCTCTCCCCATTTACATCCCCCTTCGGCTTCGCCGCAGGCATGGCCAGCACGCCGTCCGAGGGCGCGCCGGCGCGCCGCTTCGGCCCATTGACCGGCAGGCTGATCGTCACCGTGGTGCCTTCGCCCGGCGCGCTCTCGATGGACATCGTGCCTTCGTGGAGTTCCACGAGGCCCTTGACCAGCGACAGGCCGAGCCCGGTTCCCTCGAAACGGCGCGTATAGTCGTTCTGGATCTGCGTGAAGGGCTTGCCCAGATTGGCAAAATCTTCTTCGGCGATGCCGATGCCGGTGTCGCTGACCCAGAAATGCAGCCGCGAGCCGACGCGTTTGGCGCCGATCACCACGTCGCCGCCGTCGGGCGTGAACTTCACGGCGTTGGAAACAAGATTGATCAGGATCTGCTGTATGGCGCGGCGGTCGGCGTTGACCTCGCCCGTGTCCGGCGCGATCTGCGCGGCGATGCCGATGCACTTGGCCTCTGCCAGCGGCCGCATCATCGAGCGGCACATGTCGACCGCCTCGACGAAGCGGAACGGCTCCAGCTCGGTCGCATAGGCGCCCGCCTCGATGCGCGAGACATCGAGGATCGAGGTGACGACGGACAGGAGGTGCTGGCCGGAATCCCTGACCAGCCCGACATATTCCTTTTGGCGTGGGTCGCTGAAGGCGCCGAACATCTCATGCAGAAGCATGTCGGAGAAACCAATGATGGCGTTGAGCGGCGTGCGCAGCTCGTGGCTGACAACAGCCAGGAAGCGCCCCTTGGACACCTCAGAGGCCGAGGCCGTCTCCTTGGCAGTGGCGAGTTCCTCGCGCAGCGCGGCGACATCGTCGTTTTCGCGCAGCACCAGCGTGAAGATGTCCTGATCGCTTTCACCGCGCATCAGTTCGAGTCGGAAAGGCTGGAAATTGTCGGCCGTGCCGGCGCCATCGCGCGGCAGCCGGACACGGAGGTCGACCCTGCGCCGCGGCGCGCCGTCGCGCAGATCTGCGAGCGCGGAGAGATAGGCGACGCGGTCGGAAAGGTGGACGCGGTCGAACAGGCCGGTGCCGAACAGAAGCTCCGGCGCCAGTTTGAGAATCGAGCGCGCTTTGGCAGAAGCGTCCAGCACCTCGCCCTGGCGGCCGACGCGCAGCACCACGGCCTCGATGATCTCTTCCAGGCGATCGCCGGCGGGCTGCGCGGCCCGCGCGCTGGCCGGATCGGAAAATGAGGCCGCCCGAGGCAACAGCGTCAGGGCCCAGGCCGCCGGCAGCAACCAGTGCCAGGCGACGACGCCGGCATGGAAGGGAATGAATGCATCGGCAAAGGGCTGCACCAGAATGGCGGCAAGCGCTGCCAACGCCCCGGCAAACGCCGCGCGCCTGGAACCGGTGATCCACCACGCCTCGAACGGCAACGCCACTGCGAGCAACGCGACCGGCGAAGCCAGCCCGCCTGCCGCGGCGATGGCGCCGGCAAGCGCGAGGCCGCCAATCGCAACCGCGGCCCGGGCGGCAAATGCCATGTGGCCCGTGGCCGCAACCAGAAGAGCCGCGAACCAGCAAAGACCGAACGCAGCGAAGATCGCCGCCACAGTGACGGCCGCGCCAAGGCTCGAGGTGACCAAGGTTACCGCCGCGCCAGCGGCCAGGAAGGGAGCGGCCAGCATGACGCCGATGAAGCGGCGCTGGCGCAAGCGCTCACCCTCACCCGCGACAGTCGGATGAACCATGCGTTCACAGCCGGCGGCTATCGCGCCAGGCAATTGAACGTATCTGGCCGTCATCGAACTCAACGTACTCGTACCCGGTCGTGAACTGCCCCTGCTTTGCAGGTGACTCCTTAACTGGCTTGAAACTCGCATTCACCGTTTAAGGAAAGGATAAGGCTGACGGCGCCGCGCCCTGCCCCTGAGCAAATATTGTGACGCCGACCGCGCGTCGCATGCCGAGTTGGCGCCATGGTAAACGGTGCGTTAGCCGCAATGGGTGTGCCGAAATTGGCCAGAACCGAAGCCGGCTATCTGTTACGGATCGAAAAATCGTTCAAAAACAGAAAGATATATGGTTATCGTAGAGTTAATGCGATCGATGAGATTCGAGATAAATCGACAGCAAAACCAATCCTTTCGAATTTGTATAAAATTTGAGGAAAATCCGCGCTTTCCACGCAAGCCGTCCTTTGCGCGCCCGTGCCACTATCCCGCCCATAAAAGAGGTCATGCCGGCTGATGCATGATCCGTCGCGAACGAGAGGCATTGAGATGGGCTTTCTGATCAGGATGGCTTTCTGGTTTTCGCTGGTGCTGCTCGCCCTGCCGCTGGGCGTCGGACCGGACGAGAACGGGCACGAGAGCGTCGGACCGATCCAGGCGCTGTTCGCGGCGCGTGAAGCTGTCGGCGACATTGCCGGCATCTGCGAGCGCAAGCCCGATGTCTGCGAAACCGGCAAATCGGCCATGTACACCATTTCAGTCCGGGCCAAGGAAACCGCAAGGATCGCCGCCTCCATGCTGGACGACCAGCAGTCGCAACAGGCGGCTGCGCCCGGCACCAAGGTCGCGGATGCGCCGGCCTCGACCGGCAGCGTCGCCGAGGACATCGTGCTGCCCGCCAAGGTCAACATCCCGGTGATGCTGACCGCCAAGAACTGAGACCTTCCTCGGCCGTTTGCTCTCTCTTAGCTTGGCGCAATTCCGGGCGGAAAACCGCTAGGCACTTTTCCTGGAATTGCTCTACCGCCGCGGGCCCGTCCGACCTCTCAACGCCCGCGGCGTCTTTCTTTTTCCGTGACGCGGCCGCACCGTGTCACTATATCCGGGACTATGACGACCCCGATCCAGACGATCCGTGACGACTTTTCCCTGCTCGACGAGTGGGAAGACCGCTATCGCTACGTCATCGAGCTCGGCGAGGCCCTGCCGCCCTTTCCTGAGGCCGAGCGCACCGCGGCCAACAAGGTGCCGGGCTGCGTCAGCCAGGTGTGGCTGACGACGGAACAAGGACCGGGCGTCGATCCGGCCATCACCTTCCAGGGCGATTCGGACGCTCATATCGTGCGCGGGCTGGTCGCCATCATGCTGGCGTTGTTCTCGGGCCGGCCGGCCAGTGAGATCCAGGCGACCGATGCCGAAGCGACGCTCAAGGAGCTTGGCCTCGACGAGCACCTGTCGCCGCAACGAGCCAATGGCCTGCGCTCGATGGTCAAGCGCATCAAGCGGGACGCCGAGGCGGCGTTGAAGCAGACCGCCTGATTCGCGGCCAGGCTATAACCCTTCACCGAAAAGCAAAACGGCGCCCGGAGGGCGCCGTCGAATTGCCTGTTTGGCGTCGCGCCGTCAGCGGCCCTTGCGCTTGCGGCCAAGGCCCATCTTCTTGGCGAGCTGCGAACGGGCCGCCGCGTAATTGGGGGCGACCATCGGGTAGTTGGCATCCAGGCCCCACTTCTCGCGGTATTCTTCCGGCGTGAGATTATAGTGGGTCATCAGGTGGCGCTTCAGCGACTTGAACTTCTTGCCGTCCTCCAGGCACACGATGTAGTCATCGTGCACGGAACGCTTCGGGTTGACGGCCGGCTTCTGCTTCTCGGTCGAAGGCTGCTCCGTGCCGCCGCCGACACGGCCAAGGGCGGCATGCACATCGGCGATCAGATTCGGCAGTTCACCGACCGGCACCGGGTTGTTGCTGACATAAGCAGCGACGACATCGGCGGTCAGCTCGATCAGCGCGTCACTATTTCTTGAAGGTGTTTCGACGATATCCATTGTGCTCAGGCCCCAACGAGAGTTGATTCTTAACTGCGCCCTTTTTGTAGGATCGGGCATCGCGCGAATTTCATGCAGGAAACGCTCCACGATTCGCGTCGCATCATCTTAATGACGCTGAGCTGCAAGTAAGTCAATTCGCCGATTGACTATATTCGGTGATATTCATCAAATATTGCCGATTCAGCTTCAAAAAATCGTGCACTGTGTAACTTAGCGAGATTCTTCTGGCCGGACCAGCCAGCGCTGACGTCGCGTCAATGCGGATTTACACGCCCGGCGGCCTCCAGCACGCCTGTTGATGCTTGGCTAATGCTTGGCCGCCGACAGCGCCGGCATGATGAATCCTACAGTCCAGGGGTTGCAGGGCACGTTTCCTACACTGCCACAAGCATCGGGCTGGCCGCGGTCGATCTCTCAATACCGCGCGATATACTTGCCGCAGACCCAGCCGGTGACGAAGCGACGGTTCCTCGCCGGTCGTGCCAGATCCCGAACCGGCGGGAGCGAACCGCCTGGCGCTGTTTCCAGCGCGGCTGGCCGGCAATATCGTGCAGACCGACGCCGCCGGTGCAACGGCCCGTCATCTGAAGGACCGCGTCGTTCGGATAGGCGCCTGCCTGTGCGACGCGCTGAGGGATACTTACGCGCGTTGAGCGTATCGCCGAACGGCACGCACGCCACTTGCCATGCGGCGAACACGGTTGCATGAGACTGAGTGGAGAAGGCCGGGGCTGCCGAAACGACAGCAAGGGCCAAGGCGGCATTGACACAGGACTTCATCTTTTCCCTTTCGACTTATGCTTCCCTGGACTTCCTTCAAGCACGCCCTTGAACCCTCAATCGAGCGGCGTGTTCATTCACCATTCAAGCAATCCTTAGCGAGACGTAATGAGCAGATCTTCCGCTTTCCCGGACGCCAGCCCGCCGAAGCCAGAGAAACTTCCGGTCTCCGATACGCACCACGGCATCACGCGCACGGATGACTACGCCTGGATGCGGGCCGACAACTGGCAGGCCGTGTTCCGGGACCCTTCCCTGCTCGACAGCCGGATCCGCGCGCACCTCGAAGCGGAGAACGCCTACCAGGCCGCGCTGATGGCAGACACGGCCGAGCTGCGCGCCAAGCTCTTCGCCGAGATGAAGGGGCGCATCAAGGAGGACGACTCGACGGTGCCGATGAAGGACGGGCCCTATGCCTATGGCTCATCCTTCCGGCAAGGCGGCGAGCAGCCGCGCTATTTCCGCACGCCGCGCGACGGCGGCGCCGACGAGATCCTGCTCGACGGCGACGCGGAAGCGGAAGGGAAGCCCTATTTCCGCCTCGGCGGCGTCGACCATTCGGCCGACCACAGGAAGCTGCTCTGGGCCTTCGACGACAAGGGCTCGGAGTTCTTCACGCTGCGCGTGCGCGACATCGCAAGCGGCGGCGAACTCGCCGACCAGATCCCGGACACGGGCGGCGGCGGCGTGTGGACCGCCGGGGACGACGGGTTCTTCTACACCCGTCTCGACGACAACCACCGCCCCTCCAAGGTATTCTTCCATGCGCTCGGCGACAGCCCGGAGAACGACCGTCTGATCTACGAGGAGACCGATCCCGGCTTTTTCATGGATGTCGGCGGCACGCGCGCCAATGACTGGATCATGATCGGCATCAACGACCATGAGACTTCCGAGTATCGGTTGCTGCCCGCCGGCGAACCGTTCGCCGAACCGAAGCTGGTGGCGGTGCGCGAAACCGGCCTGCAATACGATCTCGAGGAAGGCGGCGACGTCTTCTTCATCCTGACCAACGCCGACGGCGCCAAGGACTTCAAGATCATGACGGCGCCAGTCGAAAACCCGGTGCGCGCCAACTGGACGGAACTGGTGCCGCATGAGCCCGGCCGGCTGATCCTGTCGGTACTCGGCTTCAGGCACTACATGGTCAGGCTGGAACGCAAGGACGGCCTGCCGCGCATCGTCGTGCGTGACCGCGATAGCGGTGAGGAGCACATCATCTCCTTCGACGAGGAGGCCTTCTCGCTCGGCCTTTCCGGCTCCTATGAATACGACACCGAGATGATGCGCTTCACCTATTCGTCGATGACGACGCCGGCGCAGATCTTCGACTACAACATGCGCAGCCGCGAGCGGGTGCTGCAGAAGACGCAGGAAGTACCCTCTGGCCATGATCCGGAGCACTATGTGACACGCCGGCTGATGGCTCCCGCCGCCGACGGCGAACTGGTGCCGATCTCGCTTCTGCACCATCGCGACACGCCGCTCGACGGCTCCGCGCCCTGCCTGCTTTACGGCTATGGCTCTTACGGCATCACAGTCCCGGCCGCCTTCAATACCAATTGCCTGTCGCTGGTCGACCGCGGCTTCGTCTACGCCATCGCGCATGTGCGCGGCGGCAAGGACAAGGGCTACGGCTGGTACGACGACGGCAAGCGGTCGAAGAAGATGAACACCTTCACCGATTTCATCGCTTGTGCGCGCCACCTCGTCGCCGAGCGCTACACGCGGCATGATCGCATCGTGGCGCAAGGCGGCTCGGCCGGCGGCATGCTGGTGGGCGCAATCGCCAACATGGCGCCCGAATGCTTCGGCGGCATCATCGCCGAGGTGCCGTTCGTCGACGTGCTGACGACGATGCTCGACGCCAGCCTGCCGCTGACGCCGCCGGAGTGGCCTGAATGGGGCAACCCGATCGCCTCCGCCGAGGATTACAATACGATCGCCGCCTATTCGCCTTACGACAATGTCGGCGCGCTGAAATATCCGCCGATCCTGGCGCTTGCCGGCCTCACCGATCCGCGCGTGACCTATTGGGAGCCGGCGAAATGGGTGGCGCGGCTGCGCGAGCGAAAAGCGGACGACAACCCTGTTCTCTTCAAGATCAACATGGATTCCGGCCATGCCGGCGCTTCGGGCCGCTTCTCGCGGCTAGAGGAGATCGCCTATACTTATTCATTCGCACTGAAAGTGACGGGCAAGGCGCGCTTCTCCGAGGAGACACTCCGATGATCGATTTGTCGACATTGATCGCCTACATCGCGATTGTGCTCGGCTTTGTCTTCATTCCGGGTCCAGCCACGCTGTTGACGATCGCTCGCGCAACGAGTTCGGGAACCAGGGTCGGGATCGCCACCGGCACAGGGATCGCGGCCGGCGACGTATTTCATACCGTCATGGCGATGATCGGCATCTCGGCCATAATCGCCACCTCGGCAACGCTGTTCAGCATCGTAAAGTACATCGGCGCGGCCTACCTCGTTTATCTCGGCATACGCGCGATCATCGAGAAAGCGCCGGCCAATCCGGCTGCTGGCGCGCCTGCGATCTCCCCCCGCAAGGCGTTTCGACAAGCGGTCCTCACCGAAGTGCTCAATCCCAAGACCACGCTTTTCTTCCTTGCCTTCCTGCCGCAATTCGTTCGCCCGCAAAACGGGTCCGTGATGCTCCAGTTCATGACATTCGGGGTAATCTTTGTCTTATTGGGTCTTTTCAGCACGATCGTCTTCGCGGTGAGCGCCGGTGGCCTCGGTAAATTTCTTCGCCGAAATCCATCGGTGGTGAAATGGCAGGGCAAGGTTGTCGGCGGCATCTATTGCGCCTTGGGCGTCCGTCTGGTCCTGCAGCAGCGCTGACGCCATCCACCGAACGGCGAGGCCTGCCGGCGACCCTCGTGGTCATGATTTTTTGAACTCCGCTTTGCTCATTTTCACTCGCAATTGCGGTAGTCGCGCGCTACCCAAAGCACGATTTTTCCGGTAGCCCCGACAGGCTACAATCGCACAAGGGTCAATCATGCTGCTCGTCGACGTCTATCTCGACAAATCGCCCATCCAGGGCATTGGCGTCTTCGCCAAGCACGGCATCCCTCGGGGTACGCTGATCTGGAAGCTGGACCCGCGGTTCGACCGGCGCATCCCGGTCGAGACCTATGAGGGCGAAACCGGCCCGGTGAAATCCTATCTCGACCGCTATTCCTACCCGGACCGGCGCGATCCGAACTTCATCGTCTTCGAGGCGGACGACGCGCGCTACATGAACCACGCCGACGATCCGAACTGCGACGTGTCCTCGCCCGAGGAAGCCTTCGCGCTGCGCGACATCGCTCCGGGCGAGGAAATGACCTGCAACTACAATCATTTCTTCGAGAACGGCTTCGATTTCCTCGGCGACCGCCACCCATAAGGCGTAAACCGGTGCGCGCCAGGGATCGAGCCCCTGGCCGATTGTCCGGATACCTCTGCCGCTGCTAATCTGGCGGGCGATCAATTCGGGCCCAGGAATGCTGAGGTCATTCGAGCAACTGCGCGACACGGCAAGGGCCGACCTGCTGATCTCGGCCGACGAGGAGCATGCGGCCGTGGCCGGCAGCGGCGCCTACGCCATGCCGTGGCACTGGCATGATTGCCTGATGTTCATCCTGCCGAGCCAGGGCACCGTCGAGCTCAAGCACGAAGACCGGCGTGAGGGCGCGTGGCTGTCGCAGGACCGGTTCGCCGTGGTGCCGCCGAACCGGGCGCATGAGACACGGGCGGCGATCGGCGCCCATCGGCACGTCGCGCTCTACGTCACCGGCGCAATTCTTCGCCGCCTCGACCGGGAAGCAGGCTCGCTAAGCGAATTCCACCGCCGCACGCGCACCACGACCCTGGTCCGCCGTAGCGCCACCGTGCGGGCGCTGCAGGCGCTGTCGCTTCGCAACGGGCGCGGCGCCTATGGCAATTCCGGGGTCAAGCACTCCCTGACATCCGCGCTGCTCATACAGTGCATTGCCGAGGTGATGGCCGGAGAGGCCATGAGTGGCGCCACGCAACGCGAGCACGGCATGGCGCTGGTCGAGGACCTCAAGGAATATCTGACGCAGCACGCCGACGAGCAAATTCCGCTCGACGCGCTGGCGGACCGCTTCGGCATTTCCAGACGCCACATCACGCGCCTGTTCCGTGAAGGCACCGGTTTTTCGGTAGGCGAGTTCCAGCTGCGCATCCGCCTGCAGACGGCGCGCGAGCTCCTTGGCGGAACCGACCTGCCGGTCGGCGAGATCGCTTTCCGGGTCGGGTTCGAGAGCGGCGCCGCACTCGCCCATGCGATGCGGCGTTCGGATGGGCGCTCGCCTTCGGATATCCGCAGGCTGTTGGCCCAGTCGAGCAAAATCTAAGGCCCGTTCGAACGCGCGGCAGGACCGCCGCCCCGGTAGGCTTAGTGCAGTGAAATCCTGCGCGATGGCCATAGGGTAAGAATGGGTTCCGACGTCCAACTTGTCAGTGTGTTCGCGGCCGGCCCCCATGGCGGCAATCCGGCGCCGATCGTGGCCGATGCAGCCGGTATGTCGGATGCCGACATGCAGCAGGTCGCTCGCTCCTTCGGCCTCGAGAGCGGTTTCGTCCTTCCGCCGCCGCCGGCTTCGGATTGCGATTTCGAGTTCCGTTTCTGGGTTCCCAATCACGAAATGTCGATGTGCGGGCATGCAACGGTCGGCGCATTGTGGCTGCTCGACCGGCTGGGCAAACTGCCTGGCGACGAACTGGCAATCTGGACTAAGAGCGGCCGCGTCGAAGCCAGGATCCGCGAGCGGACCGAAAACGGCGCGGCCGTCGAGATTTCGCAGCCAGCGGGCCGCGTCGAAGCGCTGCCCGACGTCGACCGTGACCGGGCAGACATCATCGATATCCTCGGCATCCAGCCCGACGACCTCGCATCGCAACCGATCCGGAACGCGGCGACCAGCCGGGTCAAGACGCTCGTCCCGCTGAAGAGCGTGGCGATCCTCGACAGCCTCAACCCGGACTTCACGAGGATCGAGGACCTGTGCGAGCGCATCGGCTCCACCGGCCTCTATCCTTATGCGGTCTTCGACAAGGACGCGCGGATCGTCGACGCGCGCCAGTTCCCGAAATCGTCCGGCTATCCCGAAGACGCGGCCACCGGGATTGCCGCATCGGCGCTGTCGTTCGGCCTGCTCGCGGACGGGATGGTGGAGGCGTCGGAGCGACGGATCACCATCCGCCAGGGACGCGCCATGCAGCGCCCCTCGGAAATACTGGTTCGCTTCCGTCTCGAGGACGGACGTCCCAGCGGCTGCTGGCTGGGCGGCGCTGTGCGGCTGGAGGAAGACAGCGTGACCTCGTCCATGTGAGACAGCTTCGGCGAATGTTTTCGCGAGTCTTTGCCGCACGCCGACCGAGGGATTACCCATTCATGACTAAGCAATCGGCCTTCAAGACGACCTATGGTTTCGAGCGCGAAGAGGTGCGGCTCGGCAATTGGCGTGCCGCGCCCTGGAATGTCTGGGCCTTCCGCAACGTCTGCGAGCTCGCGCCGACAGCTCGAATCGCGGCAACAGCGGGGCTGTCGGAGGAACCGGCCGCCGACGCCGAAGGCCTGCTTCGGGAGACATTTCTGCTCGGCGATCGCCGTATCACGGTCGCCGAGGCCCTGCGTGAAACCTTCACCGACGCCATGGTCGTCATGAAATCCGGCCGCATCGTCGCCGACTTCCATGCGCCGAATTTCACTTTGCAGAGCCGGCACATCCTGTTCTCGGTCAGCAAGTCGATCACCTCGATCGTCGCCGGCATTTTGCGCGACGACGGCGTGCTCGATTTCGACGAGCTGGTGCCGCACTATGTTCCTGAACTTAAATCCTCGGCCTATGGCGACGCGCGGGTGCGCGATGTGCTCGACATGAGGGTGAGCCTTGATTTCGAGGAAGTCTATCATGACCCGCACGGCTCCCATGCCCGCTATCGGCGCGCCGGGCTGCTGGACCCGTCCGGCCCCAACGACCAGATCGAAACCGTCATCGAGTTCATTGCCGGATTGAAGAAGGGCAAGGGCGAGCACGGCGGCGCCTACCACTACGCTTCGCCCAACTCCGATGTGCTCGGCCTGATCATCCGTGGCGCCTCAGGGCAGCGCTTCGCGGACCTCGCTTCGGAGCGCCTTTTCCAGCCGCTCGGCGCCAGGCAGGATGCCTATGTCACCGTCGACAGGGCCGGCACGCCGCGCACGGGCGGTGGCATCAACATGACGCCGCGCGATCTTGCCCGCCTCGGCGAAATGATGCGGCAGGGCGGCGTGGCCAACGGCCGTCGGATTGTCTCGCAAGAATGGGTCGACGACACCGTCACCGGTGGATCGCGCGAGGCCTGGGCGCAAAGCACCTCCGTGTCATGGCTGCCGCATGGCCGCTATCACAACAAATGGTACCAGACCGGCACCGGCAACGGCGCCTTCTTCGCGCTCGGCATTCATGGCCAGTGGCTCTATGTCGATCCCCGTGCCGAGATGGTCATCGCCAAGGTCTCGTCGCAGCCAGCGGCCATTATCGACAACGCCAAGGATTTCAACCTCGCGCTGTTCGACGCGCTGGCGAACATCGTCTGATCAGCTCGCCGGCTTGCGCGCCGGGTAGCCATTGGGATGCGCCGGGATCGCCTTGAGATAGGCCGCGATCGCGGCGCGGTCGTCTGCGGTCAGTTGCGCCATGTTTCGCTGGACATCGACCATCGAGCCGCCGACGGAATCGAAATCGGGCGTGAAGCCGGTTTCGAGATAGTTGGCGATGTCGGCCTCCGACCAGCTCTTGATACCGCTCCCGCCTGGGGTGATATTGGGCACGATGCCTGAGCCTTCGGCGGCGATTGCGCCCGCCAACCACTCGGCTTTCTTCACGCCGCCGGCGAAGTCGCGAGGCGTATGACATTCGCCGCAATGGCCCGGACCCTCGACCAGATAGCGGCCGGTCAGCACCTTGTCCGGAGAGCCGTCCGCCAGCGCGACGACCGGTTCAGGGCTGAGATAGAGCCGCTTCCAAAGACCGATGCCGCGCCGGATGTTGAAGGGAAAGCTGAGCTTGTGATCCGGCGCCTTGCCGGCGACGGCCGGCAGTGTCTTCATGAAGGCGTAGAGGTCGGCGGTGTCGGCCAGCTTCATGCGCGCGTAGGACGCGTAGGGAAAGGCCGGATAGAGATGCTCGCCGGAGGGCGAAACGCCCTTCAGCATGGCGTTGGCGAAATCTTCCTCGCTCCACGCGCCGATCCCGTCTTGCCGGTCTTGCGAGATGTTGGGCGGCACGAAGGTGCCGAAGGGGGTTTTCAGTTCCAGCCCGCCGGCCAGCTCTAGGCGGGCATCGCCTTGGGCGCCGGGCCTGGCGTGGCAGGACGTGCAGCCGCCGGCATAGAAGATGCGTTTGCCCTTTGCGGCGTCGCCGGGGCCAAGCTGAGAGAGGGTCTCCCCGTCAAGCCGGGCCGGCGCCGACAGGACCCAGCCGGCGACCGCGCCGACGCCACCAAGCACGATGACGGCGCCGACGAGCTTCTTCAGCCAGCCCATGTCAGGCGATCAGCCCTTCTTGACCCTGTAGCTCTGGTGGCAGGCGCCGCAATCGCCGCCAAGCGTGTTGAGCTGTGTCTTTAAGCCGTCGACATCGCCAGGCGGCGACGCGACCGCGGCCTTGGTGTTCGCCAGGAACTTGTCCTCGGCGGCCTTGAAGCCGGACATGTCTTCCCAGATCTTGGGCGCCGCGGTGGTGTCGCCCTGGTCGCTGCCGGCAGGAAAGAGCTTCTGGACGTCGAACTTCTCGGCATTGGCCTGCATAGCCTGCAGGGTCTTCAGCACGGCTGCGGCGTCGAAATCTTCCTCGCCCTTCACCACCTTGGACAATTGCCCGGCAAGCTTGCCGCGCTCCTTCATCAGGTCCTGACGGTCCTTGACCGGATCAGCGAAAGCGGCCGAACCGGCAAATGCGAGAATGGAGATGGCGAGGACGAGCTTTCTCATTCAATGGCTCCGTAGTGAATAAAGTTCGCGACCAGATGTTAACGGAGCCAGCGGCACAAATATTCCCCCGGCGCCGTCACAATTTACCGGTCGCGATCAATCTCCTGTGTTGGCGGATAAAGAAAAGCCCCGGCATGCCGGGGCTTTTCTTCCAAGGGAGTCAGCCTTTGGCTTTCTCATACATTTCCAGGACATAGTCCCAGTTGATGAGGCTGTCGACGAAGGCCTCGAGATATTTCGGCCGCGCGTTGCGGTAGTCGATGTAATAGGAGTGCTCCCACACGTCGACGCCGAGGATCGGCGAACCGCCGTGGACCAGCGGGTTCTCGCCGTTCGGGGTCTTCGAGATCGCGAGCTTGCCATCCTTGACCGAGAGCCAGGCCCAGCCGGAACCGAACTGAGTGGTGCCGGCGGCGATGAAGTCAGCCTTGAACTTGTCGTAGCCACCGAGATCGCTGTCGACGGCCTTCTGCAGCGCGCCTGGCAGCTTGTTGCCGCCGCCGCCCTTCTTCATCCACTTCCAGAAATGGATGTGGTTGTAGTGCTGGGCGGCATTGTTGAAGAGCCCGGCATTCTTGCCGAAGGACTGCTTCACGACCTCTTCGACCGACAGGTCACCCATTCCGGCCTCGGCGGCCAGCTTGTTGCCGTTGTCGACATAGGCCTTGTGGTGCTTGTCGTGGTGGTACTCCAGCGTCTCCTTCGACATGTAAGGCTGAAGGGCCTCGTAGTCGTAAGGCAAAGCGGGCAACTCAAAAGCCATGGAAGATACTCCCTCGTGGAAAAAATCCGGGTGAAACTACCCGAATTAGATAGGTCTGGAATGGGCTGGGGCAACTCCGGAATGAAGCGCCAGCCGCCTTTTTAGGCAATTCCAGGAAAAGTGTGAAACGGTTTTCCATCCGGAATTGCCTAAAGATAACGAGGCGGGCGGCTCACCGTTTCCCTGAACGGCAAAACGCGCCAACGGTCAGGCGCCGGACGTCGAATGTGCCCAGTCCCAATAGAGCTCGCGCGCCTTCTTGGCCACCGGTCCGGGCTGCAGGTCGCGGTCCTCAATGCGGGTAATCGGCACAACCTTCGAATGGTTGCCGGTCGAAAATATCTCGTCCGCCTCCAGGAAGTCGCGGACCGACAGCGTCTTTTCCGTGGTCCTGAAACCGTAGTCGCCAAGCAGGTTGATGGTGCGCGAACGGGTGATGCCGGAGAGGAAGGTGCCATTCGCCGCCGGCGTCATGACATGGCCGTCCTTGACCAGGAAGATGTTGGAGGAGCCGGTTTCGGCAACGTTGCCCAGCATGTCCAGCACCAGAGCATTGTCGAAACCGCGCATCTTGGCTTCGAGGATGGCACGGCCATTGTTGGGATAGAGGCAGCCGGCCTTGGCGTTGGTCGGCATGGTCTCGAGCGTAGGCCGCCGGAACGGCGAGACGCTGATCGAGAAGCCGGAGGGCGCGATCATCGGCGATTCGTAGAGGCAGAGGCAGAAGCGCGTGGAGGCCGGATCGGCGGGCACGCCCATGTAACCGCCGTGCTCGGCCCAATACATCGGCCTGATATAGACGGCGGTGTTGCCATCGAACTTCTTCAAACCGTCCCAGGTCAGCCCGACGATCTGCTCCGCCGTCATCGACGGCTTGAGGCCAAGCGCAATGGCGGAAGCGTTGACGCGCGCGGCATGCAGATTGAGATCCGGCGCCACGCCCTCGAACCAGCGGGCCCCGTCGAAGACGCTGGTGCCCAGCCACATGGCGTGGCTGCGCGGTCCGAGAATGGCGACATTGCCTTCGTACCAGTCGCCGTCCACATAGGTCCAAGTCGCGGTTAGCGCCGCCGCCGCCAGTGTCATGTTTGCCGTCCAATGGATGATCGAGGGGCGTCATAGGACGATGCTCGACCGCCGGCGTCAACCGACATCCGGGAAAATCATTGAGGCCAGGGCCACTTGGCGCAATCAGCGCTTGCGCGCCGCGCCGGCCGGTCGCAAAACTCTTGCCATGCATCATGCGGCCTATGTCTTCGACGCCTATGGCACGTTGTTCGACGTGCACGCCGCCGTGCGCCGCCATGCCGGCGAGATCGGGCCGGATGGCCAATTGCTGTCCGACATATGGCGGGCCAAGCAGCTCGAATATTCCTGGGTCCGGACGCTGATGGGCTCCTATGCCGATTTCTGGCAGTTGACCGAGCAGGCGCTGGATTTCGCGCTGCGCAAGGTGCCTTCGGTCGACCGGGGCCTGAGGACCAGGCTGCTCGAAGCCTATTGGCGGCTCGACTGCTATCCGGAAGTGCCGGCGGTGCTGAAGGCGTTGAAGGCGTCGGGGGCGAAGCTCGCGATCCTGTCCAACGGCTCGCCGGAAATGCTGCAGGCTGCGGTAAAATCGGCGGCGCTCGACCAGATCCTCGACGACGTCTTTTCGGTCGATCAGGTCAAGCGCTTCAAGACCGACCCGTCTGTGTACGACATGGTGGTCACGGGCTGGCGGCTCTATCCTGGCGCGGTGTCGTTCCAGTCCTCGAACCGCTGGGATATCGCGGGCGCCGCAAAGTTCGGCTTCCGCACCGTGTGGATCAACCGGGCCAACCAGCCTGACGAATATCGGGATTTCCCGCCGGGGCTGATCCTGCCCTCGCTCGAAGGCCTTTTGGCAGGCGCCTGAGGAAGCTGTTGCCGCAGTGCAACATGTGTGGCGTCATCACAGCTTCGCCTTTTTCTGTCCACCCTCAGGCCAGAATTGGAACCGCCTATCGCGGCCGACTGTTATTGGAGCTGCCGGCGGCAAGCCCGCGGATTCATGCTTTCTTGCGGATTAAGACCTAGAAAAGGCAACCATGTCAGACGCTTCCTTTCGCATCAGCCGCCGTGGCTTCCTCAATCTGACTGCGCTCGGCGCTGCTTCGGCCGCGGTTTCCGCTTGCACCACCACGAGCGATCAAGGCCCCGCCCCCGTCCAGACGCCGCCGCCTCAGGCCTATGTCGAGCCGCCGCTCGGCGACTATGAGACGATGTATGGGGCGATGTCGGACAATGGCTTCGACCTTCCGGCGATTCCGGTGAAGAAGATCGATCATCAGTTCCTGCGCCAGATCGTTCCCGATCCGACCGGACGGCGGCCCGGCACCATCGTCGTCGATACCACCAACCATTTCCTCTATCTGGTGCGCGAAGGCGGCCAGGCGATCCGCTACGGCGTCGGCCTCGGCCGCGCCGGTTTCGAGTGGCAGGGCGACGCCGTGGTGCAGTGGAAGCAGAAGTGGCCGAAATGGACGCCACCGGACGAGATGGTCGCGCGCCAGCCGGAACTTACGCAATACAGCGCCAAGAATGGCGGCATGCCGGGCGGCCTGAAGAACCCGCTCGGCGCGCGCGCGCTTTATCTGTTCCAGGGCAACCAGGACACGCTCTACCGCCTGCACGGCTCGCCCGAATGGTGGTCGATCGGCAAGTCGGTCTCGTCAGGCTGCGTGCGCCTGATCAACCAGGACATCATCGACCTCTACGACCGCGTGCCGAACAAGACACCGGTGGTGGTGACAGCCGATGTCGGCGCCCCCGACGTCGTGGAACCGAACCACCAGGCCATCCCGATCGACAATGGCACACCGACCGGTTCGGTCCTGCTCGGCCCGGTGAAGCCTCTGAACGACGCGATCCTCTGAAACTGTCTGCCTCGCCCCAGCGACTGCAGTCGCCTCCGATGCTGTCGCGAGCTATGTCCGCAACGCTTCTCCGATAGCATCGTCGAGGCGTTCGACGATCGCGTCGATCGCGGCGGGATCACAAATGAATGGTGGGGCCAGAAGCACATGGTCGCCACTGGCGCCGTCGATCGTGCCGCCCATGGGGTAAACGAGAAGACCGTTCGCCATAGCGGCCTTCTTGATGCGCGCATGCAGCTTTCGTTTGGGATCGAAGGGCTGCTTGGTCGAACGATCCTCCACCAGCTCGACGCCCATGAACAGGCCGCGCCCGCGCACGTCGCCAACATTGGGGTGATTGCCGAAGCGTTCGCCGAGCCGGCGCGCCAGATGCGCACCCATGGCTTTGACGTTATCAAGCAACTTGTCGCGAGCGATGACTTCCTGCACGGCGAGCGCGGCCGCGCAGGCCATCGGGTGGCAGATGTAGGTGTGACCATGCTGGAAGAGACCGGAGCCGTTTGAGAAGGCGTCGAATATCTTCCGGCTGAGCAATACCGCGCCAATCGGCTGATAGCCGCCGCCCAGCCCCTTGGCGATCGTCGTCAGATCGGGGGCAACACCGTCCTGCTCGCAGGCATGCAGCGTTCCGGTGCGGCCCATGCCGCACATCACCTCGTCGAGGATCAGGAGCACGCCATGGCGGTCGCAGATTTGGCGGATGCGATGCAGGTAGTCCGCTACGGGCGGGACCGCGCCGGCCGTCGCGCCGACGACTGTCTCGGCGACGAAGGCCATGACCGTTTCCGGCCCGAGCTCGATGATCTTGTCTTCGAGCGCCTGCGCCGCGCGCGCCGCATAGTCCTGATCCGTCTCGCCGGCCTCCTGGAAGCGGTAGGCAAAGCATGGGTCGATGTGATGCGTTTCGATGAGCAGCGGCCGGAACTGCGCGCGCCGCCATTCGTTGCCGCCGGCCGCGAGCGCACCGAGCGTGTTGCCATGGTAGCTCTGCTTGCGCGCGATGATGTTACGGCGCTGCGGCTGGCCGATCTCGACGAAATACTGCCGCGCCATCTTCAGCGCCGCCTCGACCGCTTCCGAACCGCCCGATACGAAATAGCAGTGACTGATGCCGGCCGGCGCATCGGCGACGAGCTGGTCGGCCAAGGCTTCGGCGACATCGCTGGTGAAGAAGCTGGTGTGGGCATAGGCAAGCGTGTCGGCCTGCCGATGCATGGCGGCGATGACGTCGGGATGGCCATGACCGAGACAGGAAACGGCGGCGCCGCCGGAGGCATCGATATAGGCGCGCCCGTTGCTGTCGAAGAGCTCGATGCCCTTGCCGCCGCTGG
>NZ_JANINM010000207.1 GCF_024509055.1 Mesorhizobium sp. | reverse complement strand
ATCTCGGCCTCAAGGAAGGCGGCGTCGACTACGCCATGGACGACAACAACAAGGCCCTGGTCACCGATGCAATGAAGGCCGCCGTCGAAAAGGCCAAGGCCGACATCATCGCCGGCACCGTCCAGGTGCACGACTACACCGCCGACAACAAATGCCCGTATTGATCGGGAGCTGAAATTTGCGGACCGCCGGGTGAAAGCCCGGCGGTTTCGTTTTTCCAAGGCAGAACATGCGGCCGACGATCGAAGCCATGGTTGAGCGCGACGTGGAAACGCTCGCGGCGCTGCGGCTTGCGGCCTTCTTCCAAGGCACGGGACGAACCCTGCAAGAAGACGCGGCGGGGCTGCGCGGATTGCTGGCCGGTGACGGGTTCGAGGCTGGCTTCGTCGCACGCCATCGCGGCCAGCCGATCGGAAGCTGCCTGCTCGTCCGCAGCGAGATCGACCCGGCGCATGATCTGACGCCATGGCTGGCCGGCCTTGTCGTCGACGAAGGGCACAGAGGGCGTGGCATCGGCGCCGCGCTGGTCAGGACCGTCGAGGCGCATGCGATAGCGGCTGGCGTGGACAAGCTCCATCTCTACACATGGCAGGCGCGCCGCTTCTATGAGGTGCTCGGCTGGTCAGTGGTCGAGCCCTTCGAGCAGGATGGCGAGCCGATGCTCCTGATGTCGCGTCAGCTATAACGTGCCGACCAGGTAGCCCAGCGCGAAGGCCGCAAGCAGGGCAATCGCGATGACCAGCCCCAGCCGGCCGCCAAGGGAATGCACGCCGACGCCGTAAGGCTTGCGCCGCAGCCCGCGGGTCATGACCGGCGCCGCTTTGCCATCGTCCAGTCCGGCGAGCCGCATCTGCGGCAGTTCCGCAAGCCTTTGCGCGACCAGGTTCCAGCGATTGTCCGACTTTCCGCTGGAGGTTGCGGCCGGATCGAAGGCGCGCATGCGTTCGGCCAGCCTGAGTACCGCGTCGCGGAAAGCGGGATCGATCTGGAGGTCGCGCTCGGCGCGGGCGCGCTCCCTGTCGTCCATCAGGCCGAAGACATAGTTGCCGGCCCTGGCGATACGGTCGCTTTCACTGGCCATGACCGTTCTCCTCCTCGCTCACCAGTGCGGCGGCTTGGTCACCGGCACATCGGGCGCGGTCCGCTCCTCCAGGGCCAGGAACCGGTCGGTCAGGGCACCAAGCTTGCGTTCCATGCGCTCGATCACCTTCCACTGCTCGGCGATCTGGCCGGACAGTTCCTCGATGGTCTTTTCCTGCTCGGCGGCGCGGATTTCCAGCGTCGTCAGCCGATCGTCAGGCGTGGTCATTCAAAATCCCGGGCTTTTGTGAATGTGAAGCTGTCGGCCACGTTCGAAATTGACAAGCGCGCGGGGATTTGTCGAGAGTGAATGCCGTCCCGGCCGATTGGCAGGGGCGGGGCATCATGCTAGGCATTTTGACCAAGCGATAAAAAAATAAGAGTGGGACAGGCTGCATGGCGCAAGCCGCGATCGAGCTTATAGGCATCAACAAGAGTTTTGGCGCAGTACGCGCCAACCGCGACATCAACCTGGAAATCGCGCGCGGAACCATCCACGGCATCGTCGGCGAGAACGGTGCCGGCAAGTCGACGCTGATGTCGATCCTGTATGGCTTCTACCAGGCGGACAGCGGCGAGATCCGCGTCGGCGGCAAGCCGGTGTCGATCAACACGTCCAACGACGCGATCGCGCTTGGCATCGGCATGGTGCATCAGCATTTCATGCTGGTCGACAATTTCACCGTCCTGGAGAACATCATCCTCGGCGCCGAGAACGACGCGCTCTTGAAGAGCAGCATCGCCAAGGCGCGCTCGGAGCTCGACCGGCTGGAGCGCGAATACGGCCTCGAAGTCGAGCCCGACGCCATCATCGAGGAACTGCCGGTCGGCCTGCAGCAGCGTGTCGAGATCCTCAAGGCGCTCTATCGCGGCGCCGAAATCCTGATCCTGGACGAGCCGACGGGGGTTTTGACACCGGCTGAGGCCGATCACCTGTTCCGCATCCTCAAGCAGTTGAAGGAACAGGGAAAAACGGTGGTTCTGATCACCCACAAGCTGCGCGAGATCATGGCCATCACCGACACGGTCTCGGTCATGCGCCAGGGTACGATGGTCGCGACAAGGGTGACAAAGGAAACCACGGTCGGCGAACTGGCCGAACTGATGGTTGGCAGGCGCGTGCTGCTCAGGGTCGAGAAGGGAGAGTCGGAAGCCGGCGCGGTAAAACTCTCGGTCAAGAACCTGACGGTGAAGGATTCACGCGGCGTCACCATGGTCGACAACGTCTCCTTCGACCTGCGCGGCGGCGAGATCGTCGGCATTGCGGGCGTGGCCGGCAACGGCCAGTCGGAGCTGCTCGAGGCGATTTCCGGCATCCGGCATGCCGTTTCCGGCGAGGTGATGCTGGACGGCAAGCCGATCGATCTCACCGGCAAGGCCGATCCCGGCGAATTGCGCGATCGGGGGCTGGCCCATGTGCCGGAGGACCGGCACCATGTCGGGCTGGTGCTCGCCTTCGAGGAGAACGAGAACTCGATCCTCGGCTATCATGACGACGAGCGCTACCTGAAGGGGCCGTTCCTCAACGTCGAAGCCATCATGGCCGACGCGAAGGACAAGATCGCGAAATATGACATCCGCCCCGGCAATCCCCGCCTGAAAACAGCAAATTTCTCCGGCGGCAACCAGCAGAAGATCGTGCTGGCGCGGGAAATGGAGCAGGACCCCGGCGTGCTGATCGTCGGCCAGCCGACGCGCGGCGTCGATGTCGGCGCCATCGAATTCATCCACAAGCGGCTGATCGCCATGCGCGACCAGGGCAAGGCCGTGCTCGTCGTCTCTGTCGAGCTCGACGAGATCCGCTCGCTTTCCGACCGCATCCTGGTGATGTTCGCCGGTCGTGTCGTCGGCGAGCGCGGCCCGGACGCGACCGAAGGCGAGCTTGGCTTGCTAATGGCTGGTGTCGAGCATCAGGAGGCCGCCGAATGAGCACGCCTTACGCCAAGCTGCCGGCCTGGGCCGATTACGGGTTGATTCCGTTGATCAACCTGTCGGTTGCCTTCATCGTCGCCGGCTTCGTCGTCATGCTGGTCGGCGAAAACCCGTT
>NZ_JANINM010000206.1 GCF_024509055.1 Mesorhizobium sp. | reverse complement strand
ATCCGCAGGGGTTTGAGGCGAATGGCAAAGCTAAAGGTCGACGGGAAAGAGATCACGGTACCCGACCACTATACGCTGCTGCAGGCGGCCGAGGACGCTGGCGCGGAAGTGCCGCGCTTCTGCTTCCATGAGCGGCTGTCCATCGCCGGCAATTGCCGCATGTGCCTGATCGAGGTGAAGGGCGGCCCGCCCAAGCCGCAAGCGTCCTGCGCGATGGGCGTGCGCGACCTGCGCCCCGGCCCCAATGGCGAGGCGCCGGAGATCTTCACCAACACGCCCATGGTCAAGAAGGCCCGCGAAGGCGTGATGGAGTTCCTGCTGATCAACCATCCGCTGGACTGCCCGATCTGCGACCAGGGTGGCGAATGCGACCTGCAGGACCAGGCCATGGCGTTCGGCGTCGATTCCTCGCGCTATCACGAGAACAAGCGCGCGGTCGAAGACAAGTATATCGGCCCGCTGGTCAAGACGGTGATGAACCGCTGCATTCACTGCACGCGCTGCGTCCGCTTCACCACCGAAGTCGCCGGCATTTCCGAGCTTGGCCTGATCGGCCGCGGCGAGGATGCCGAGATCACCACCTATCTCGAACAGGCGATGACGTCCGAGCTGCAGGGCAACGTCATCGATCTCTGCCCGGTCGGGGCGTTGACCTCAAAGCCTTTCGCTTTCCAGGCGCGGCCATGGGAGTTGACCAAGACGGAATCGATCGACGTCATGGATGCCGTCGGTTCGGCGATCCGCGTCGACAGCAGAGGCCGCGAAGTGATGCGCATCCTGCCGCGCGTCAACGAGGCGGTGAATGAGGAGTGGATTTCCGACAAGACCCGCTTCATCTGGGACGGCCTGCGCACGCAGCGCCTCGATCGCCCCTATGTTCGCAAGAACGGCAAGCTCGCGCCGGCAAGCTGGGCTGAAGCTTTCGCGGCGATCAAGGATCAAGTGTCGAAGACGGCGCCTGATCGGATCGGCGCGATTGCCGGTGACCTCGCCGCGGTCGAGGAAATCTATGCGCTCAAGCTCCTGATGGCCGGGCTGGGCTCAAAGAACGTCGATTGCCGCCAGGATGGCGCCGCGCTCGATCCGTCGCTCGGCCGCGCCAGCTACATCTTCAATCCGACCATCGAAGGCATCGAGCAGGCAGACGCGGTGCTGATCGTCGGCGCCAATCCTCGCTTCGAGGCTTCCGTGCTCAACGCCCGCATCCGCAAGCGCTGGCGCGTTGGCAACCTGCCGGTCGGCGTCATCGGCGAGATCGGCGACACGCGCTACGACTATGAATTGCTTGGCGCCGGTCCGGAATCGCTCAAGGACCTCGCTGACGGCAACGGCAAGTTCCTCGACGTGCTGAAGAAGGCGACGCATCCGCTGATCATCGTCGGTCAAGGCGCGCTGGCGCGCTCAGACGGCGCGGCGGTTCTTGGCCAGGCGGCAAAACTCGCCCTGGCCGTCAATGCCGTCACGCCGGAGTGGACCGGCTTTGCGGTTCTCCACAATGCAGCCGGCCGCGTCGGCGGCCTAGATGTCGGCTTCGTGCCGGGCGAGGGTGGCAAGAACGTCGCCGGCATGCTGGGCGAAACCGATGTGCTGTTCCTGCTCGGCGCCGACGAAATAGACATGGCCGCGACCGGAGGTGCCTTCGTCGTCTATATCGGCACCCATGGCGATGCCGGGGCGCACCGCGCCAACGTCATCCTTCCGGCTGCCGCCTACACGGAAAAGTCCGGCACCTATGTCAACACCGAAGGTCGCGTGCAGCAGACCAACCGCGCCGGCTTCGCCCCGGGCGAGGCGCGCGAGGACTGGGCGATCCTGAGGGCGCTGTCGGATGTGCTCGGCAAGAAGCTGCCGTTCGATTCGCTCGCCCAGCTGCGCGCCAAGCTCTATGGCGACCATCCGCATCTCGCCCGCATCGACCAGGTTCTGGCCGGCAGCGCCGACGACGTCGCCAAGGCGGCGAAGCTCGGCGGGCGGCTCAACAAGGGCACCTTTACCTCGCCGGTGAAGGATTTCTATCTGACCAACCCGATCGCGCGGGCCTCGGCCGTGATGGCCGAATGCTCGGCGCTGGCCAAGAGCGGCTTCAAGCAGGCGGCGGAATAAGCATGGACACCTTCTTCTCCTTCTACGTGCTGCCGGCGCTGCTGATCCTGCTGAAGTCGGTCGTACTGATCGTCATCCTGCTGGTCTTCGTGGCCTATATTCTCTACGCCGACCGCAAGATCTGGGCGGCTGTGCAGCTGCGCCGCGGCCCGAACGTCGTCGGCCCATGGGGCACGCTGCAGGCCTTCGCCGACCTGTTGAAGTTCGTGTTCAAGGAACCGGTGATCCCGTCAGGCGCCAACAAGGGCGTCTTCCTCCTGGCGCCGCTGGTGTCGGCTGTACTGGCGATCTCGGCCTGGGCGGTCATCCCGGTCAATGAGGGATGGGCGATCGCCAACATCAATGTCGGCATCCTCTATGTCTTCGCCATCTCCTCGCTCGAAGTCTATGGCGTGATCATGGGTGGCTGGGCATCGAACTCGAAATACCCGTTCCTCGGCGCGCTGCGCTCGGCGGCGCAGATGGTGTCCTACGAAGTCTCGATCGGCTTCGTCATCGTGACTGTCCTGCTCACCGCCGGATCGCTCAACCTCTCCGACATCGTCCTGTCGCAGCATAACGGGATCGGCACGCGGCTTGGCCTGCCCAACACCTTCCTGGACTGGAACTGGCTGGCGCTGTTCCCGATGTTCGTCGTCTTCTTCATCTCGGCGCTGGCCGAGACCAACCGTCCGCCCTTCGACCTGGTGGAAGCCGAATCGGAGCTGGTCGCCGGCCACATGGTCGAATATTCGTCGACGCCGTTCCTGCTGTTCTTCCTCGGCGAATATGTTGCGATCGTGCTGATGTGCGCGCTGGCGACCATCCTGTTCCTGGGCGGCTGGCTGCCTCCGTTTAACTTCGCGCCTTTCACCTGGGTGCCCGGCGTCATCTGGTTCGTGCTGAAGGTCTGCTTCGTATTCTTCGGCATCTCCATGGTGAAGGCTTTCGTGCCGCGCTACCGCTACGACCAGTTGATGCGTCTTGGCTGGAAGGTGTTCCTGCCGATCTCGCTGTTCATGGTCGTCGCCACCGCGGCCTTCCTCAAGATCACGGGG
>NZ_JANINM010000205.1:856-3141 GCF_024509055.1 Mesorhizobium sp. | reverse complement strand
GCTGGCTGAAGGCTGGCGCCGCCGGCCTGCTTTGCGCCTCGATGCCGGAAAAATACGGCGGCTCGGGCGGCACCTTCGCACATGAGAGCGCCATCATCGAGGCGATCGGCCATGTCGGAGTCGACGGCTTCGGCATCGGCCTGCACAACTCCATCGTCGCGCCTTACATCCTTCACTATGGCTCCGAGGAGCAGAAGCAGAAGTGGCTGCCGAAGCTGGCGACCGGCGAGTTGATCGGCGCCATCGCCATGACCGAGCCCGGCGCCGGCTCCGACCTGCAAGGCGTGAAGACCCGCGCCGAGAAGGATGGCAACCACTACAAGATCAGCGGTTCCAAGACCTTCATCACCAACGGCCAGCTCGCCAACCTGATCATAGTCGTGACCAAGACCGATCCGGAAAAGGGCGCCAAGGGCACGTCGCTGATCGTCGTCGAGACCGACGATGCCGAAGGCTTCGAGCGCGGCCGCAACCTCGACAAGATCGGACTGAAGTCGAACGACACTTCCGAGCTGTTCTTCAACGACGTGCGCGTGCCGACCTCCAACCTGCTCGGCCATGAGGAAGGCAAGGGCTTCGTCCAGCTGATGCAGCAATTGCCGCAGGAGCGGTTGCAGATCGGCACCGGCGCTATCGCCATGATCGAACGGGCGCTCGCGCTCACCATCGACTACGTCAAGGAGCGCAAGGCCTTCGGTAAGCCGATCATCGATTTCCAGAACACCCAGTTCAAGCTGGCTGAATTGAAGACCGAGGCGACCATCGGCCGCGTCTTCTACAATGATTGCGTCGCCCGCCATGTCGATGGCGGCCTCGACCCGGTCACCGCCTCGATGGCCAAATACTGGCTGTCGGACCTGCAGGGCAAGGTCGTCGACGAATGCCTTCAACTGCATGGCGGCTATGGCTACATGAATGAATACCCGATCGCCCGCATGTACCGCGACGCCCGCGTCCAGCGCATCTATGGCGGCACCAACGAGATCATGAAATTGCTGATCGGACGCTCTCTGTGAGCGTCGCGACCGGCAAAGCCAAGGAGCACGAAAATGACTGAGGCTTACGTCTATGACGCCGTGCGCACGCCGCGCGGCAAGGGCAAGAAGGATGGCTCGCTGCACGAGGTGCCAGCGGTGCGGCTCGCCGCCAGGACGCTGGAAGCATTGCGCGACCGCAACGGGCTCGACACGGGCAACGTCGACGATATCATCTTCGGCTGCGTCGATCCGGTCGGTGAGGCGGGCTCCGTCATTCCGCGCGCCGCGGCCTTCGAGGCCGGCTTCGACACCAGGGCGCCGGGCATGCAGATCTCGCGCTTCTGCGCATCGGGCCTCGACGCCATCAATTTCGGCGCCGCCAAGATCGCTCAAGGGGCCGACGAGATCGTCATTGCCGGCGGCGTCGAATCCATGTCGCGCGTCGGCATGGGCATGTCGGGGGGCGCCTGGTTCATGGATCCGTCCGTGGGCCTGCCCGGCTGGTTCGTGCCCCAGGGCATCTCGGCCGACCTGATTGCCACCAAGTATGGCTTCAGCCGCGACGACGTCGACGCCTATGCGGTCGAGAGCCAGAAGCGCGCCGCCAAGGCGTGGGGCGAGGGCCGGTTCAAGAATTCGGTGATCCCGATCAAGGACCAGAACGGCCTCACCATCCTCGACCATGACGAGCACATGCGGCCCACGACCGACATGCAGTCGCTCGCCTCGCTCAATCCGTCCTTCGTCATGCCGGGCGAGATGGGCGGCTTCGACGCGGTGGCTGTGCAGAAGCACCCGGAGGTCGAGGAGGTCAACCACGTCCATCACGCCGGCAATTCCTCCGGCATCGTCGACGGCGCGGCCGCCGTGTTGCTCGGCTCCAAGAAGGTTGGGAAAGCCATGGGGATCAAACCCCGCGCGCGCATCCGCTCTTTCGCCAACATCGGCTCCGAACCGGTGCTAATGCTGACCGGTCCGGTCGACGTCACCGAGAAGCTGCTGAAGCGCGCCAAGATGAAGCTCTCTGACATCGACCTGTTCGAGCTCAACGAGGCCTTTGCCTCGGTGGTGCTGCGCTACATGCAGGCCTTCGACATCCCGCACGACCAGATCAACGTCAATGGCGGCGCCATCGCCATGGGCCATCCGCTCGGCGCCACCGGCGCCATGATCTTCGGCACTGTGCTGGACGAGTTGGAGCGCCGCGACCTCAACACAGCGCTGGTCACGCTCTGCATCGGCGCCGGCATGGGCACCGCGACCATCATCGAACGCGTCTGACGAGGGAGAGAGACAATGAGCTACACC
>NZ_JANINM010000205.1:0-846 GCF_024509055.1 Mesorhizobium sp. | reverse complement strand
ACGGCATCGCGCTGGTCACCTGGGACATGCCCGGACGCTCGATGAACGTCTTCACCGAAGAAGTGATGCGCGAGCTCAATGCCATCGTCGATCACGTGGCGGGCGATGCCGCGATCAAGGGCGCGGTGATCACCTCCGGCAAGGACACCTTCTCCGGTGGCGCCGATATCACCATGCTGCAGAAGATGCTGGCTACCTTCGCCGCTGAGAAGGAGCATGACCTTGAGAAGGCCACCAGGGCGCTGTTCGAGAATGCCGGTTACATGACCGGCCTGTTCCGCAAGCTGGAAACCTCCGGCAAGCCATGGGTGTCGGCGATCAACGGCACCTGCATGGGTGGCGCCTTCGAGATGTCGCTCGCCTGCCATGGCCGCGTCGCCGCCGACAGCGACAAGGTGAGGATGGCGCTTCCCGAGGTGAAGATCGGCATCTTCCCGGGCGCCGGCGGCACCCAGCGAGTGCCGCGCCTCACCGACCAGCAGCAGGCCTTGCAGATGCTGACCTCGGGCCAGAACCTTACGACGCAGAAGGCCAAGTCGATGGGCCTGATCCATGAGGTCGCCGAGCCGAAGAAGCTGGTCGAGACCGCCAAGGCGATGATCAGGAACGGCCTCAAGCCGGTCGCGCCCTGGGACGAGAAGGGCTTCAAGCTGCCCGGCGGTCCGGTCTATTCGGCGGCAGGCGCCAATCTGTGGCCGCCGGCCATAGCCATCCTGCGCCGCGAGACCTACGGCAACTATCCGGCGGCGGCCGCGATCCTGAAATGCGTCTATGAAGGGCTGCTGGTGCCGTTCGACACGGCGCTCAGGATCGAGCAGCGCTATTTCACCGAGATCATGCAGTCGA
>NZ_JANINM010000204.1 GCF_024509055.1 Mesorhizobium sp. | reverse complement strand
AGCTCCATCGGCGCATGGCCGTGGCTCCAGACGTCCCAGGAGGTGTTGAGCGTGATCACCGCCCCGTTCGCGAACTCCAGCAGCGCATGGATGGTGGTCGGCGTGTTGACCGGGATTCTTTCGCCGGCGCGAGGTTGCGAGCTGATGGTGCGCTCCTTGGCCGGCGTCGTCGCGAAGGCGGCCACCTGTTTGACCGGCCCGATCAGCTGGATCAGGTTGGTGACGTAGTAGGGCCCGATGTCCAGCACCGGACCCGCGCCCGGCTGGAAGAAGAAGTCGGGATTGGGGTGCCAGTGCTCCATGCCATGGCTCATCACATGGCATGTGCCGCTGGTGATCGAGCCGAGCTTGCCGCTGTCGATCAGGTCGCGCACCAGCTGGTGGGCACCGCCGAGGAAAGTGTCCGGCGCCGAGCCTATGCGCAGGCCCTTCTTCTCGGCCCGGCTTTCGAGATCAAGCCCTTCCTTGATCGAAAGCACGAACGGCTTTTCCGAATAGACATGCTTGCCGGCGTCGAGCACCGCCTTCGACACTTCGTAATGCACGGCCGGGACCGTCAGGTTGACGACGATGTCGATCTCGTCGTCCTTGAGCAGTTCGTTGACCGTTTCGGCGCGGAGCTTGAACTCCTTCGCCCGCGCCTTGGCGGCCTCCATGTTGATGTCCGCACAGGCGCGCATCTTGATGCCGCGAAACAACGGCGCCAGCGAGAAATATGCCTTCGAAATGTTGCCGCAGCCGATGACGCCGACGCCAAGCTTATCTGCCATTTTGATTACTCCTGCCAGCTCTTGGCTGCCGCGATCGAGCGGCGGGCATAGCGCTCGATGTCATTGGGATTATCCTGCTCCATGATGAAGTACTTCGCCGCGCTTTTGGCGCGCAATGTCCTGAACAGACCTGCCCAGCCTATGGTGCCGTGGCCGACATCCGACCAGCCGTCCTCGTCCAGCCCCTCGCCGGGCTTGGCCATGTCCTTGATATGCACGGCGCTGATGCGCTTGCCGTGCTTTTCGATCCAGGGCAGCGGGTCGGCGCCGCCGCGCACCACCCATGCGACATCCATTTCCCAGCCGATGTCCGGGGCGGCCGCCAGGATGTGGTCCTGCGGCAGCGAGCCGTCGGCGAGCGGCTTGAACTCGAAATCATGGTTGTGCCACGCAAAACCGTAGCCGGCCCTCTTCGCAGTCTCGCCGACCTTGGCCAGGCGCTCGCCGAAGCCGCGCCAACCGGCCGCGTCGGACGGTCGGGCTTCGGCGACCAGATAGGGGCAGATCAAGAGCGAGATGCCGAGCGCGTCGGCGATCCTGCGGACGCCGTCAAAATCCTTTTCCAACGCCTCGATCGAGAAATGGCCGGTGGGCATCGCAAGACCGTTCTTGTCGAGCTCGGCGCGGAAGGCCTTCGGATCGTCATAGACGCCGCCGAAACCCTCGACCTGGCTGTAGCCGAGCTTGCCGAGCATTTTCACCACGTTGTCCCACGGTTGGAAATTGCGGGCGCTGTAAAGTTGGAATGACCAGTTCATCTGTCTGTCCGTTCTGTTGTTCCTGGGAGGTTAAAGCCGGTTGCCGGATTGGGCGTCGAAGAGCGAGGCACGCATCGGGTCGAAGCCGATGGTGACGGCATCGCCGTTTTTCGGCGTGCGTTCGGAGGTCACGCGCACGGTGAAGTTCTGCTTGCCGAGCTTCAGCCAGACCAGTGTGTCGGAGCCCATCGGCTCCACGACCTCGACATTGGAACTCGCGGTGAAGGGCCAGCCCGTGCCGCTGTTGAAGGCGACATGCTCGGGACGAATGCCGAAGACCACCGGACCCGGCACCGGTTCCTTTTCGAAGGCATAGGTCGCAAGCGGAATTTGCACATCCTCGGAGGCAAAGCGCCAATCGCCCTCGCCTTTCTCCAACCTGCCGTCGATGAAGTTCATCGCGGGCGAGCCGAGAAAGCCGGCGACGAAACGGTTGACCGGCCGGTTGTAAATGGTCTGCGGCGCGTCGAGCTGCTGAATGACGCCGCCCTTCATCACCGCGATGCGGTCGGCGAGCGTCATTGCCTCGATCTGGTCGTGGGTGACGTAGATCATCGTGTTTTGCAGCCGGCGGTGCAGCAGCTTGATCTCGACGCGCAGCTCCGAGCGCAATTTGGCGTCGAGATTGGAGAGCGGCTCGTCGAACAGGAAGACGTCAACGTCGCGCACCAGCGCGCGGCCGATCGCGACGCGCTGGCGCTGGCCGCCGGAAAGCGCTGAAGGCTTGCGTTGCAGCAGCGGCTCGATCTGCAGGATTTCGGACGCGCGAGCGATGCGCTTGGCGATCTCGTCCTTCGGCACGCCGGCGACGCGCAGGCCGAAGGACAGGTTCTTCTCCACCGTCATCTGCGGATAGAGCGCGTAGGACTGGAACACCATGCCTATGCCGCGGTCCTTCGGCTCCTCCCAGGTGACGTTCTTGCCCTTGATGAAGATGCGCCCGGCGGAGATGTCGAGCAGGCCGGCAATACAGTTGAGCAGGGTCGACTTGCCGCAGCCCGAAGGCCCGAGCAGCACGATGAACTCGCCGTCGGCGACATTCAGGTTGAGCGTCTGCAGCACCGACACGGCGCCGAAACTGAGCGACAGATCCTGGATCGAAACGCTGGGATTGGCGATTGCCGCTGCCATCATCATCCTTTCACCGCGCCGGCGGCGATGCCGCGCACGAAAAGCTTTCCGGAAACGAAATAGACGACGAGCGGAACCAGCCCGGTCAGGATGGTGGCAGCCATGTTGACGTTGTATTCCTTCACGCCCTGCACCGAGTTGACGATGTTGTTCAGCTGCACCGTCATCGGATAGGTGTCGGGGCGCGTGTAGACGACGCCGAACAGGAAGTCGTTCCAGATGCCGGTGACCTGCAGGATGATGGCGACGACGAAGATCGGCAGCGACATCGGCAGCATGATGCGCAGGTAGATGCCCCAGAAGCCGGCGCCGTCGACGCGCGCCGCACGGAACAGCTCCTCCGGCATCGAGGTGAAATAGTTGCGGAACAGGAGCGTCAGGATCGGCATGCCGAAGATCGAATGCACGATCACCAGCCCGGTGAGCGTGCCGTAGATGCCGATCTCGCGCAGGATGATGACGATCGGATAGATCATCACCTG
>NZ_JANINM010000203.1 GCF_024509055.1 Mesorhizobium sp. | reverse complement strand
GCCATGGTGCTGGCGATCGGCCTTGTCGTCGACGACGCCATCGTGGTGGTGGAGAACATCCACCGCCACATGGAGGAAGATCACATGTCGCCGATGCAGGCGGCGTTCAACGGCATGCGTGAGATCGCGACCGCGATCGTCGCCATGACGCTGACGCTGGCCGCCGTGTTCGCGCCGCTGGCCTTCACCGGCGGCCTGACCGGCGCGCTGTTCCGCGAGTTCGCCGTGACGCTGGCCGGTTCCGTGGTGCTGTCGGGCCTTATCGCCATCACCATCACGCCGATGATGTCAGCACGCCTGCTGAAGCCTGGCGCGCATGGGCGCTTCCAGCGCATCGTCGACGGCACCTTCGGCCGCGTCGAGCATGTCTACGAGCGGGCCGTCACCGCTTCGCTCCGCAACCGGCCGGTGACGCTGATCATCGTCGTCGCGCTGGTGGCGCTGACCGGCTTCATGTTCACCAAGACGTCCAGCGAACTGGCGCCGGAAGAAGATCAGGGCTTCCTGCTTTCGATCGTGACCGCGCCGCGATATGCCACCTCGGACTACACCGAAACCTACGTCAACCAGATCCTCGGCCTGGTGAAGGATATACCGGAAACCAGGGCCCAGTTCTCGGCCGTCGCCTTCAGCGGCGCCACCAACGGCGCTTTCGTCGGCTTCGCCTTCAAGGACTGGGCGGACCGCAAGCGCAACTCGAAGCAGTTGCAGGCCGACATCCAGGGGCGCCTCGCCAAGGTCGCCGGCGTCGAGGCTTTCGTCTTCGCGCCGCCGACGCTGCCCGGCTCCGGCGGCGGTCTGCCCATCTCCATGGTGGTGCGCTCGACCGGCGACCCTTCCCAGGTCTTCGACGAGGCGGAGAAGATCAAGAACAAGGCGCAGGCCTCCGGCCGCTTCATCGTCGTGCAGAACTCGATGTCCTATGACGCGCCGCAGGTAACCGTCACCATCGACCGCGAGCGGGCGGCGGCGCTGAACCTGCCGATCGCCGACATCGGCGGCACGCTGACGCTGCTGGTTGGCGGCGCCGAAGTCGCGCAGTTCGACCGCGACTCCAACAGCTACGACATCATCCCGCAGGTGCCGCAGCAATTCCGCGACAACCCCGAAAAGCTCGGCGAATATTTCGTGCGCAGCGTCGACGGCAAGATGGTGCCGTTGTCGGCGGTGGTGAAGATCTCGACCAACGCCTCACCGGCGGCGATCGAGCAGTTCAACCAGCTGAACTCGGCCACGATCTCGGCTCTGCCGCTGCCAGGCGTCACCACCGGTGACGGCCTGCAGACTTTGGAGAGCATCGCCAGGGAGTCGCTGCCCGACACCTTCTTCATCGACTATTCCGGCCAGTCGCGCCAGGAGAAGGAGCAGGGCAATACGATCCTGATCGCCTTCGTGGCCGCCGTGATCGTCATCTATCTGGTGCTCGCGGCCCAGTTCGAGAGCTTCCGCGATCCGTTGATCATCATGATGGCGGTGCCATTGTCTATCTTCGGCGCCATCGTGCCGCTCAATCTCGGCCTTGGAACACTAAACATCTACACCCAGGTCGGTCTGATCACATTGATCGGCCTGATCACCAAGCACGGCATCTTGCTGGTGGAGTTCGCGAACCAGCAGCGCGAAATCCATGGCATGCGACGGCGTGACGCCATCATCGCCTCGGCCAAGGTGCGCCTGCGGCCGATCCTGATGACCACTGCGGCGATGGCGCTGGGCGTCGTGCCGCTGATCATCTCCAGCGGCGCCGGCGCAGCTGCCCGCTATTCGATGGGCCTGGTCATCTTCACCGGCATCCTGGTCGGCACCATGTTCACGCTCTTCGTCGTGCCCATGTTCTACACCTTCATTGCCAGCAAGGACCTGCCGCATCTGGCCGAGAAGCCCGACCCGAAGCTGATGCCGGCGCTGCCGGCCTGAACGCCGCATCTGAAAACACAAAGAGGCCGGGAAAATCCCGGCCTCTTTTTTGGCCATCGCTCAAGGCTTCGTCCGGAATTGCGCCGGAACCAAAGCGGCGACCAGCCTGCTACTTGGCGATCACTATGCTGGTGTTGGCGGGGCCGACGGTCTCGACGAGCTGATAGAAATCGGCGGCCGCATTCGGATGCAGCCGCACGCAGCCATGCGAGGCAGGCCGGCCGAGGCGGCTAACGGCATAGGTCGCGTGCACGGCATAGCCGCCGCTGAAGAAGACCGAATGCGGCATCGGCGAATTGTCGTACTTCTTCGAATACCACATCTCGTGCATGCGGGTCGGCTTGAACGACCCGGTCGGCGTGACATGCGCCCGGTCGCCCGTCGACACCTTCCAGGTGAAGGTCGGCCGGCCGTCGACCGTGACTTCCATGATCTGTTGCGACAGCGAGACGCGTGCCACGACTTGGCTGGCGTGGGCAGCATGGCTGCCGGCGCAGAGGAAGAGAACCGTCCCGGTCAGAACGGCGGCGGTGACATTGATGAGCTTGTCGGAAATGGCGGCATGCATGACGACCCCTCTTTTGTTTTGCCGGTCGGACCGGCGTTGTTCGATGGGCCGCTTATCGCGCCGGCCTGTTTCCATACAATTTCGTTGTGTTTTCATTATTGTTTCGAATTTGTTTCATCTCGTTGAGAGAGTTCTCCGGCGACCGCTCACCGTTTCGCACCACCATTTGGGCAGCCGTCAGTTTGATTATCCTCAAACGAAAGCGCATTTGCCGTTTATATGAAAGCCAATTGGGCAATTTCGAAACTGAATTGAAACAAACCGCAGTTCGCGCGACATGAAGCGGATACAAGCCGGCCGCAATGTTGGCGTCACGGGAACAGACAACAGCAACGAAATGGGTAGGAAAACGAACCTAAGCTCCTGGCTCTTCGGGATAGGCGTCGCGACCATCGTCCTCGGTGGTGCGGGCTCGGTCGCCGGCAATCCGGCGATGGCGCCAGCCGCGATGAATTCCGCCGAGGTTTCGACGCTGCATACCGCTCTGTTCATCGCCACGGTCTGGATTGTTTCCAGCCTGCGCGTCCACCGGCTGAAGGCCCTCTGGCGGGTCGGCTTTCGGTTGATGAGGATGCGCGGCCCCTCCGGCTACTTGCTGCCGAGAGGACCGAAGGCCCGCGCCGCAGCGGGGGGCTCCGTCAGCGGCGCGGGCGCTTCGGGAGTTTCCTGAAGCA
>NZ_JANINM010000202.1 GCF_024509055.1 Mesorhizobium sp. | reverse complement strand
TCCACGGCCCCTCGATCAGCGCCATCAGCGCGTAATAGATGACCGAGTTGAGCAGCAGCGAGCTCACCACGTCGTCGACCTTGAACTTCACCCGCAGCGTCGCCGGCACCAGCGCGACGACGGCGCCCGCAGCGGCGCCAGCCAGCGCCATCAAAAGCATCGCGAGATAGCCGGGCATCGGGATGGCGCCAACAGCGCAGCTCGCCACCGCGCCGGCCAGCAACTGGCCCTCGGCGCCGATGTTCCAGAACTTGGCGCGGAAGGCGATCGCCACGGCAAGGCCGGTGAAGATCATCGGGGCGGCGCGCACCAGCGTCTCGGTTATGGCGTAGCTGTCGCCGAGCGAGGCCGACAGCATCACGCCATAAGCCTCGATCACGCCGGCTCCGGCAATCGCGATCAAGCCGCTGCACAATACCAGCGTGACGACGATTGCCAGCAGCGGCAGCGCGAGATTGAACCAGGCGGGCGTCGAGGTGCGGGCTTCGAGACGAAACATCAGGCGTGCCCTTCCGCGCCGGTCATCATCAATCCAAGCCTCGCCACGGTGGCTCCGTCGCCCGCAAGCGTGCCGGCGATGCGGCCCTCATACATCACAGCGATGCGGTCCGAGAGCATCAGCAACTCCTCAAGGTCCTCGCCGATAACGATGAGGCCGCAGCCTTTTGCGCGCATGTCGAGGAATTTCTCGTGGATGAAGCGGGCGGCCCCGATGTCCAGGCCGCGCGTCGGCTGCGACACGACCAGCACCTTGGGATCGAAAGCTAGCTCGCGCGCCAGAAGCGCCTTTTGCAAATTGCCGCCGGAGAGCGCGCCGGCGCGCACCATCGGCCCCGGACAGCGTATGTCAAAGGCCTTAATCTGCGCCTCGGCGAAGGCGCGGATGGCAGCCGGATTGAGCAGCCCCTTGCGGCTGAAGGCCTCGGTGCCGATGCGTGGCAGCACCATCGAGTCGGCTAGCGGCAGGTTGGTGACCAGCCCGGTCGTCATCCGGTCTTCGGGGATGCGGCCGAGGCCAAGCGCCTGCAACTCGCGCGGTGAAAACTGCGTCACCGTTTTGCCGGCTATCGTCATCGTTCCGGCCTTGGGCGGCAGCATGCCGGAAATCACGTCGGCCAGTGCTCGCTGGCCGTTGCCCGAAACGCCGGCAATGCCGAGGATTTCGCCAGCGCGAACAAACAGCGAGATGTCGCGCAACGGCGTGCCGGCATGGTCGGAGGTGGAAATGCCGTCGAGAGTGAGCACCGAAGCGCCGGGCGTCGAAGGCGCCTTGGTCGGCGGCACAATCTCGTGGCCGCACATCAGCCTGGCCATTTCGGCCGAAGTCGTCTCCGCCGGATGATCGATACGGCCGGTGACCTTCCCATGCCGCAGAATGACACAGCGGTGGGTGAGCGCGCGCACCTCGTTGAGCTTGTGCGAGATGAAGATGATGCCGAGACCTTGGCCTGTCATCGAACGCAACGCGGCGAACAGGCCGTCGACCTCACTTGGCGCCAGCACCGCGGTCGGCTCATCGAGTATGAGCAACCTGGCGCCACGGAAGAGCGCCTTGATGATTTCCAGCCGCTGCTGCTCGCCGACCGACAGCGCCGAGACCGGCAGGTCAGGGTCGAGGCTCAGCCCATACTGGCGGCTGATCTCGGAAAGCCGCGCCAACCCGCCGCCGCGGTCGATGCGGCCTGACTTGCCGGGAATGCCGATCAGAAGGTTTTCCAGCACCGTGAGCCGGGGCGCCAGATGGAAATGCTGGTGCACCATGCCGATCCCGGCGGCCAGGGCATCGGCCGAATCGCGGATGGCGACGGGCTTACCCTCGACCAGGATTTCGCCGGCATCCGGCGCGTAGGCGCCGAACAGCACGTTCATCAACGTCGTCTTGCCGGCGCCGTTCTCACCCAGAAGGCCGAGGATTTCGCCTGGCGCGACACTGAGATCGACGGCCTCGTTGGCCTTGACGGCGCCAAAGCTCTTGGTGATGCCGCGCATTTCGATGAGTGGGGCGGACAAGATAGCTCCCGGGTGGGTTGGCTTTGGGTCGGCTTGACCTGGAAGGGCGTGCCCGTCGCACCCCCCTCTGGCCTGCCGGCCATCTCCCCCTCGAGGGGAGATCGGATGTCACTTCGGCCTTCGCCAATCTCCAGCCGCGAAAAATGTAGCCGGCGGTGAAGCTGCCAATCTCCCCCTCGAGGGGGAGATGCCCGGCAGGGCAGAGGGGGGTGGCTTGGCGCCAACCCCAAAGCCAGAGAGCGCTTAATCCGAAGCCGGCGTGTTCTCGTCGACGTCGACGCGGAAATTGCCTTCCAGGATCTCGGCCTTCTTCTTCTCGACCAGGTCCTTGACCTCGGCCGGCAGCGTCTTGTCGAACTTGTGGTAAGGCGCGAGGTAGGAGCCGCCCTTGGCCATGCGCGAGAAATCGCCATAGTCCTGCGCGGTGAAGACGCCGGCCTTGACCAGCTTGATCGCCTGTTCGACCGTCGGATACATGTCCCACACCGGACCGGTGATGACCGTGTCGGGGCCGAGGCTCGACTGGTCGGACATGTTGGAGATGGCGTAGATCTTCTTCTCTACCGCCGCCTCGATGACGCCGAAACGTTCGGCATAGATGACGTCGACGCCGGCATCGATCTGCGCCACGGCCGCTTCCTTGGCCTTCGGCGGATCGAAGAAGGAGCCGATGAAGGACACCTTCTTTTTGACGTTCGGATTGACCTCCTTGGCACCGGCGAAAAAGGCGTTGACCAGCCGGTTCACCTCAGGAATGCCCATGGCTGCGACGGCGCCGACGGTGCCAGATTTGGACATCTTGCCGGCGATGATGCCGCAGAGATAGGCAGGCTCGTGGATCCAATTGTCGAAGACGCCGAAATTGGGCTCGGCCGGGCCGGCGCCGGAGCCGAACAGGAAGGCGGTCTTCGGGAACTGCTTGGCGGTGCGGCGTGATTCACGCTCTGCGGCGAAGGCGTCGCCCAGCACCAGCTCATAGCCGCCCTGCGCATATTCGCGCATCACGCGGCTGAAGTCGGCGGTCTGCACCTTCTCCGACCATTTATAGTCGATGCCCAGTTCCTTTTGCGCCTTCAGCAAGGCGACATGCACCTGGTTGTCCCACGGCTCCTCGATCGGCGTGGCGAAGATCGCCGCCACCTTCAGCTTCTTGTCCTTGGC
>NZ_JANINM010000201.1 GCF_024509055.1 Mesorhizobium sp. | reverse complement strand
GGGATCAGCGACTCGCCGCCGTCGAGGCCGAAGCGCTTGGTGCCCTTGTACTTGACGTCGATATACTGCTCGAAGCCTTCGGCCTCGACCAGCTTCGACAGGATCGCCTTCTTGCCGGCGGCGGTGAAGGTGATCTCCTTGTCCGCGCCTTCGATGCGTTCCTGGATCCACGCCTTTTCCTCCGGATCGGAGATGTGCATGAACTCCACGCCGAGCGTCGAGCAATAGGTGCGGGTGAGGATGTCCAGCATCTGCCGGATGGTGCCGAATTCGAGGCCGAGCACATTGTCGAGGAAGATCGGCCGGTCGTAATCGGCTTCAGTGAAGCCGTAATTCTGCGGCGACAGCTCGTTATAGTCCTCGAGCGGCTTGGCGATGCCCAGCGGATCGAGATTGGCATGCAGATGGCCGCGCATGCGGTAGGCGCGGATCATCATGATGGCGCGCACGGAATCGCGCGTCGCCTGATGCACGTCGGCATCGGAAAGCGCCGCGCCGTTGACGACGGCCTTTTCCTTGACCTTCTTTTCGATGTGCTTCTCGACCAGGCCCCAATTGCCGTCGAGCGCCGAGACCAGCTCGCCATTGGCCTGCAACGGCCAGGAAGGCTTCGCCCAGGACGCGCCCTTGGCGTTCTTGCGGACGTCGCCGGCGTCATCCTTCAGCGCCGCGAAGAAATCCTGCCATTCGGGGTCGACCGAGGCCGGATTGTCCTCATAGGCGGCATAGAGCGCATCGATGTAATCGGCATTGCCGCCATAAAGGAACGAGGTGAGCGAGAATTGGTCGTTGGCCTGATCTTGTCGTGCCATTTTCGTCTGCGGAGCCTGGCTCCGTCTCCTTTTTGGGAGCGAATAGTCAGTAGCGGCTAGCGAGCAGGGATTTTCCCATGTCGCGCCGCTACTCTTTTCCCTATTCGCTAGTCGCTACTCACTACTGCCTTAACCCTTGATCGCTTCGACCAGCGTCGTGCCCAGCCGCGCCGGCGACGGCGAAACTTTTATCCCGGCCGATTCCATGGCCGCGATCTTGTCTTCCGCGCCGCCCTTGCCGCCCGAGATCACCGCGCCCGCATGACCCATGGTCCGGCCGGCCGGCGCCGTGCGCCCGGCGATGAAGCCCGCCATCGGTTTCTTGCGGCCGCGCTTGGCCTCGTCCTTCAAGAACTGCGCGGCGTCTTCCTCGGCCGAGCCGCCGATCTCGCCGATCATGATGATCGACTTGGTCTCGTCGTCGGCGAGGAACATCTCCAGCACGTCGATGAACTCGGTGCCCTTGACCGGATCGCCGCCGATGCCGACCGCGGTGGTCTGGCCGAGCCCGACATTGGTGGTCTGGAAGACTGCCTCATAGGTAAGCGTTCCCGAGCGGGAAACAACGCCGACCGAACCCTTGCGGAAGATGTTGCCCGGCATGATGCCGATCTTGCATTCGTCGGGCGTCAGCACGCCCGGGCAGTTCGGGCCGATCAGCCGCGACTTGGAGCGGTCGAGCCGCGCCTTGACCTTGACCATGTCCATCACCGGGATGCCCTCTGTGATGCAGACGATCAACGGGATCTCGGCCTCGATCGCCTCGATGATCGCCTCGCCGGCGCCCGCCGGCGGCACATAGATGACGGATGCGTTGGCGCCCGTCTTTTCCTTGCCTTCGGCAACCGTGGCGAAGATCGGCAGGGTTTCGCCCTTCGAACCGGTCCAGGTTTCTCCACCCTTCTTGGGATGGATGCCGCCAACCATCTTGGTGCCGTGATAGGCCAGCGCCTGCTCGGTATGGAATGTGCCGGTCTTGCCGGTCAGGCCCTGCACCAGCACCTTGGTATTCTTGTCGACGAGAATGGACATCGCGGCCCTTTTCTAAAAACCGTTGATCGTGGAAGGCGAGACGCGCCGGTAAAGGCCGCTCACCATGTCTTGCCAGGCATCGCTGCCTGCGGGCTTGAACTGAAGTTTCATGCGGTAGGTATCAGCGTCATCGAAACCGTAGGTTACGCGCGCGGCGCCACGTGGCGACGACCGCTCCAAGGTGAGCTCATTGCCGTTCCAGGAACCTGTGGCCGGTGAAGCCGGCACGAACCCCATCGAGTCGAACTGGTGCATGGTCCAGAAACCATTGGCCTGGTCGAAGCCGAAGACGCTGTGCGCGGCGAACGACACCGTGCCTTCCCGCTTCTGGCGGTAGCGCTGCACCACGAACAGCCCGCCGAACTGGGCTTCGGCGATCACCTCGGCCTCCGCCATGCCGTCATCGGCCCACTGCGTGGCCGAAATCTCCTCCACGCCACGCCACGCGCCGACCAGCACCTGCAGGCGCTGGTGTTCGGCCGAAAGCGTGAAGGAAGGCGCCGTGTTCATGGCTCAGAGCCGCTTGAGGTCGGTGACGGTGAGGTCGCTCTTGGCATTGCCCGTGTTCAAGGTCGTCGCCGGTTCGAACATCAGCACCACGGGCTCGGTGGTCAGCGAGCGTGGCCGGTGCTCGACGCCGCGTGGCACGACGATGAAATCGCCTTCGCCGAGCTCGACCGGCCCGTCGCGGAAATCGATCGCGATCCTGCCGCGCAACACGAGAAAAGCCTCGTCCTCATGGTCGTGCGCGTGCCAGTCGAAGACCTCGCCGAACTTGGCGACCTTGGCCTGGCTGTCGTTGACGTCGCCGGCGATGTGCGGATCGAAGACCTTGGTGATCGTCCGATCCGCCGCCTCGACCAGGTTTATCTTGCGCGGAGGCACGCTCTAGCCCTTCACCGCCTTGACGATCTTCTTGGCCGCGTCGTCGAGGTCGTCGGCCGAGACGACGTTCAGGCCGCTGTCGTTGATGATCTTCTTGCCGAGCTCGGCATTGGTGCCTTCGAGCCGCACGACCAGCGGCACCTTCAGGCCCACTTCCTTGACCGCGGCGATCACGCCTTCGGCGATGACATCGCACTTCATGATGCCGCCGAAGATGTTGATCAGGATGCCTTCGACGGCCGGATCCTTGGTGATGATCTTGAACGCCGCCGTGACCTTTTCCTTCGAAGCGCCGCCACCGACGTCGAGGAAGTTAGCCGGCTCAGCGCCGTAGAGCTTGATGATGTCCATCGTCGCCATGGCGAGGCCGGCGCCGTTCACCATGCAGCCGATGTTGCCGTCGAGCGCGACATAGGCGAGGTCGTATTTCGACGCCTCGATCTCCTTCT
>NZ_JANINM010000200.1 GCF_024509055.1 Mesorhizobium sp. | reverse complement strand
GGGCGGAGCAAGGAGCGAAGCGACGCGCGCAGACCCTAGGATCCATGCCGTGACTTATGAGAGATGCAGCGATGCAGAATTCTTTTCGCATACAGCACTCAACGAGGGCACCATCGACTAGCAAATTCTTAAGCTAAGCCCCACTATTCTTTGCCCTATCCAATCTTGTTGCCTGGGACATGATGTCTTGGCTCGACGATCCGGTTGCCTTTCCATGACGAATGGGCGCCGAGGAGGCCAGGAATGTCTTCGCTTGCCGCATTGAACAGCGCCACCCTCCTGATCCTGCAGCCGCAGCGCCCGCAGTCGGCCGGGCAGTCGTCAGCCACCAGCCTCGTCGCGACCATCAATGGGGCCTCCAGCCCCGCCGGCTCGCCGCTCACGCAGGCGCAGGGCAAGATCAACGAATCCATGTTCAGCGTGAACAACACTGACTCCACGCAGATGAAGGCTCGCCTGTTCGAGCGTGTCGGCCAGGAATTCGGCATCAAGCAGGACGATTACAAATCCCTGTTTGCCTACGGCTCGGCCATCAAGAAGGCGGTGGACGACCTGAAGCAGAAGTCGCCGTCCGCCGTAACCCAGATCGAGAAGAAGCTCGGGCTCGATGAACTTGGCGTCTCGCTCGACACGCTGGTCAACGCCATCGTCGATCCGCAAGGCAACGACGGCGACAAGCTGCACACCGCGCTGAAGAAATATCTGGGCGAGCACGCCGACAAGGGTGACGGCAAGGGCCTCTCGCTGCAGCCTGACGAGATCGGCATCTACGGGCGCTAGTAATCTCCCCCTTGAGGGAAGATTACCTACCCCATCAGCCACCGCAGCGCTCCGGCCGAGGCCACCCCGATCACCACGGTGGGCAGCATTGAGAGCCTTGTCGCGGCCGCGAGCGTGATGGCGAGCGCGGCAAGGTCCGCCGGGTTCCTCGACACGAAATCCGGCGCGATCACCGAGATCAGCACGCAGCCGGGCGCGGCCTCCATCACCGCGGTGGCGCGCGGGCTGAGCGTGCGGTTGCGCAGTACAACATAGCCGCCGATGCGCGTCAGATAGGTCACGCCGGCCATCGCCAGTATGGCGAATACGGTCATCGGGTCGATCATTTCTCACCTGCCAGGAACCAGGCGGCCAGGAGGCCGGAAAGCGCGCCGGCAGCCACATACCAGGCGCCGGGAACGAGGAGATGGATGGCCGCCGCCACCACGAGGCTGACCAGCCAGGGGCGCGCGGCGGCAAAGCCCTTCCACATGCCCCTGAGCAGCACCAGGAAGACCGCCGGGAAGGCCATGGCGAAGCCGTAATTCTCGACGTTGCCGAGCATCGGCCCGAGCGCTGCGCCGCATGTGGTGAAGAAGACCCAGGCCACGTAGAAGGGCAGGGCGGTGCCCGCGTAATAGGCCAGGCTGAAGGCGGGCCGCAGCCCGGCGGCCTCGCGGCGTTTTGCGTCCGCCAGCCCGATCGCCCAGCTCTCGTCGCACATCAGGAACAGCGCCGGAAACACCTTGCGCCGCGGCAGGTGGCGCAGGAACGGCGCCAGCGCCGCGCCCATCAGGAAATGCCGGCTGTTGACCAAAAGCGTGATGGCGGCAATCAGCAGGATATGCGGCGGCGACGTCCAGAGCTGGATGGCTGCGAATTCGGAGCCGCCGGCGAAGTTCAGCCCCGTCATCAGCGGCACCTCGGCGACGCTCAGGCCCTTTTGCGCGGCCTGCGCGCCGAGCACCAGCGCATAGGGGATGATGCCGAGCAGCACCGGCGTCGAGGCAGCCACGCCCCGCCGGAACTCCGCGCCGTGCCCGCCTCCGGCCTGGCCTTCATCGAGGGTGATGTCGGAAACGCTCATGGTCCTGCCTTCGGCCGGCCTTGCGGCCGTTCCGCTTCAATCGTTCGCTTGTCGGTCATCTGCGGCGCAGCATAGCCGAAGCACTCCGCAATCGGGTTGCGAAGATTCGTCCGTTCTGCCAGATTTTAACATTGGATAGCGCAATTTGCGGAAAGACTGGAATCTTGAGCCATGAAGCTGGATGAGATCGACAGGCGAATCCTGCGCGCCTTGCAGCGCGACGGCCGCATGGCCAACAACGACCTGGCCAAGGAGGTCGGCCTGTCGCCCTCGCCATGCCTGAGGCGCGTGAAGCTCCTGGAGGAGGCCGGCGTCATCGACCGTTATGTCGCGGTGCTCAACCCGGCCAAGATCGGCCGCGGCCACACCTTCTTCACCCGCATCTGGTTGAAGCAGCAGGACGAGGACACCATCGAGCACTTCGCCGCCGAGGTGGCGAAGCTGCCCGAGGTGCTGGAATGCTATCTCATGCTGGGCGACTGCGACGCCATGGTGCGCGTCGTCGCGGCCGGCATCGAGGAATACCGCCGCTTCCAGTCGGAGCACCTCAGCCGCATCAAGGGCGTGCAGAACGTCAAGACCGATGTGCCCAGCCAGACGGTGAAGCAGACCTCGGAAATGCCGTTGTAAGGGGTGTCGCAGACACGCCGTCCCCATCCCTTCGTCATTCTAGGGCGAAGCAAGGAGCGGAGCGACGCGCGCAGACCCTAGAATCCATGCCGTGTCATCGGCCGTAGAATGCAACGGTGCAGAATAGCGTCCACAACCCGCGCCAGCTAGGATCGCTCCATGACCGGCTATGTCTACATGACCGCGAGCCAGAAACGCGGCACGATCTATATCGGTGTCACCAACGACCTTGCCCGTCGGATGCCCGAGCACAAGACCGGCCAGGGCTCCAGCTTCACCAGCCGCTACGGCATGCAGCGTCTGGTCTGGTACGAGGAATACTTTGACATCACCGACGCCATTCAGCGTGAGACGTCATTGAAACGCTGGCCACGCCAATGGAAGGTTGAATTGATCGAGAAGACCAATCCTGAATGGTTCGAGCTGTTTCGCGGGATTGGCTGGTGAACGTTCTGCGCGGTAGTGGCTCTCCACCGTCGCGGCATGGATTCTAGGGTCTGCGCGCGTCGCTTCGCTCCTTGCTCCGCCCTAGAATGACGAAGTGAAAGAGGCCTCGTTCCTTCGCGCCCCCTCTGCCCGCTGGCAGAGGGGTCGTCTCGCGTGAAGCTCCAGCGTCATCCTGGGCGCCAGGGGGTGTTGCAGAAGCGCCGTTCCCATCCTTCGTCATTCTAGGGCGAAGCAAGGAGCGGAGCGACGCGCGCAGACCCTAGAA
>NZ_JANINM010000199.1 GCF_024509055.1 Mesorhizobium sp. | reverse complement strand
CGAGCCGGCCGAGCGCGATCGCCGAGTTGAACACCGCGCCGCCGACATAGGGCGCGAAGGCCGCTTCGCCTTCCGTGGTCGTGCGCGGCAGCATGTCGATCAGAGCTTCGCCACAGCAAAGGATCATTGTGTCTTGGTCTCCGGCGGATAGATCACGCCCTTGCGGATGATGATGTTGGCGTAGAGCCTGGGTTCGCTGGTCGCCACGATCGCGTGCGCGGCCTTGACGCGTGCATAGAAGTCGGGGCCGGCCAGCGCAATCACCTTGTGTCCCGGCGCGCGTTTGGCGCAGACCGCTTCCATCTCGTGGTGTACCGGGTCGGCAAGCGCGGGATCGCCCTTGACCGAGGCGCGGAACAACGCCTGGGGCACCGCATCATCGACCGGCAGCACGCTGAGCACGGCGTCGAGCACCGCAATGATCGAATGGCCATCGGCGCGGATCAGGCGCGTTGCCTGTTCCTCGGCGGGGTAGTTGCCGTCGACGATCGCGACCTCGTCGCCGTGGCCCATCGCCCGCAGCATTGCTAGAAACTCTGGGCCAAGCAGCGACGGGATGCCGATCAGCATAGGTCAGGTCCCTCGCGAAATCGTGTTCGAGCCGATCAGGAAGCGCTCGGACAGCGGCAGGCTGGCGCCGCCGAGGGCACGGGCATGGATGCCGACGGTTCCTTCGCGCACAGCCGGCAGCTTCAGCCCTTCCGCGTCGATGCCGGCGATGGCTTCCCTTATCGCATCGACCAGCCGGCGCCGGATGGTTACCGGCATCCAGCCATCAATCACCGCCGCCTCGAAATCGATGACCGACGAGGCCGCGACGATCGCATAAGCCAGCGCGCGCGACGCGCTGGCTATCCAGTGGTCGAGTTCGGCGCCGATCTCGCCCCACTCCTGCGGCGAGGACCACAGATACGAGCCGTCGATACCTTTGGCAGTGAGCGCTTTTTCCAGCATCGCGATCGAAGCGACGTCGATCAGCTGCGCGGGCTTGCCATCCGGCCCGGGCACCGGCATCGAGCCCAGTGCCCCGGCATTGCCGGTGGGGCCGCCATAAAGGCGTCCGTTCAGCACGATGCCGCCGCCGGCAAAGGCGCCGATGTAGAAATAGACGAAATCGCGCGCCGCTCCCCCCCGGCCGAAGACGAGTTCGGCGCCGCAAGCCGACGTGGCGTCGTTCTGCAGGTAGACCGGAAAGTCGCACTGCGCCTGGATGTCGGCGCGAATGTCGCGATGGCGCCATTCGTCCATGACGTCACGCGGCGCGCCTGCGGTGTCGGCCCAGTTCCAGAGTTCGAACGGCATTGCGATGCCTAGGCCGGCGATGCGCTTGTCCTGCGCCGGCGTCAGTTCGCCGCGCATCTTCTTGATGCCCTCGGTGACGAACGCCACCGTCTCGCGCGGCGCCGGGTAGCGGTAGGAGTTCTGCAACATCGAGCGCACGTTGCCGAGGAAGTCGATCAGCACCAGCTCCGCGCTGCGGCGGCCGATCTTGAGGCCGATGAAGAACGCGCCTTCCGGGTTGAGCGCCATCGGGATCGACGGCTGGCCGATCTTGCCGCGCAAGGGCGCCTGGCGCACCAGAAGCTTGTCTTCCTCCAGCTCGCGCATGATGACCGACACGGTCTGGGCTGACAGTCCGGTCATGCGTGCAATGTCGGATTTGGCAAGGCTGCCGTGCTGGCGCACGAGAGACAGCACCAGCCGTTCGTTATGGTCGCGCATGCCGCTCTGGTTGGTGCCGCGATGCAGCCGGCTCTCCAAAGCTTCGGGCGAACCGTGCCTCGCAATGCCGGTCTCCACCCTGTTCCTCCCGTCGTTTCCCCTCGATGCTTTTTGTTCAGAATGAGTGAACAACGCAAGCCTGTCAATAATAAATAAGAGTGATTTAATTATTGACAGTCGCTGCGGACTGGTGTCTTTTTGGTGGGCGTCCACGCTGGGAGAGCTTCGTTGGCGCAGGCGTCGGTTGGCCGGCGCCGGAGGTGGTTCACTGGGAGGAAATCATGGGTAAATGGAATATCCTGAAGGCGGCCGTTGCCGGCCTTGCCTTTTACGGTGCGATGGCCACGGCCTCGTACGCAGCCGACATTGTCGGCCTGATCACCAAAACCGAAGGCAACCCGTTCTTCGTCAAGATGCGCGAGGGCGCCCAGGCCAAGGCCAAGGAGCTCGGCCTCGATCTGCGGACTTTTGCCGGCAAATTCGACGGCGACAATGACAGCCAGGTCGCTGCCATCGAGAACCTGATCTCGGCCGGCGCCAAGGGCTTCGCCATCGTGCCGAGCGATTCCAGCGCCATCGTGCCGACCATCAAGAAGGCGCGCGACGCCGGTCTGCTGGTCATCGTGCTCGACACGCCGCTCGATCCGATCGACGCCGCGGACGCGACCTTCGCCACTGACAATTTCAAGGCCGGCGAACTGATCGGCGAGTGGGCCAAGGGCACGCTCGGCGACAAGGCCAAGAATGCAAAGATCGCATTCCTCGACCTCGCCACCAACCAGCCGTCCGTCGACTATCTTCGCGACCATGGCTTCATGAAGGGCTTTGGCATCGAGTTCAAGGACCTGAAGCACTATGGCGACGAGACCGATCCACGCGTCTGCGGCCATGAAATGACTGGCGGCGCCGAGGACGGCGGGCGCACCGCGATGGAAACGCTGCTGCAGAAGTGCCCGGACGTGAACGTCATGTACACGATCAACGAACCGGCTGCGGCTGGCGGCTATCAGGCGCTGAAGGCGGCTGGCAAGGATGACGGCTCGGTGCTGGTGGTTTCGATCGACGGCGGCTGCCCAGGCGTCAAGAACGTCGCCGCTGGTGTCATCGGCGCGACCTCGCAGCAATATCCGCTGAAGATGGCGGCCATGGCGATGGAAGCGATCGAGAAATTCGCCAAGACCGGCGAAAAGCCGAAGCCCACCCCCGGCAAGCAGTTCTTCGACACGGGCGCTACGCTGATCACCGACAAGCCGGTCAAGGGCGTCGAGTCGATCGACTCCAAGAAGGGCCTGGAACTTTGCTGGGGCTGATGCCTTCCTAAGAACCGCAATAAGGGACTAAACTCGCCGAAAGGGCGGCCCCGGCCGCCCTTTCCCGAAAGCATCGGGATCCTTGGGAGGGGATGAAGATGAGTGACGACGCAACCGGCTCGGCCACAGCCGAGCGCGGCCTTCGGGGCCACGACCAGTC
>NZ_JANINM010000198.1 GCF_024509055.1 Mesorhizobium sp. | reverse complement strand
GCGCCTCACGCAACCTACCCGGGCGGTGGGCCGGAAACAGCCCTCGAAGGTTTCCCCTCGTACCGCCCCTATTCGGTTTTGCTCCCGGTGGGGTTTGCCGTGCCGCTCCTGTTGCCAGTCGCGCGGTGGGCTCTTACCCCACCCTTTCACCCTTGCCGCGGCAGAAGCCGCGGCGGTTTGCTTTCTGTGGCACTTTCCCTGGGGTCGCCCCCGCCGGCCGTTAGCCGGCACCGTGTCTCCATGGAGCCCGGACTTTCCTCACCCGCAGCCTTTCGGCTCTCGCTGGTGCGGCCGCCCGGCCAGCTGGCAAGCGCGTATAAAGGGATTCCCGTCAGAAAACGCAAACGAAAAGCGAATGCGTGTCACCCAAAGGTGGGCGGCGGTTTCGGGACAACGACATGCATGAAACAAAACACGCGTTGCCCAAATCCACGTCGAAGGATGAGCCTAGGCGGGCGAGCCCAGCGCCGCCATCTGCACCTTCACCTTGCTGCAATAAGCAGCCGAGATCGGATTCATCCGCGTCGCGGCATGACCGGCATTGTATTTGAGGATCGTTCCGCAGGTTGTACCACCGCCGAGCCCCTGGGCCATGGCGAGATACTTCATGCCGTATTTGATGTTGGTGTCGGGATCGAACAGTCCCTTGACAGAACCGGTATAGCCCATCATCCGCGCCGTGGCCGGCTTGATCTGCATCAGCCCGATCTCGCCAGCGCCGCCGACCATGTGCGGCTGGTAGTTGCTTTCGATCTTGATGACCGCCTTTGCGAGCGACACCGGCACCCCGTAGCTGGCGGCATAGCGCGCGATGATGTCCGAGTATTGGCCACCACCCGCGTCAGTGGACGTGGGCAGCGCGATTTTTCCGGTATTGATCGAAGCGGTCGCCATCAGATCGATGGTCTGCCTTTGGCGCTTGGCGCCACGGTTCGTCGTTGTTTTGGCTACCTTGACCGCGGCCGCCTTCCCAACTTTCGCGCGGGCGGCTCTCTTGTTCTTCGAGGTCGTGTCGTCTGAGGGTGCCTTGGGTGCCGTTGGGGCAGCGGCGAAGCCGCTGTCTGCCCGAGGGCTCAATGGAGCGCTGTTCGCTGTATTGAAGGCAAAAGTCATCACTCCGGCAGCAACAGCTGCCGCTACAACGGTCAATTTTTGCATGTAGTCCTGTTCTGTTAGAACCGCGCGAAGAACTTCGCACAGCTAGGCCAATTCACGATCGAAACATCAGGGAGGCTCGACGTCCGACAATCTACGGGAGACGCATTTGGCGGCCGAATTGGCGGCAATGAAGGCGGCGCAAGTCACTTTGAGTGACAGATTGTAATTTAGGGATCGCTGTTGATACTATCTGGTCGAATCTGCCCCGACGGAAGCGACAAGCTTCTGCAGAGTGCGGATCGTCGAGCCGTCCGCCATGCCGTCGACGAGCCGCCGGCGGAAATGCCGCTGGAACGCCGCCACGACGATCTCGGTTTGCCGGTCGTAAACGCCCGATATTTCAACGCCATACCCATATAGCGCCAGCATCGACTGCAATGTCTCGACATCGGCGCTGGCGTCGCCGGTCCGCAGGATCGCGCCCGGCTTTATCGGCGCTGACGGGACCAGATAGCCGACGCCGGCGGAGAACAGCGCCTTCCACGGAAATTTTTCGCCCGGATCGATCTTGCGTCCAGGTGCGACGTCGGAATGAGCCAACACCCTTCGGGCCGGAATGGCGTGGCGGCCTATTATGCCCGAGCACAGAGCGATCACGGCATCGATCTGCCGCTTCGGAAAGGCTTTGTAGCCCAGCGAGTGTCCCGGATTGACGATCTCGATGCCGACCGAGCAGGAGTTGACATCGGTGTGCCCGAACCACGAGCTCTTGCCGGCATGCCAGGCGCGATCGCTTTCGCGCACCATCTGCACGACGCGGCCGTCCTCGTGGACGAGATAATGCGAAGACACTTCGCTTGCCGGATCGCAGAGCCACGCCTCGGCGCCCTCGCCGGTCGCCATGCCGGTATAGTGCAGCACGATCATGTCAGGCCCGAGCGTCTCGCGGCGCGGACCGAAATTTGGCGACACCCTCACCTCGGCACCCGGCTGGTCGGGCGAGAAACCGCTCATACGTGCCTGAGGCCCCGTTCGATCATCTCATAGGCGGCATTGATCGCCGCGACCCGGGTCGTTGCGATCTTGATGAACTCCTGCGGCAGGCCGCGCGCGATCAGCCTGTCCGGATGATTGTCGGAGATGAGCTTGCGATAGCGCTTCCTGACCTCATCGAACGGCTTGCCGCGTTCGATGCCGAGAACGGCGTAAGGATCGGCCGAGCCGAGACTGACATGCCGCGACAGGATCGCCTCATAATGTGCCTCGTCGATTTGGAAAATCTCGGCGATGCGGTGTAGGAACTGGCCCTCACGCTCGTGGATCAGCCCGTCGGCCTTGGCGATGTGGAACAACCCGTCGAGAATATCTTCCAGCATCACGCAATTGCCGTGGCCGGAGCCGCAAAGTTGCGCCATGCGCTGGGCATAGGTCTCGAACCCCGCGACATCCTGCTTGGCGATGTCGTAGAGGCGCGCCACGTTACGCGTCTCCTCCGGAGGTACCTCGAAGATTTCCTGGAAGGCGCGCACCTCGTCCTGGGTGACGATGCCGTCGGCCTTGGCCATCTTGGCGGAGAGGGCGATCATGGCGACCGAGAACGCGACGCGTCGGCGCAAATCCGCATCGCCTGAAAATACGGTGCGCACGGCCTCGACCACATCGGCCACGCCCGAGGACGCCGACGACGAAACACGTGCGATGAAGTCGCCGAGGCGGTCCCAAATCGACATGCAGGCTTCTTAGTGCGAACCGGCCGTCGCTATCAAGCCGAGACGATGCCGCATGTGCATCGTGAGATGGCGTTGAATCGGAACCAAAACGACGAAGGCCGGCAAGCCGGCCTCCATCAACCTAGCTCGTCCGACTCTTACTGCGCGGGCGCGGCAGGAGCCGGGTTTGTTGCCGGAGCCGGTTGGGCGGGCTTCGAAGCATCCGGAGCAGCCGGCTTCATCGTCTGCTCATTGGCCGGAGGCTTGGTGCTCTGGGTGGTGGTGTTGTCCGTGCCAGTGCCGCTGTCGCTGCAAGCCGCGACCCCCAGCAAGGCAAGCGCCGACACAGACGCCAGAATGAGCTTCTTCATGGTATCTCTCCTTCAACAGA
>NZ_JANINM010000197.1 GCF_024509055.1 Mesorhizobium sp. | reverse complement strand
CGCGAGCAGCATGCGCTTGTCGTCCTCCGCCAGGTACGAGGCTTGAATACCTGCTTGGGCAATGGCGGAAATCTCCGCCGGGCCGAAGTCCATCGCCTCCGCGACCAGCAGATATTCCCGGTTGATGTCGGTCGAGAAGGATGCCGGTGCATCGGTATTGATGGTCACATTGAGGCCGGCCCTGAGCATTTCGGTGATGGCCGAACCCGTGCCGCGCACCAGTTCGCAGGCGCTCCAACAGGCAGTGAAAGGCAGCTTCGCTTCCCTGATACGGCGGAGGAGGTCCGCATCATCGACGACGGCATAGCCGTGATCGATGCGTTCGATGCCGAGCAAGTCGACCGCATCGCGCAAGTCGCCAGGATCGAACCGCTCGCCGGCATGCGCGCTGACGTGAAGGCCAATGGTCCTCGCAAGAGCGAATGCGTCGGCATAACGCCGGGGTGGGCCGAGCAACTCGTTGTTGTCGAGGCCAATGCCGACAACATAGTCATGCCGGTTGCGAATGACGTTTTCGACCATTGCCATCCCGCGCCGCGGTCCCAGCGCCCGGTTGATCGACGGAATTAGCCTGGCGCGGATTCCAAAGCTGGCTTGCGCGGCCTCTATCGCATCGCAATAGGCCTCGAGCATTTGCGGATAGGGGACGACGTGATCGTCGGGATTGAAGAACAGCTCGCAGTAGCGGACGTTGCAGCCTGCCATGTTGCGCAGAGCCGCAAAGAGGATCCGGCGAAAATCCTCTTGCCTGGACAGAGCCGAGCACACCAGGGCGAGGCGTTCCAGATAATCCTCGAAGCCGGTCGCCTGATAGATCGTTTCCGGCGTGTAGGGCGCCAGGGCGATACCGTTGGCCTCGGCGATCTCGAACAACATCGGCGCGGGAATGGCATCCGCGATGTGGCAGTGGAGGTCGACCTTCGGCAGGCCCTTGATGAATGCGGCAATGTCCAATCGAGCCTCCCGGCCAAAGCGCAAGATTAGCCCCCGCCTCGGCACCCCGGAATATCTCCAAGGAGCGAAAACCTCTCCGGCATTGCGATCGTGATGCGAGGCACGGCTACTCGCCGACGATCGAGTTCGTCTCCGGCAGGGCCATTCCATAGGCCGTGTCGGCGGCGCCTTCGGCGATGTCGCTGGCCAGCCGGTAGCCCTTGTTGGCGCGCACGTCGCGCGGCGACATGCCGAACTGGTCGGTGATCTGACGCGAGAAGTGGAATGGGTTCTTGTAGCCGCACTGATAAGCGATCTCGGCGATCGACAGCCCCGTCTGCAGCAACAGCGAATGGCCGTGGTTGGTACGAACCTGCCACAAATAGCGCACCGGCGTCACGCCAATATGTTTGCGGAAGGACGAGACCAGGTGTTGCGGGGTCACCCCCACCAGCGCCGCCAGCCTTTCGACGGTGATCTCCTTCTCGTAGTTCTCGTCGATGTAGAAGCGGGCCCGCAGCACCGAGCGCGGTGTCATGCGCTCCTGCTCGGACAACTGCGCCTCGTGGAAATAAGCCAGGAAGATCGTCTCGCCGAGCCCGTTGCGCAACGTGTTGAGATTGGAGCTGGAGCCGGCGCCGAGTTCGACGCCCAGACGCTGCATGGTCTCGACCCGCTGTGACAAGGGAATGCGCGGTGACACCGAGCGCAGGCGCATAGCCAGCGTCTCCGGCAGATCGCCGGCGTAGCCTTCGCACCAGCTGACGCGGGTGTTGCGGCCTTCGGCATATTCGATGAACAACCGCCGCTCGTTGCGGAAGAAGCCGCAGCTGCGCGGCCCCATCACCGTCTCGTCGTCGTCGCAGAAAACCCGCGCCTTGCCTTCGTGGATGATGAGCAGCGTAACGTAGCGCTCCTTGAGCGGACCGTAGACGCCGCCGGCCGGATATATCGCCTCGCCGAATATGTAGCCCCGGCCACCGTCGATGAATGCGTGCATGGCCAAATCCTGCTCGCTTTGCCCTGCGGCTTTTGTAGCACGGCTAAGGGGCGCCTCAAAGGTTGTACCGCACCGACCTTAACTGCAGATATGCATTCCGATACCGCAGGCATTCCGCAGAAAAGGTGGCTGCGGGATACTTTCCAGCGTCCGGGCGAGATCGTTGCGCTTGCCCTCGGACAAGCCAGCGAGACTCGTCCCGAGGAGGAAGCGTTTGTTTCTGCCAGCCGATCATTCCAAGACCAGAGATGACCTCCCGCGCGGCTGCACGTTCTCGCCGGGCGACTGGCATATCCTCGCTTCGTTCTGGCATCCGGTCGCCTTCGTCCACGACATCGCCGACAAGCCCGTGAGGGCCAGGCTGCTCGACGTCGACCTGGTGATCTACAAGACCTCCGCCGGCATCACCGTCGCGCGTGACCTTTGCCCGCATCGCGGCACGCGCATCAGCGCCGGCTGGATGGTCGACGACCAGATCGTCTGCCCGATGCATGGCCTGCATTTCGCGCATGGCGGCGCTTGTTCGAAAATCCCGTCGATCGCCAATTCGGAAGGGCGCATCCCGCCGAAGCTGAAGCTCGAGACCTATGCCTCCGTCGAGCGCTACGGCATTGTCTGGGCGTGCCTCAAGAACAATCCGATCTGGCAACTGCCTGAGTGGGAAGGCATTTCAAACCCGGACTTCCGGAAGGTTTATGTGCCGAGCGGCACCTGGTATGCGGCAGCCAGCCGCCATGTCGAGAACTTCAACGACGTCGCCCATTTCCCCTGGGTGCACACCCAGAGTTTTGGCGGCAGCACCGCGGATCCAATTCCGCCGTACGACGTAGAGCAGACCGACTACGGCCTGCGTTTCGAACTGCCCTATCACGAGGGCTTCAACCGCTTCGACGATGGCGTCGCCGGCGACGAGCGCGATGTGGTCTACACCTACGAGCTCACTTATCCGTTCTCGACCATCATCAAGATCGCGCCGCAGGGCTCGGACTACGTCGTCTATTTCGCCGACACGGTGTGCCCGATCTCTGCGCGGGAGACGCGCATCTTCCAGATGATGACCGACACGACCGGCGATCCCGACGACGATTACTGGATCAAGGATGCGCTGCTCATCAATGACGAGGACAAGCCTATGGTCGAAGAGCAGCATCCGGAAGAATTGCCGCTCGATCTCAGCGAGGAAATCCATGTTCCCTCGGATCGCATGTCGCTCGAATACCGGCGTGGACTTGTGAAACGCTTTGGCCTCGGCGCGCCGATCGCGAGTTGATTGC
>NZ_JANINM010000196.1 GCF_024509055.1 Mesorhizobium sp. | reverse complement strand
CCGATGACGACAGGCGCCTTGAGCTCGCCCTTCGCCACCATCTCGTTGAAGGCGAGGCCCAGACGGTGGCGATCGCCGAGGCCGACCCAGCAGATGCGCGCCGGCAGGCCCTGGAACGAAATGCGCTCGCGGGCCATGTCCAGCCAGTTGTGCAAGTGGGTGTTGCCGGGGGTCAGCTCGCGCACCTTGGCGTCGGTCTTGTAGATGTCCTCCGGATCGCCAGAGAGCGCCGCCCAGCGGAACGGTCCGATGCCACGGCAGAACAGCGGCCGGATATAGGCCGGCACGAAGCCCGGGAAGGCGAAGGCGTTCTCGAAGCCTTCTTCCTTGGCGACCTGACGGATGTTGTTGCCATAGTCGAGCGTCGGCACGCCGGCGTTCCAGAATGCCACCATGGCCTCGACATGCTCGCGCATCGAGGCGCGCGCGGCCTTCTCGACGGCCTTCGGGTCGCTGACGCGCTTCTCGCGCCATTCGGCCATCGTCCAACCCTTGGGCAGGTAGCCGTTGATCGGGTCGTGGGCGGAAGTCTGGTCGGTGACCATATCGGGGCGGATGCCGCGCCGGAACATCTCCGGCACGATCTCGGCCGCATTGCCGAGCAGGCCGACCGACTTCGCCTCGCCGGCCTTGGTCCAGCGGTCGATCATTTCCATCGCCTCGTCGAGCGTCTCGGCCTTCTCGTCGACATAGCGGGTGCGCAGGCGGAAATCGATAGAGTCCGGATTGCATTCGATGGCGAGGCAGCAGGCGCCGGCCATGACCGCGGCGAGCGGCTGGGCGCCGCCCATGCCGCCGAGGCCGCCGGTGAGTATCCATTTGCCCTTGAGGTTGCCGTTGTAGTGCTGGCGACCGGCCTCGACGAAGGTCTCGTAGGTGCCCTGCACGATGCCCTGCGTGCCGATATAGATCCAGGAGCCGGCTGTCATCTGGCCGTACATCATCAGGCCCTTCCTATCGAGCTCGTTGAACTTCTCCCAGGTCGCCCAATGCGGCACGATGTTGGAGTTGGCGATGAGCACGCGCGGCGCATCCTTATGCGTGCGGAAGACGCCGACCGGCTTGCCTGACTGCACGAGCAGCGTCTCGTCCTCGCCGAGCGTCTTCAGCGTGGCGGCGATACGGTCGAAATCGTTCCAGGTGCGCGCTGCCCGGCCGATGCCGCCATAGACGACCAGTTCGTTCGGGTTCTCCGCCACGTCTGGATCGAGATTGTTCATCAGCATGCGCAGTGGCGCCTCGGTCGTCCAGTAGCGGGCGTTGAGCTTGTCGCCGCGAGGCGCGCGCACTTCGCGGATGTTGTGGCGAGGATTGGTCATCATTGTCCCTTTCGAAGCAAGGCGGGCGGCGCGGTTCAGCGCCCGGCCCAGTCAATGGCGGTTTCGAGAATGGTCTTCAGTGTGGCGCGGATCGGCGCCGCGTAGCTGGGATCGTAAGGCACCGGCCAGTTTTCCGGCGCCCCCTTTTCATCAGGCTCGCGCATATAGCCGCGGTTGGCGAGTTCCATCTGCAGCGCATGGACCCCATTCTGGGGCTGACCGAAGCTGCGAGTGATCCAGCCGCCCTTGAAGCGGCCGTTCACCACCCAGGTCTCGCCGGTCGAAGCGAGGATTTCAGCGACCTTTTCCTGCAGCGACGGATCGGTGCTCTTGCCGTCGTTGGTGCCCAGGTTGAACACCGGCAGCGTGCCCTCGAACAGGCGCGGCAATACCGAGCGGATCGAATGACAGTCGTAGACGACGATGTTCTCATGCATGCCGCGCAGCCGGTCGATCTCGGCCTGAAGGGCAGCGTGGTAGGGCGCGAAATACATCTGCCTGCGCTCGTCGATCTCCGATGGCGTCGGCTCGTCGCCCATCTGGTAAAGCGGGTCGCCGTCGAAAGTATCGGTCGGGCAGAGGCTGGTCGTTGCCTGCCCGGGGTAGAGCGAGACCCCGGACGGATCGCGATTGACGTCGATGACGGTGCGCGAGATCGCGGTATGGACGACGGTGGCGCCAAGATCGGTCGCGAAATCATAGAGCTTGTCGATCCACCAGTCGCAGTCGCGGCGGCCCAGCCAGGTCGAGACCAGCCGGCCCTCGAGACCGGCGAGATCGATGCCGGTGTGAGGGATGGAGACCAGCAGCGGCGCCGTGCCTTGCGTGACGGTGAGCCAGGGAGGCGTGGCCATCACGCGGCTCCCGTGACCGACGGCAGCGCGACCGCGCTCGCCGCCTTAACCGCCGCGCCGCCGCGCACCATGGCGATCGCCTTTTCCATATCGGGATGGAAATGGCGGTCGTTGTCGAGATGCGGGACTTCCGAGCGGACCAGCTTGCGCACTGCTTCCAACGCTCCGCTTGAAGCGAGCGGCGCGTGGAAATCGCACCCTTGAGCCGCCGCCAGCAACTCGATGCCGATGACGGCGGTCGCGTTCTCGATCATGCCGAGAAGCCGGCGCGCGCCGTGGGCGGCCATCGAGACATGGTCTTCCTGGTTGGCCGAGGTGGGGATCGAGTCCACGCTCGCCGGATAGGCCTTCTGCTTGTTTTCCGAAACGAGGGCGGCGGCCGTCACCTGAGGGATCATGAAACCGGAATTCAGGCCGGGCTTCGGCGTCAGGAAAGCCGGCATGCCGGACAGCGCCGGATCGACCAGCATGGCAATGCGACGCTCGGACAGCGAGCCGATCTCGCAGACGGCAAGCGCGATCATGTCGGCGGCAAACGCCACCGGCTCGGCGTGGAAGTTGCCGCCCGAAAGCGCGGTATCGTCCTCGGCGAAGATCAGCGGGTTGTCGGTGACACCGTTGGCCTCGGTCTCCAGCGTGTCGGCCGCCTTGCGCAGCACGTCCAGGGCGGCGCCCATCACCTGTGGCTGACAGCGCAGGCAGTACGGGTCCTGCACGCGCTCGTCGCCAACGCGATGCGATTCGCGGATGGCGCTGCCGGCCATAAGATTGCGCAGCGCGTCGGCCGTCTCGATCTGGCCGCGATGCTTCCTCAGGAGATGGATGCGCGGATCGAAAGGCGCGTCCGAGCCCTTGGCCGCGTCGGTCGACAGCGCGCCGGCGACTAGCGCTGACTGGTAAAGCGTCTCGGCCTCGAACAGGCCGGCAAGCGCGAAAGCGGTCGAGAACTGCGTGCCGTTGAGCAGCGCCAGGCCCTCCTTGGCTCCGAGCGTCACCGGCTCCAGCCCGTGCGAAACGAAGGCGACCTTGGCCGGGAAGC
>NZ_JANINM010000195.1 GCF_024509055.1 Mesorhizobium sp. | reverse complement strand
TGGGCTTCTGGTCTGCTTTGCAGACCGCTGCGTAACCACTCCGCCACGTGGCCCCAATGCGGCGGATCAATACACACCCTCAATGACTTAAGCAACCCACCTCGCCTTGTGCGGCTGCTCATTCTGAAATGCAAAACCGCGGTCATTCTGAAATGGCCTCGCAGTTTTGTTCTTTTCGCCGATTGCGCTGCGACCTGACTCCGCGCTTTGATGCGCCGATGTCACCCCGCATCATCCACATGCCGCTGTCCGGCGGCGACCGGAAGGCCCAGGCGAAAGCCATGCGGGACGCCCGCAGCATTGCGCGCGAATATTTCCGGCAGTCGATCGTGGCGCGCTCGATCGGCGAAGCGAAGATCCGCGAGGCCGATCGGCTGTTCTGCGACGCATGGACCAACGTGACGTTCTGGGGCGGCCCGACCCGCAACTCGCCGACCATCGCGCAGGCGATCAACGGCGAGCGTCCGATGCTGTGGGTTAAGTGCCGGCGCTGCGGCCGTGAGCCCGACGTCGACCTTCGGACGATCCGGCGCAAGCCCGACACGCCGGTGCACCTGCTCGAGGCTGCGCTGTTCTGCGAGCCCTGCAGCGCGGGCCGCAAATTCCCGCAGCGCGCCAACCTGATCGGGCTGCGGCCCGAGCCCAACGACCCGAACGCGTCACTCCAGCGCGCCACCTGAAAGCCCTCCCCGCATGTGCAATCTCTATTCGATGACCCGCAACCAGGACGCCATCCGCCGGCTGTTCAAGGTGACGAAGGACAGCGCCGGCAACCTGCCATCCCTGCCGGGTATATTTCCCGATGGCGTGGCGCCGGTCGTGCGCGGCGCTGACGGCGGCCGCGAGCTGCTGACGATGCGCTGGGGCTTCGAGCCGCCGCCGGCGGGCTACCAGCTCGTCACCAACGTAAGGCACCTCTCCAGCACGTTCTGGCAGCCATGGCTGAAGCCGGAATACCGATGCCTGGTGCCGGCCACCAGCTTTTCCGAATACGCGCCCGAGCCGAATCCGGCGACCGGCAAGAAGGACATCGTCTGGTTTGCGCTCGACAACTCGCGCCCGCTGTTCGCCTTCGCCGGCATCTGGCGGCCGTGGACCGGCCGGCGCGGAACGAAGGCCAAGCCGGTTGAGGGCGATCACCTGCTCTTTTCCTTCCTGACCACGAACCCGAACGAGATCGTCAAGCCGATCCATCGCAAGGCGATGCCGGTCATCCTGCGCGAGGACGATTGGGACACATGGCTCAATGCCGACAAGAAGGAAGCACTGGCGCTGCAGCGACCGTGGCCGGACGACGAATTGTTGATCGTGAAACGCGGTCCCGAAAAAGCCGACACTGCGCCAGAAGCAACGCCGCAGCTTGTGAAATGAAAAAGCCCGCAGCGTCGATAACGCTACGGGCTTTCCCTTGGAGGTTACGCCGGCGCGGGCATGCGCCGGTACTCTGCGTCACGTCGTGACGTACCCGGCGGTCGTGGAAACAGATGCAACCCGGAGCGGATTGCTGGCGTCCTCGCGGAGGTTTTCCTGCCAGCCGACGTAGCCGTTGACGGACACCGAGATCTCGCGCGTGTCATCATCCATCAGCAGATCGATGACGGCATTGGCGTTTGCCAACGCAGCCGTCTTGTCCCGCGCGTGGATCGGCTGCGTCGCGATCACTTCATCAAACTTTGCCGCAACCGCAGCCTTGGCCGCGGCCTTCGACGCCGCCTGCACATTGAACGAATAGCTCATTGCTTACCCTTTCTGATTTGCCGGAAGCCGTCCGGCGCGGATCACTTGAAAGGATTCCAGCCGCGATCGACCGCGCTGACCACGACCGCACTGAAGATCATCGTGCAAGCGATGATCAATATCGCGAACAGATGGGTGGATTCCGGATGCCCGATCGCCGTGGCGATGGCGGCCGACAATTCGAACAACGCGGCGAGGATCGCGATAAAGACGGCGGCCAGGACGATGCCCAACCGGATCATGGCGCGCTCGCATAGTGGCTGCGGTGCCGGCGATGCGCGTAGCGGCGATGATGCGCGCGCCGGGCATAGTGGCCGCCGTGGCCGCGGCCGGCCCAGCCGCCCAGCTGGAAATGGCCACTATCGGCCCAGCCCCATTGCGCCCCGGAGATCAGCCCGCACGCATTCGCCAGGGCGATCTCGTTATGCGGCATGCGCGGCCGGGTGACGTTGCGTGCCAGCTGGTTGATGTCGAGCGCCAGGCCGGCCGGATGCAGGCTCGCCCGCACGGATCCGTGCCGCCGCCAGCCGCCCATGAAGCGGATCGGATAGCCCTGCCGCTCTAGCCGATTGACCAGGCACTGGAATGCGCCAGCCGCGCGATCGGCGACGTGCGCGACGGCGCCGGATTTCGAACGGACAGTGCCGGCATGGGCCAGCGTCGCGAGCGTGCAGAGGCACGCCGCGAGAAACGCGGTGCGGATCATGATCTCTCCGATTTTCAGGTGGTGGGAATCAACGTGGCGTTACGGCCTTCTCCAGCCGCTCGACGGACTTTTTGATGTAGTCGACATCGCGCTCGATGCCGACGAGCTTGGTGGCGGTTGCGAACTGGCTATCAGCAAGCTTGGAGCCGAAATCGCGATCGGTCTTCTGCAGCTCAGCGACCTGCATTTTCAGCGTGGCGATGGTCTCGGCATCGCGGCGGTAATCCGCATAGGACGTCGACCACCACGCGAAGACGGCAACCAGAATGGCGACCAACTGGACGATCTGCAGAAAGCTATTGAGATTGAGCTTGAACGGACGATCGATCTCGATCTTCGTCATCGCACCATCCTCCTCCATCACTTCCAGTCCCGTCGCAGGTTGCCGTACCAGGCGAGAAAGCGTTGACCGCAGCGCCGCAGAATGGCCGGGCGCAGGATGTCCTGCTTCCACATGGTCTCGACTTCCTCTGCCGTCAGATCACGATCCGGCGGCCCCTCGTCGCCGCTGGCATCACGGAAGCACTTCTCAATGTCGGCCGGGACCGGCGGCAGCTCCGCTTGCTGCGGCGGCGGCGCGGCCGGCGGCAGCTCGACGGAATGCGCGCAGCCGCCCAGTTGCAGCGCGCTTGAGAGCAATAGTAGCATCAGCAGGAGTTTCATTGATCTGCGCCTTGAGCTTGGAGATTTCATCGGCATCGGTGAGCGCCTGCATCGCGTCCAGTTCGTTGGCGGCATTCAGGACGTTGATGCGTTGACGTGCGGCCTCGATCAGCGCGTCGCGCTGCCGGATTTGCTCGTCCTTGGCCTTAAGCTTTTCCGCGAGCTGCTCGGCCGCTGCGCGATCGTATGCAGCCTTGTCGATCTGCACATATGCAAAGCCGGCCGCCATCAAGCCGAGAGCGACAACCACGGCCCAAAGGTTGCGCGTGAGAAACGCGATCAGCGCCAGGCCGCCGACCAGCAGCAAGATGACGATCGCCAGCGACCAGTTAGCGCCGGCATAAGATGCGAGCCAGGACCACATCACGACACCTGCCGCGCGACCCACGCCCGTACATTGGCTGCCCCGAAGAACCAGACGATCAGTCCAGAGACGATCAACGAGAAGCCACAGAGAATCGCGACGACTTGCCAGCTGGTCAGATATCCGAGGAACGACAGACTGCCGCCGGCGCCGAGCCATTGCAGCGCGCGCTTGAGGAACGTCGGCTTTCGCTGTGCGCTGAAGTCGGTGCTGTCGTCACCGCCCTGATCGCCATCGCCGTCGACCTGCGGAGCGTCCACCAGCGCGACGGGCCGCGCGACGCCAGGATAGCCCGTGGCGTCGCAGAACTCGAAATGCATGGGATCTGTGCGACCACGATAATCGCCGCCCCAGCGCGCTCCCTGCCGCTTGAATGCATCGATCACCGGTTGCGGCATCGTGCCGTGACCGGCCCCGAAACCGTTCTCGGCCGCATTGAGATCGATTGCCGCGCCAAACGCGTGGTTCGACCATTTGGTGGCGCTTCCCCGAACCTTTCGCGGATTATAAGTCCCGGCGTATTTCGAGATGCCCAGCGCATCGATCCGTTTCTGATCATGGCCGTAGTGGTCCCAGATCTCGCGCAGCGCCGCCTCGAGCGCAGCGGCCGCCTTGCGGTGAAACCGGATGGCCTTGATGGGCGCGCCCTCATACGTCATCCGAAACGGCGGAACGACGTTGACGAGCTGGCGCTCCACGTCGGGACCCGGCGTGCCGTAGAAAGCGATGAGGTCGGCTTGATTGTCGCGCGGCCACTTGGTCATAGGTTCGCGCTCCCCGAAAACGAGGTCATGTTCATTTCGATTTTTCCTGTGCGAATTGCGCCGGCAGTGAGCCAGCGCGTCAGAGTGGATACGCGTTACTTAGATGGAGTGCGTCGTCAGCCGTGACGGCGTGGCCGCGGCCCCTGTATGGGCGCCGGCGGCGGTAGACTTTGCGAGCAGGATTGCGCCAGCTCGCCGATCTTCTTCTTCCAATAGTCCGGACCGCCTACGAGCGAGGGACGCTCACGAACTGCGACTGCTGTTTCGCGGTCCCCTTGTTTCGAGAAACTCGCCTCAAACAGTTGCACCCAGTTGTTGAAGGCGCCTGCGGTGAGATTTAGCCGAATAACCGCGCGGTTCTCGGCCTTGAGCTCAGTGAACTGCGGCTTGTCCGTTTCATTGCCCGGAATGCTGGGAAGCACGCAGGTCGCAATCTGCATGTAATCACCAGCCACGGTGAGCGTTGGCGGCGGAGCCGCCTCAATCGGCACGGTATCGCCCGGCCGGTTCACCCCACCACATGCCATCAGCGCTACTGCCGCGAATCCCATCGCAACCGCACTTCCCAACCTGATCATTTTCCGCCCCTCGCCCCGTTTGTCACAACGTAAGCTGCGTCGCAGCCCATCGTCAAATGACCGAGTTACCAGCCCTTGACCTTCACCACGTTGAGCGCCTGCCAGAGCACATCGCCCATCTGCGTGTAGGCACCGACGCCGCTTTTCGGATGAACCCCACTGGTGGGGCGTCGCAGTATGCCATCGTCTGAGGTCGCCAGCCGCCACGTTCCAACGGTCGTCGGACCCACCTTCACGAAGTAATGTGCCGCATCCGTTACATAGACCAGCGCGCCATCGGCCGGCGTTAGGTCAGCCATCATAGCAGAATATGTGAGATACGTGCTGGCCGCAGCGACTGACGTGCTGGCGGGCGCATCAGTCGATCGCGGGAATCCGTTCACCGTGTCGACGACGGCATGGTATGGGATTAAGAAAATCCCATCATCTTCGAGCCCGCTAAAATGGGCGACAACCGCTTTTTGCAAAAGCATGATGTTGCGGCGATAGCGCCGGCGAGATTGCCGCAAGCCATAATCGTCGCCGAATGCGTCCTCCGACTGGTTCGGCATGATCGGAACGCAAACGAAATGTTTGGTCGATGGCGACGCTTCCATCCACGATCCGACAGCGGCATCAGATGTAAGCCCAATCATCAAATCCATCTGAGCGAGATAGGATAGGATCGTTTGTGATGCGCCATTGTCGGTCGTCGCAGCGAACGCATCGTTGATGCCAAAGTGCCAACCGACGACGTCCGGTGCCGAAAAGCCGGTACTCGACAGATAATACGAAGCGTCGAACTTCTGACCGTCTGTCTGGATAAAGGCATTGTCCACGCCGGCGACGGATTTGCTGCTTAGCAAATTGCTTGCCGTCCAGCCTGACCGGCCCTCGTGGACGTTGCCCGAGCCCGGACCGCGTGTACCCACCAGTGTCACCTGCACGCCGGATGGAAATTGAGCGCACCGGTCAAGGATGCGCTGAGTGGGGATGCCCAGGGATGCGGCCTCCGTCGTGCTATCACCAATCATGCAAAATGACATGCCGGCCGCCGCCGCAGCATCATTCGCAACGATACTCACCGCGGGCGTCGTGCTGCCAACCAGTTCGTTCGTGTCTGGATCATAACATTGGAACGTCAAGCTTACGTCGCTCGAGCTTGCTGGCGTGTAGGTCCAGCGCTCGTCTTGCTGTTTTCCGTAGGCATCGTTGCCGTTAACCTCCCACTGACGGGGACCCTGGCCAATCCGAAGTGCCTGATAGTAGACGCTCATTTCAGTGCCGACGACGCCATAAAGCCGAGGCGACAGATTGAGAGCATCCGGCGAGACGATCGATGGCCCCAAGTTCGTCAACGAAAGGGTGTCGTACAATGCGAATGCAATCGGGCTACCGACATTCCCGGACACTGCCGCCCAGCCGGTATTGAGAGGATCGTTCAGCGAACCGGAAGTAAGATGGTATCGTTGCGGATACGTCGAGGGGTCGGAGATGTCGGTGTATCCGATCACCTTATGCATCGACAGCCGGTGCGAACCGGGACCGTATACCTGAACCGCGAGATAAAGCGGTCCAGCAGAGGCGTTGTCGACCGATACTCGCTGGTCGAGCTGCACCCATAACGAGCCTTCGAGGGAAGTCATCTTCGCAATGCCGCTCGCGATCATCGCCGTGCCAGCAGCATTCCAGATCACGACGCGAAGCGGCCGAGATGTGTCCTCGGCGAGATACCCGCCGATCCGCACCATATCGAACGCCGTCCCACTCCATTGGAACGGCACCGCCCAGCCATTGAAAGTGGACGAAATCGCATTGGCATATGGCAGAGCATCGCCAGACTTGAATTTCGGTGTGACACCCCGGAATGCGCGCTCGTAAACCGCGCTGGTCAGCACGTTGTATTCGGAGCCGACGATCTGTCGCCCGATCGGTCCGATACGAGTCCACGACCCCGATCCGCTGGCGCCAGATTTCTGATAGATGCCATCCGTGTTTTCTCCACCCGCATCCCCGACGACATAGGCCATCGTGTTCGGGTCATGAGCCAGATCGGCATTCAATGACGCGACCGAGCTATAGACCAGCAAGTTGCCATTGAATTCGGAAGGGTCAGGAATTGAGGCCGCAAGCGAGGCAAGTTGGCCCTCGATCGCTCCCAACACTGTGGATCGCGCGAAACGTCGCAACGAGCGAACGCCCCCATCATCCTGATGCCCGAGAAACTCCGCGACAACAGTTCCGGTCGGCGCGTTGACGGTCCGGATTCCAGCTTCATTGCTCATGTGATGCTCGTTTTCTCTCTCAGTTCATCCGGCCGCGCGTATCGACCCAGCCCTCGGTCACGACCGTGAGCGCCACGTTCGCGTCGGAAAAGTTGCTCCGCGCCCTGATCTGCCGGGATGTATTGGTGCGAACGCGCAGGTTCGCGAACGGCGACAGCGTCGTGTTGCCGATCTGCTGTGAGTTGAAGAAATCCGGCGCCGTGTCCGCAATGGCAGGATCGGTGAAGATGGTCGCAACCGCAGACGATGCGGTCGCCGTCGAGCAGCGCGCATGAAAGATCGCCGTGACATTGATGCCGGGCGGCACACTCAGCGCGCGCAGTACGGCCGCGGTACCGGGATTTGCCGCAGCATTCACATCGGTCACCGGCACATCCCACATGAACAGATCGCCGTCCTGGACGAACTTGGTCCATTGTCCGGAGCCATTCGTCTTGATGGCACCGATGCGCCGCGACAGCGTGTAGCTCGCCGGCAAGGTCGGCGCTGTGGCCGACGTCGAGATCAGGACGTCCGTGACGGCGGGATCGATATCGGTGCGCTGGATCAGATGAACGTGATACCACGTGCTGTTGGCAATCGAGCCGGTATCCAGCGAACCGTTGCCGGACCCGACTGCCCAGGCGCTGGTGGTCTTGGTGACCGCGGCTGCGAACGGCAGCACGGCGACGCCGGTCTTGTCTGTCGCCGCGCCTGCAGCCACGCCGAAAGAGGTTGAAGCACCCGCCGTCGAGAGCGTCAGTCCCCAGATCGCACCCAGCACGCCCGAGAGCAATTCGGCGTCGTTGGCATTCGCCTTGCCGAACGCGGTGCGCAGCGGATCGCCGTCGCCGGCATTCGCCGCCGTCCCCAGATTGACTATCTGCATCAGAAACTGTCCGCTTTGAGGTTGATGGAGTCGGCTGTGATGTTGATGTTGTCGACGAACGGCCCCTGCGCCGCGTCGACCACCACGATGTCGGAATAGGCGCTTTCGGCGCCGGCAAAGCTGACCGCCTTGGCCTTCACTTCGATGCTGTTGCCGATCGCGTAGCCGGTGATCGCGACCGCGCCGTTGGCTACCGGGAACGAGACTTCGGTAAAGGCACCGCCGCCCTGCAGGCGGTGTGCGACGACATAGGACGCCGGCGAGACCTTGCTGAGATCGGGACCAGGCCGCACCGATACCGAGAGCTTGCCCTGCGCATATTGTGCGCGGAACGGCACCGGCACATCGGGCGGCAGTCCGGAAAAATCGATGATCTGGCCGACGCGGCCGTCCCACGCCGGCGGCACTTCGGCGGCCGTGAGCTCGTCGATCTCCGGTGCCGCATCATAAAGCGTGAACTTGCCGGTCAGGTTGTCGCCACGCTCAATCGCCTTGACGATGACGTCGATCGTTTCGCCGCGCACGGCCTCGCCGAACATGAACAGATCGCCGGTCGCGACGCCGCTCAGATCGCCAACCACAGCGAGATTCCAGACCTCCCCGGCCTGCGTTGCCACGGTGCGGCGCAGGATGGTGCCATCGGCCAGGCGTATCTTGCAGGCGTAGTTCGCACCCTCCTCCATCGTGACGGCGGTATCGAGCGTCACGGTCTGGCCACTGATCGCCTTGACGCGTCCGGCCACCTGTTCGCGATCGAGCACGTCTGATGACAGCGCCGCGAGATTGCCGCGGGTCAGCACCATGGACTCGAAGTCTTGGCTGCAGGTGTAGGTCGATCGGCGATGCAGTACCTCATATTGCCGCCGCCGGCTTTCGATCCAGATCAGGTCGGGATCGGTAATCCCCGGATGCGCCAGATCCTCGGTGATTTCGACCTCGTCGATATTGACACCGGGAAACGGCACAATGCGCTCGGCCTGCGCGTAACCATTGGTCTCGTCGATGAACTGACAGCGGAATGCATCCGGTAACTTGACGTAAGGCGTGGCACCCTGGAAATCCCACGCATTACGCGGCGACAGTGCCGCCACCTGAATGGTCTGCGGCCGATCTATGATGACGCCCCACGTCTCGCCGTCGTCATGGGGAACGGCGCGGCCGACGCCGGCGACGTCCGCCAGCACCTCCAGCCTGGTCGCATCGTAATCGTGGACCCGGTTGTATTTCAGGTTCCGGGAGACGTTAAAGGCATGCCAGTCCTCGAGCTGGGCCAGATCGATCTCGTCATCGGCCTTCGGGTTGACGTTGGCGGGCCCCTGCATGACGTGGCGATAGAGCGACGCAGAGTTACTGGTTTCCCGCACGATCCACGTATCGCTGGCGGCGTCGTAATCGCGGCAGAGCAGCGACGCGATGCAATTGTAATTATTGACGACACCGTTGAGCTGGTTCGATGCGCGGATCCGTAGCGCCACCAGCGCCAGTGGCTTGTCGAAGTTGATCGGGTATTCCGGCCGGAAGCCGCGCACCGCCGCCAGATCGCTCCGGTCGACAATCTTGCTGTCGGTCGAGTCTTCCGTCGAGCGCGTGATCTTGATCTCATACTGGCCCCGCACCGGCACGGCCCAGCGATAGCTACGGCGGATCAGCTTCTGGTCGGCCGCGGTGACGCTGAGATCGTAGACCGGCGTCCAGTCGGCATCACCCAACAGGCGATGCTGGATCTGGAAGCTGACGGTCCAGTCCTTTTTGCTGCCGTTCTTGTCGTACTGGACGAGGCCCTGCACGAAAGCGAAATCGACCGACAATTCGGTAACGTCGCGCGGCGACAAGCGAATGACCGGAGTATTATAGGTCAGCTGTACCGAGACCTGATCCTCGATCACCTGTTGATGGTAGATCGAGATCGGGTCGTCATCGGGATAACCTTCCCGGATCTCCATCTGGACGTCTTCGAACTGGTCGATCGGCGTCTCGCCCAGCTTGTGGTCGCTCAAGGCAAGCGGGCCATGGCCCAGGACAAACAGCGCGATGACGTACTGGTCGTCGCCGACGATCTCGGTATAGGGCGTTGCCGCATAAGGCGGAGCATAGCGGTGCTTGGCAAGGATCGACGGAATGACCCCGCCAGGATTGGCGGAGTTTTGCAGGCCCGTGATGCTGTAGACGTCGGTCGGCTTGTCCGAGCTGGCACCGCGGATAGGGATCAGCGCATTCACAAGGAAGCTGCCGGCCAAGGAAACGCCGAGGGTGATTCCCGCCCCGATAATTCCCGTGGTTGCCGCCGTCGCCGACAGGGCACCGTATCCGGTGATACCTGCCGGGAACGCGGCACCGAGCACCGAACCGGCAAGCGCTGGGGCGTAGAGTTGGCCCAATGCGACCGCTGCCACCAGCACCACGACCGACAGCACGTTGCGCAGCGTGTCGTTCTTCGGCACCGGATGGCGGATGATGACCGCCGTGCCGGGCTTGGCGCGCACCCGATGCCAGATCGCAGCCGGGATCTCGGCGCCGTTGACGGTGACGTAAAGCCGCGCGCGGTCCGACGCCTTCAGGTCCTTGCGCGCGATCGCCACCATCTCGCCGATCGTCGCAGACGCGCTGACCGTCAGCGTCTTGCGGCCACGCACCGCATCGAAGTTCGGCAGCGAGATCAGCTGCACCGGATTGTCGATCACTTCATGGCGCATCAGAGATTCCCGGCATGCCGCAGGCTGCAGGTGTGTTTGGCGCGCCAGCGGCCGCGATCGAACCGCTCGACGCAGGACAATGCGCCGTCAACGATGTGCAGCATCTGGCCCGCCTCGGCGACGATACCGACATGACACTCGAGTCCGGCGCGACGAAACAGCACCAGATCGAACTCGCGCTCGGCGCCGATCGGGACTTCGCGCCACGGCAGCTGAGTCTTGTCGTTGGCGATGATGGCAGCCACCTCCGCCCGATCGCTCGAGCTCGACCAGATGTCCGTGTAGGACGGCAGATCGATGCCACGCCGATCGAGATACGGCAGACGCACGAGACCCCAGCAATCGACACCGGCACGCGTGCGGCCGAGATCGAGCCATGGCAGGCCGATATATCCGGATGACCAGTGCATTCAAAACTGCCTGAGACAAGAAACGGCGACCGAAATCAAAACCGCAATCGCAGCCATCAGTACTGCGCGCCGAAGATCACGCCGGATTGCCCTCTTCACCGGTACAACCCCGGAAACCGCTCGCGCGTCATGCGTTGCGCCGGCCACGGCTCGGATTCGAACGGCTCGCGCGATACTGTCAGCGAGACCTGCATCGCGTTGTAGGATGACCCGGTGCAGATCAGCGTGCACTGATCCTCGACAAAATCAGGGTTCGACGACATCACCAGCTTGAGCACCACGGGAAACTGATCCGTGCCGGCGCGCGCCACGGCCGCCATATCCTCGGCGACGTTCTCGAATACCAGCGTGGTCGACGGCGGCGCATTGTCCTGATCGTCCGGCCAGGTCACGGCCATGAAGATGGCCTTGTATTGCTGGCCATTGTGGACGGTGCCGTAGAACAACGGGTCGATCGACAGACGTTCGGTCGGATCGCTGGAGATGTACTGCGTGCCGGCGGCGGTCTGCAGCTCGACCAGGACGATCGGCACATCATCCGTGGACTCGGCATTGAAGCTGCGGCGGGTGCTGACGGAAAGCGTCGTCATGGCAGCACCAGCAGATCGAACTCAACGCGCGCGATCAGGCCATCGGTGTAGGTGTCGGCTGGTTCGTTTTCACCGAACTGCACCAGCCACCAGGACTCGATCAGCAGCGGAACGTCCGTTTCCGTCAACAGCGGCACGCCACTCTCGTCTGCAAGCGCCAGGCCGTCGAATTGATGGTCCGGAAACAGGAAAGGCAGCGTGCCGTTCAGCGTATCATCCTCATAGAAACGATAGAACCGCGCCAGATCGTCGGGCTCCATGGTGATCGAGCAGCTCACAGGTTTGGTCTTGGCACCACGACGACGCATCTTGCCGGGTCCGGTATCCATGGCGGTGCGCAGACGGTTGCCGCGCGGGCCGGACTGGAAGCCATCGACCAGGACATATTGCGGCAGATCGGACGGCCAGACTGGAACGCTCATCGTTTCACCGCCGATTTGCGCGCCTGATAGGTGTTGCGCATCGCACCCTGCGTCGCAGATCCCGGCCGCTGGATAGCGGTTGCAACCGCATCGTCGAGGGTCAGCTCGACACGGCGGCCGCCGCGACCATCCGCAACCTGCTGCACATCCTTGACCTTGACCGGCGCACCGTTGTTGTTGACGACGACGGACAGGTCACCATTGTTTTCATTTGCCGGCCGATAGAACGGGATCACGTTAGAACCCGGCGGCGCTACCAACCCACCGACATCGTACCCGCGCATCGCGCTGCGGTGCAGGCTTTCGAGGAAGCCGACGCCGAGATTTGCCGTCGCGGTTTGATTGAATACGTATTCGCCGGCATGAACGACGCCGGCAGGCTGATACTTTCCGCCGGCGCCGGTATAGCCGCCACTATCATAGCCCGGGCCATAGTCAGAAGCATCGAGGCCAGGCAACGGATTTGCTGAGCTGCCGGCGTCGACCAGGCCGCCGCCGCTGAAACCGAACAGGCCGCCGAGGGCACCTTTGAGTGCATTAAAAATCGGCACTACGATGTACATCTTAATCAGCATTTCTTCCAAAGCGCGGATTACCGTTTTCCCGAGATCGGCAAATCCTTGGCCCGCAGTCTTGGTCCCATCAAAGATGTCGGCGAGGCCTGTGGTGATGCTGCTGAACGACGATGTAGCAAACTGGTCAATCTGCTTGTTAACGCTAGATGCGTCATTTAACGCCTGCTGCAGCTGTGGAAGCTCTGACCCCGCTACCTTGGACGCATCCGCCGTATCCCGAATAGTTTTTGCGAGATACGTCTGAGCTGCGGCCATCTGTTGGGCGTTCGTCGGATCGAGGAGCTTCTTATCGATCCACGTCTGCAGAGTATCGGCGGCAGCTTTGTTGGCCGCATCGAGGTTGAATACACCAATCTGAGCTTGTTGCTGAACGCGATTCATTTCGTCTTGGGCGCGGATACCCAAGAGAACTGCGTCCCTCAGTTTACCGGCCGAGACGCCGGTCTGAAGAAATTGATTGTCCAGCTGCTTACTTGCCGCCGCAACCTTCTGCTCGGTCGTCGCATAATCGCCCAGAACGCCTATTGACTGAATATATCGACTATTTGCGGCAATGATTGCATTCGGATCAGGAGTTGTCTTCCCGCCGCCCGCAGCTGCATCGGGCTTAAACTTGTTGCTGACCGATCCATAGAACTCATCGGCCTTGGATTGGGTCAAACGCGACCCCACATTATCTTGAAGCGCCGTTCGATAAAGGTTGCCAACCACGTCAGGCCGGATTGCCTTCGGCAAATATGAAGCGATCTTTATGAGAGCTGCCGTGCCCTTGCTCGACAGGTCATCGAACCACCCGAAGACGCTGAGGAACAAGTTGTTCCAGTCTGTCTTGAGGTTGGTAATCCCGCGGTGCCAGGAGTCCTCAAAGTCTTTGGCTCTCCGGACCATGTTATCATTCGCGGCCCCGCCGAATGCGTTGGCTTGCTTCACCGCCTCTCGAATTCCGGCCGCGCCTTGAGACATGAAGTCAACCCACGCTCGAGTCGTCGGAAGCCCGGCCTGCTGCAGGATCTGGATTCGGCGCCAATCTTCGCCCGCGTTCTTAACGTCATCGGCAAGCTTTTCGAATGTCTGCTGGGTGGTTCCGATCGATTGACCGGTTGCACGAAACAACGTTGCGAGGTCACCAACACCAATTTTCGCCTGCGCTACAGTGGTGCCAAACTGCCGGAATGCAGCAAGGAAATCATCGCTTCCAATGCCCTTGAATCCAGCCGCCGACGTGAGGCCTGACAGCGCCTGCGACGTCGTTCCTGCAACTCGCCGCACATCGTCAATCGCGAGAGCATAGGTCTTCCAGGACGAGAAGGAAGCATAGGCTGCAACGCCAGCTGCCGCCGCGCCTACGCCGATAAGGCGCATCGGTGTGAGCAATCCGCCCAGGATTGACCCGACCTCCTTAAACGCTCCAGAGAGACCGCCGGGGCCCGTGGCGGCGTATGAAAGATGGTTGATCTGGCCCAGGAGTGCTTGCGACGGAGACATGCCGAGCAACATTTGCTCGACAACACTGCGGATTGAGTGTTGCGCAGCCATTGCCTGCGTAGAAAGGCCAGCATGAGCCTTGCTATTGTCGTTGGCCGCGCCCGTCAGACGTGCGTACCGCTCCGCAGCGGCCGCCAACACAACATTTGCCCTATCCTGCAATGCTGGATTTTGTGCGACCGCAGCGTTCACTTGCCGCTGCGTCTTCTCATAGTCTTGCTGCGCCCGCACCTGGGAGACATAACGCCGCTCGATCGAGGCGAACTTCGAATCCAGAGACAGCGTTGCTTTTTCGGTGCGAGATGACGCCACGGCGACGCCATCCTGCGCGGCCGCAAGGTTATCGAGCTTGGCGGCGGCCTGATCGACGCCGGACGTGGTCGCTTGAATCGAGAGGCGACGAACTGCTTCCTGTACAGCTGCCATCATCTATCCTTGAACGAAACCCTGATTGCCGGCGCAGTCACCGCAGCGCCCGTGGCACGATCTGCTCGCTGTTTCGCGAGGTAATGCCATTTGCCTTGCTTCGCGTTCCACGATCGCGCGCGCTGATTGTTTTTCAGCGTGTATGCGCCAATCTGCGTCTCATAGCCGAAGGTGATTTTCGCGATATTGCCGAAACGCGCTTTGGCATCTTTGTAGGTTCGCTGATAAATCCGGTTCGGAACGGAGATCAGAAAATCCCGACCGCTTTCGGTCTTTCCTACCTCCAGCCTGCGCGCGTATGGCACAAGATTGATAAATACGAACTCGGTCGCGTTGGGGATTTGTTCGCCAAGGGCAATCTCGACACCGTCGGCGAACAGAGTGTGGCCCTTGCGGTAGTCACCGCTAAGACGCGGCGACCGATCCAAGAGGGTCTGGCCTATCCACGCCAGCACATCATTTCCAATGTCCCATTCAGCGACAATGAGGCCGTTCGGATTTACCGACTCAAGTGAGGCACCAACTCGGCCGTCTACCGTGACGGTCTTGGGCGGCAACCGCCCAAGAATGCGGCGGTTCAGATCGTCAGCCTGCGCGATCTCGCCTCTCGCGAAGTCCGCCACCGCCCTGCTTTGTGCGGCCGGCGTCAGCATCTCATTGACGACGATGCTGATGTCTTTTGCGATCGGCTCGATCTTTGTTCTTACCGGCATCCTTCGGCTTCTCTATAAGGATCGTTGCTCGAGAGTGACCAAGCTTGATCAGCGCCAGCGCATCCTTCGGATCGAGCGCTATACCGCGAAGCATCGACCAGGATTGAAGAACGTCCCAGGTGATCAAGGCCGGACCGAAGCCGTTCGATGTGATTCCCATCGATATCTCCAGAAAGTCGATCCAGAGATATTCCAGCGGCCACGGAAAATCCGGCTCCTCGGATGCTGGCATGACAGGCTTGCGCTTCAGCTTTGCCCACTGCTTCGCGGCAGAGTCCTCATGGTCTCCGACAGTCGCACCGTCGCCTAGCTGACGGTCGCGGCGGAACCGGTGCTCGGCGAATCCGATGAGGTCGTCGACGAGCGCGTCATAAAATTTGCGGCCTTACTCGCTTCCACCCAGACCTGAATGAAAAGCCAGTTCATGCCCGGTTCGGAGTAAAGCTCGACGGCATTCTCTGGCGTGCACGGCACGTCGATCACTTCACGCGTCACCGGGTCGACCAGGTGCCACGATTTGGTCAGCGCGGCACACTTCTGGATGTTTTCCTCGAGCTGGTCGCCGGGATCTGCGATACCATTCCGGCTCTTCATCGCCTTCCGCCGGACAGTGGCTCGCTTATCCTTATCGAAGGCGAGACCCTCCCGACTGTCTGTCGACAGCACTTCGATGAACGCCTTTTTGCCGGCCGTGTCGACGATCGGCGCGTCGGTGACCTGGTCGATGATCTCGACCTTGAAAGTCTGGGAGACATTGGCTGCGAGTGCAGCGAATTTGGAGGACATGGACTGTTCCTTTGGCGGAAGGTGGAACGGAGCCGCCCGCCAGCGGCTCCGTCCGATCGCGATCACCCGACGCTGGCGCGCCGAGTGGGTGTCCCCGTAGCGGCAGGGATGGTGGATCAGGCCGCGATCTGGGTATCGACGATCTGAATGGTGGTGCCGTCGATTCCGGGGGCGCCGGCCGACTTGAGGGCCTGGAACGGCAGCGTGATCGACTGTCCGCCCTCACCCGACGTCGCCACGTCGGCATCCGAGAACTTGATGCGCGGCAGGAAGATCGTCATGGCCGGCGTGTCGGGGTCGCTTTCCGTGGTGAGGTACAGCAGGACGCTGACTTCATCCTCGTCCGTGAATGCACCGACAAGGTCGCCATCCTGGAAGAACGCGGTCATCTGGCCGGTCACGTTGGCGCGGCCAAGGAAGACTTCGGGAACGAAATTCTGACCGACGACCGCGTCCGATGACGGACTGAGGTCCATCTGGATATTGACGCCGGTAACGACGCCCTGCGTGACTCCATTGACGCGCACCAGGCCGTTTACCGCGGCAAAGATGCCGGTCGACGTTTCGGCGGCCGGTGACGTGAAATACGGTGCAGCGGTGTCCTGCAGCACCTGCATGTTGCGGCCCATCACCGGAAACTCGATGGTGGACATGCCCGACGCCGGCAACTGCATGGTGAAACCGCCAACCCGGCATTCGGTGAACAGCCGCGCGACGTCGATATCCTCGTTGAAGATTTCGAACGCGAACTTGCGGCTGACGTGACCGGTCGACGGGACGCTCAGGCGCTTGCCGATCGTCGCGAGATCGAAAGCAGTGTCGGCAGTCATATCGGCCGGCGGAGGCGGATAGACCTCTACGGTGCGGTTGCTGGCGCCGGAGAAGCCAAGAACCACGAAATTGTTGCCGGAATCCGTCGGCGCTGACGTGTCCGTCAAACGGAAGACGTGGCCAACGCGCAGGCCCAGGGCGACCGGATCGCCACCGCCGAAGGTCAGCGTTCCATCGTCGGCGTCGGCCGCGACGCTGGTCAGGTCGGTCTCGGATAGCGCGAGCGCAGCTTCCCAAGTGCCGCGAAACGCCGCCTCGAACAGGTCGACATAGGTCAGCGGGCTCAGTTCGCCCGAGATCGAGCCGGTGACGCGGCGCGTGCCGTGGCGGAAGTCGGCAATCTGCCGATCCGACCGAATTTCGTTGCTCTGATAGGTGTCCTTCGCCAGCTTCAGCGACGAGGATACGCGGCGCAGGATCTGGCCACCCGCCGCACCGGGATTGGTCGCGATGGCTGGCTCGGCGTTGGCGGTGATAACGCCGGTAGCATATTTCTTGAACGCAATGCGTGCGGACACGCCTTCGGCGAGCGACATGATAGGTCTCCGTTGGTGAAAACCGCCCGCGGCGGCTGATGACGGCGGTTAGCCGATCTGGTCGAAGGTCAGCGCGACCTCGACGGCCGCGCACTGGTAGTTGTTGACGGGACCGCTCAGTCCCGGCACCGCGAGGCTCGAGCCCGGCCCGATCGGAATGACATCGGCCGACGTGCACGACACGACATCGTCGCGATAGCTGCGCAGCCGCGCAGCGATCGCCTCGGCATTCGCCAGAAGGTTTTCCGGCGTTCCGGTGCGCACCGGTTCGAACACATAGGCCTCGACGCTGGCGCGGTTGCGATAGGTGTTGCGACCACGGCCGCCGCCGAACGCGACCGGCTGACGTCCGGAGCCGTCGTTATTGAACATGATGAACGCGAACGGCGCCGGCGTGTCCGGAAGGATCGGCGCGACGTCGCCCTGCCAATAGATCGACAGACCGTCGATCGCACCGACGCGCGCCTTCAGCGCAGAACGCGCATTCGCGGTCGTCGTCATCAGTCGCCAGCCTGAATTTCGAGCGCGATCAGCGTGCCGCCGATCCTGCGCGTGTTGTCGTCAACCGCTTTGATCGAGATTTCCTTGCCGCGCACCACGACGGCATCGTTGGTCGTTAGCGGAAGGCGATCGGCGAGCGCTTCCGCCATGGCGATAATCTTGACGTCGCCCTGGGCGATGGTGCCGATCAGCTCTTTCGGCTGATATCCCATGACGCGCGCGCGCACCGTGACGTCCGGCACGCCGACGCGGCGGATCAGGATATCCTCGCCGATCTCGGCCAGGAACGCGCGGTGCTGCGCGATCGCTTCGTCTGCGGTCATGCAAACACCCGATAGGTCGAGAGCAGCGATGCTACTGCTGCGTCGATCGCGGCGCCCGCATTGCCGCCGACGATGTACTGTTTCGATCCGACGCCGTCGACCGTATCCTGGCTGATGAACAGGTTTCGAGCCGACAGCGAGCGGAGATTACTGACCATCAGCACGATCGCATTCCGGATCGGCTCAGGAACGTCGCTTCCCGCAGCGCCAAAGCCGGCGATAAACGAGATTTCGACGGCGCCAGGCTGACGCTTGGTGTGCGGCCAGGTCGAGCCGATCGCGGGATACAGGCGCCCGGGCTCCCCAGGCAGCAAGAAATAACCAGGAGCTTCGATCGTTTGCTCGGCACCATCGACGTCGAAATACTTGATCTCGGCAATGTCGAGCGTCGGCGGCAATGGAATGGTGATCTCTCCCCCGCAGTCGGAGGGGAAACGATCGAGGATCATCTTCCATGTCTGGCGCACTAGCGCGCGGCCGAGCCAACCGCTCCAGCCGTCAATCGTCTGGCGAGCCGCCTTGATGAAAGCGTTCATCACGTCGTCAGAGACTTCCGCACCGATGCCGAGGCGAGCCTTCGCCTCGGCAGCCGTGAGCGGCTCCGCAGATGGTGCGGTTACCAGGACGAGGCGCATGTCAGGTCGACTGCGCTTTCTCGGCCGCAATGGCGGCGTCGATTTCGTCCTGCGAGCTCTTCAGCGCATATCCGCCCGGCGGATAGGCACTGGCCTTGTATCCAGCCGCAACGAACTCGCCTATCGTTGGACCATTGACGCGCAGGTTCTTTGCCGCCAGCGCTGCCTCGATCGCCGTGATGAGATCGGGCTTCTTTTTTGCATCGCCCAGATCGATCTTGTTGTATGCCGCCAGCTGCTGCAGCTCCGCAACCGTCATGACCTCCAGCGGCGACTTATCAGAGATGGCCGCGGTCGATCCGCTGGATTCGGTGCCGTCCTTCAGACAGCCGGATTTCTTAAGCCGCTCGAACTGCTCCTCGGTCAGCGGGGGATCGATATTGTTGCCGTCGCCGGGAAGGTAACGCTTCCCGGTCCGGGCATCGACGAATTCGGCCACGACACGCATGGGCATTTCTCCTGATGAAATCTATGGTTTGGAATCTTGGGCGGCCCGAGGTCGAGCCGCCCGCCTTCGACGAGATCAGGACGGCGGATTTGGCGTCGGCGCGTATCTGCTGCCGAACAGCAGAGCCAGCGCCGTCACAAAGATGTTGCCGGAGTCGTTGCCGGTCGGCGTGATGGTGAGGCGCACGTATCGTTTGGAGCCGACATAACCGATCTTGCGCACCTTGTTGTCGTCGTCGGCCGCCGTGAAGCCGGCGAGCGCTTCGGAGCCGGTCAGCTTGTCGTCAGCGACCGCGGCCGCGTCCGAGAGGTTGGCGGCGTCACCGTCTTCGACCAGGACGGCGAAAGTCGCGTTGGTGTCGGTATTTGCGCCGATGTTGAGCGCGAAGACCAAGCCATCGAAGCCGGTGCGATCGATGATCTGCGACACGATCGCGGTGTTGTCGGTGCGTGCAGCCTGCGGGCTGATCGCACGCACCACGTGGAGCGTATTCATGTAGTCACGCATGTGCGGACCTTTCTGTTGAATTGCGGGAAAGCAGAACAGCCCGGCGGCGCCGGGCTGCAGAGGGTATCGCGCGGCGACTAGCCGGCCGGGACGTCGAGACCGACGAACGGCGAGACCTGGTAGCCGTTCTCTTCCTTGATCGGCGCGGTGAGCCAGGGCGCACCATCGACATTCCAGAAGATCTTGATGACGGTCTTGTTCGAGGTGAACTTGACGTGCTCGGACGCCGCCACGAACGGACCCGAACCGTCCTTGATTAGGTAGTAGGACCAGTCGGCGAGGATGATGTCGCCCTTGGTGCCGAGGCCGACGGAGCGGTTGTTCCAGCGGACCGGATAGCCGAGCAACGTGCCAGCGAAACCATCGCGGGCATCGGGCTTCCAGATATATCGGCCAGCTTCATCCTTCAGGCTGGCGATATCGGGCAGCGCGGCTTGCGGCATCGACCATACCGGCGAAGTGCCGCCGCGCATCAGCAACCGTGCCACCATCCCGACGACATCGGCGTAGGTCACATGGTTCGCCGTCGCGCGATTGACGTAGTAGACGGCACCGGCATTGAGAATGCCCAGCGGCCGCGCAACGCCGTCGCCACGGAGGAACGCGAAGTCCTCAGCGGCCGTCACACCGCCACGCAGCAGCCCTTCGATAAAGCTGCTGGACGCCTGCCAGTTGCGGAGCAACTTGTCGGTGATCGTGACGAAGCCAGCAACTTCCTTCGGAACGAGGCTGATCTCCCGCAGCTTGGCGTCGGTTTCCGGCTTTTCATCACCCTCGCCGATCCAGCTGACCTGAATGCCGCCAAACATGTTCGCGGGATTCTGGCCGGTCTGATCCAGCGCCGGCATGGTGACACCGGCATCCGGCGGACTGCCGGCCTCGATCACCTGCGCGCGCGGGCGAACCAGAGCATCCTGTGCCGGCACGGACATGATGGTGGTCCGGAGCTGCGTCGGCACCATGAAGCCGCCCTGCGTCTGATTATCCATCCGCATTTCGGCGGAAAGATCATCCGCGTTGCTGCCGGCGCTCTCGACGAAATTCAGGCGCTGATCGTTCGGATTGAACCGGACGGCATGCATGAACTGGCCGATGTTCTCGAACTCGCGCGCGGCTTCCGGCGCCGGCGGGTGCACGATGCCGCTGCGGGCAGCGATTGCCGGCCGGGCCTGGGCGAGCTGCGCAGTCGACGCACTGACATCTTCCAGGCGAGCGATGCGGGTATCGAGGCTGGCTTTCTCGCCCTTCAGCTTGTCATAAGCCGCGATTTCCTCCGCCGAGAGGTCGCGATCTTCTTTTTCGGCCTTGTCGAGAAGAGCCCCCATTTCGGCGACGATCGCGGAACGCCGCTCGAGCAACGCGTTGAGGTTGCCGCCGAGCGTTGCCGCCAGCGCAGGCGGATTCGCGATCAGCATCTTGAGACCGCCCGCAGCGGCGACCGCCATCGCATCGTAGTGAGACCAGATCAAGCTGCCGACGATGAAGGCCGTTGCTGCCGCAGCAAACAGAACGACATTGCGTTTGGTGAACATTGGAGAATCGCTCCGTGTGATGCCGGCATAGGAAAGCGAACCCACGCCGGCACGTGGGAACGCAAGTCGCCGAACGGCGAACTATTCAGGAATTGAAATCGAGAGCCCGGCGCTCACGTTCGATGGCGAAGGCACGGGTCGTCGGCTTTGCCTTTTCCGTCGGATATAGCGACACGCCAAAGCGACTGAGCGTTTCCTGCATCGTGCCGACCTTGTCGGCCATGCCCTCCGCTACAGCCGGGGCCGCATCGACCATGCGTCCCTGACCGAAACCGTCGCGGACGGCCGTGAGCGATACGCCGCGATTGCGCGCAACATCCCGCACAAACGTGTCATAAGCGGAATCGACGCGCTGCTGCATCGCTGCGCGCGCGTCATCGCCCAATGGCTCGAACGGATTGCCTTCCACCTTGAACTTTCCAGCGCTGATGAGCGATCGAGTGACGCCCTGAGTTGCCAGCGCCTTCGAAATATCGTCATGCACACCAAACACGCCGATCGAGCCGACTTGCCCGGAAGGCGTCACGACGATCTCGTCCGCCGCGCTGGCAATCCAATACGCGGCGCTGGCCGCATTCGCATTGACCTGGGCGACGATGGGCTTGCGGCCGCGTGCGTTGAAGATCATCGACGACAGTTCACTGGTGCCGGCGACGCTACCGCCCGGAGAATCCACGTCGAGCACAATTGCCTTGATGGCGGAGTCAGCCAGCATCGCTTGAAGCTGCGCGCCGAGCTGCTCGGCATTGGCTCCCCCGCCTCCCGAAACATTGCCCATCAACGGCATGCGGTTGGCGATGACGCCGCGCATCGGCAAGATTGCGACCGCTCCTTCGGACCGCGCAACTTGCTGTTCGGTCTGTTTGCTGATGCGAGCCTCGATCTCTTCGGCCGATAGCTTGCCGCCGGCGGCTTGCATCGCCAGGAGATCGACGATCGCCTGCAGCTTCTCGGCCTGCATCGCCCAGATTTCGGCGACTGCCATCAGAAGGATATGAGCGTACTTCATGCGTTTTCCCTCACCTGTTCGGTCACCGCGGCGCCGCTCGGCGGCGGCGGCGGATTTACGGCGCGCTTCAAGGTTGTGAAATTGGCCGGTACAAAGTGCTCGTCGCCGTCGGGACCGATGCCGTCCATGTCTTCCAGCTCAAGGATCTTGTTCGGCGAAATCCCCGCGACTTGGAAGAGCTCGCGGTAGAACGTCGCGCGCGCGGCGCTGTCGCCGCGCAGATACTCGTTCATGTTGAACTTGACGTAGAGACCGCGCGCACGCTCCGCTGCCGTGAACAGCTTGTAATTCAGCTCCTGCTCCCACGCGCCGATCCACGGCGCCACGGTCTGTCGGATGAATCCGATCATCAACTGCTCGATGCCGCTGCCCCACGTCGTCGTGTTCTGGTGGCTCTGCAACAGGATCAGCGGCACGTCGTAGATGCGGGCGATCTCGGCCGTCTGAAACTCCCGGCTGCCGAGGAACTGTGAATCCTCGGGCGGAATTGTCGTCTGGATGAACTTCATCCCCTCCTCGAGCACTTTGACGCGATGTGCGTTGTCGAGCCCACCCTGCTTTTCAAGCGCGGCACCACCATCGGTGCGCTCGCCTTTCTTCGCGGGACCGCCGAGGTTGGACTGCGCATTCGCAGACAACCGACCGGGATGCAACAGAAAACCGCCGGACTTGGCGTCGTTGGCGAAGAATTTCGCGCCGAATTCCTCCATCGCGAGCGCCATGCCGATCGCCTCGCGGGCCATCGCGATCTGCGACTTGCCGATATAGCCGTCGGTCGACAAATCCATGATGTGGGCCACGTCCTGCGGCTCAAGGCGGTACTGCCGGCCCTCGATGCTGGTGCGGTAGAAGAAATCGCCGCCCTCGATGCGCGGCCCGGTGACCCATGGCATCAACGGCCACATGCCGATCGCCTCTCCGGCCTGGTTGCGCTGGATCTCGCAATAGCCGTTACCCCACAGTAACGCGTGCCCCTGACAGGTCTTGCGAAGATTACGTGACGACATGCGTTCGTTCATGCGGAGGCCGAGGCCGGACATCGGGTGTTGAGTTACCTCGACCGATCCGCCGCCGCTGGATTTCGGCTGCATGATCTTCATCGGAAAGCGCGCAACCGGATTGCCGATGCGATTGACGCAGGCCCAGACTACGGGAAGGTGCAGCGCGATGTACTCACTGACCTGAATCGACGATTTGCTTTTCCGACCGTCGATCGCACGCGCCAGCCAACCCTGCTCGTTGCCGACGCTATCGGACGGCCCGAAGTTCACGGCCGAAAGATCACGGCCATCTGCGGCCGCCGTCTGCCGACCAATGATCGCCTGCGCAAGCGTGCTGAAGTAGCCCATCAGATGTCGATCTCGATTAGCCCGCGGGTTTCATAGACGGACGGCCCCTCTGCAGATGCCGCCGCCAGCGCTTCCGTCATGACCGCCGCCACCACGCCGTCGATGGCGTTGCGGGATTTTTTCTTCGCCGGAACGATATTCATGTTCTCGTCAAACCTGACATGGCAGTGCTTCACCATCATTCGCATGATGGGATTGCCGCCGTGGTGCATCGCGCCAGCGCCGATCGCCGTCTCGAACCGCCTGGTCGCCTCGCCGAGGCTTTGATGCCCAAACCTCATCTTGACGAAGAGGTCTTCCGGGATCGGCCGATCGTCGGTCGTTGGGTTGACGAGCTCCGTGTAGAACGAATTCGCATTCCATGGGTCGTAACCGATGCGCTCGATATTCCAGCGCTGCATCGATTGCCGGACTTCCTTGATCGCGTACCGCAGCTCGAAGACGCCGCCGGGGACCGAGATCAGCGCACCGCTATCGACCCAGCGCTGATATTCGGCGGCGCGGTTTTCGCGTTGGCCACGCTCGACAATCGTCTGCTCGGGCAGGAAGAACTTCCACAGATACTTCGTCCTTTCACCCGGTTCGATCGGCGGGAAGCGCCAGCACAACGATGCGAAGTCATGCGTCTCGGTCGCATCGAAACTGACAACACAGCTGCGGCCTTCCTCGATCTCGTCGAACCACTGCCGCCAACCATCCGCCGCACCAACGCAGTTGTCCCATTCCGGCAACCTGATCCAGGACTGGATCTCGTCCACCCACTGATTGAGGTGGTAGCAACGGAACTTTGCCTCAGCCGCGCGGTTTGCTTTCGCTTTAGCCAGCTCCTGCCGCATGAAGGTGATGGTGGGGCTCAATCCAAGGTTCGGATTGACCTTTGCCCAAACCTTCTCGTCCTTCCAGTCCTCGTCGACACCAGCTGCGAACATCGCGACCAGGATGGTCGGGTCGTCGAGCGCGCCGTCGAGAATCTTCACGCTCTCGTCGAACATCTCGCGGCCGACCGTCTGCGAGGTCAGACCGGCTGTCGATGCATACAACCGCACCGGCTGCAGATGAGGCCCCTCGCCCTGCCGCAGGTTGTCTGCGAGATCGCGCGACTTCCATTCGTGCATCTCGTCGCCGACCGTGACGTATGGCACGCGACCGTGCTTGCCCTCGGCCTTGGATGTGATCCGGAAGAACGGTGCCAGCAAATTCTGGCACCATATCTTGTCGGTATAAACGCGCAGATCGGACTTGAGTGGATCGGACGAGCCGATCATTGCCGACATGCGGCCGAACACCTGGGCGGCCTGTTTCTCGTCGCGAGCGAAGCAATAGCCTTCGCCGCCGATCAATCCCTCGTAGTACCAGACGAGCAGCGCGAGAGCGGCGAGAAACTCGGTCTTGCCCGCCTTGCGCGGCACCCATAGACGCAACTCTCGAAACAGCCGGACCCATCGTCGCGACTTCTGATGCGTCCGCGGGTCGATGATCTCGACCGGGATCTTGCACCCGAAGAACAGCCGGACGATGCATTCCTGCCAGAACGACGGTTTGAACGGCACGCCGGCGAAATGCAGAATCGTGAGCTTGAAATACTTGGGGAAGCGCGCAACCGCGACATCCGCCTTTCGTTCGTCGTACCAGAAGCCCGGTTGTGCGCCGGCGCGCTGCCAGTTGATGCGAACCCACGTCCATCCATGTTCGTCGGCGGCGCGGGTGACCCATTCCGGCTCCGCCATAACCGCAGGTGCAGCGGCGGCAATGTCCGACATGCAGGATCAATTGTAGTGGCCAGGCGGCGGCTCACCATCGAACGCCGTCATCGCGCCAGGTCCGAACGTGTCATCGCTCGCTGCAACCGACGAAGGCGATGGCGATTCATCCTCCGACAACGGCAGCTGTCCACCGTTGGCCGGCGGCCGGTTTCCACCGCCAGCTGCCGCAGCGGACTCGCGCTCCAGCTTGTAGAGGTCGAGAGGCGTGAACGCATAGCGCGTCGACAATTCCATGACGCGAGCGAAGGCGTGATCGCGGACTTCGACTGCCGGGTTTTTCCAGAAACGCTGCCCGCCCGACGTCGATCGACCTTCGACGCCCCAGCCCTTCTGCTTGACTTCCCGATCGGCAGCCAGGAACTCGTCGTAGTAGATGCAGAAGCCAGTGAACGGACCGATGAATGCTGCGCCCCAGAAATTCCGCTGCTTCAGCAGATCGACGTGATAGCGCCATACCGCGGCGGCGCCGGCATACTGCGGATTCTCCGACATGAACGCTGGCATGACGACGTCGGCCTGCCCCACGGCGAACTGCGCGGCGCGCTCCTTCGCGAGCTGCGCGCGCTGCTCGATGGCGTCGATCGCCTTCTGCGCGTTGGTCCGACGCGACCGTTTGGCCGGATCGGCCTTCGCGGCCTGCAGCTGGGGTTGTGCCTTGCGGCCTTTCACGCTCGGAGATCCTCATAAAAAAAAGTTTCGGCCAATTCGCCCGTATTTTTATCGGCACTAACCCACCGGTCCCGGCCCTTAGGCTCCGGACTTTTGACCCGCCCCCTACCCCATCAGTTCGAGAGTGAGGCGAACGGCGACGTCGCTGTTGAGCCAGAGATCATCAACCGTGATCTCTCCGCGCTCATACATCCGTTCAAGCTGCTGCTTCACTACGTCGTGGTGCCAGCAGCATGTGGGTTGCCATCGCTTGGCATTCCAGAACTTGATCATATCGCCCTTGTGAGGCTCGACGTGATCGGTCACCTGCGAAACAACAGTGCGTCCGATCGCCTGACACCCGAGGCAGAGAGGATTGGTTCCCCTGAAGTCGAGCGACGCCTTGTCCCATCGAGCGTCATAGCCACGTTCGCGAGCAGTGCCTCGCCGCTGGTCATAGACCGCTTGTTCCTGCCTACTGGGCTGAGGTCTTACACGGAAGACTGGCGGACGTGACGGCATCTAAAAATAGGGCCGCAGCATCCGGCAAACGCTGCGGCCCTTCAAGTCTAGGGAGGAAACGCCCAAGGAGGGCAGCGACAACGCGAGGCGATGCCGCACATCCTATGCAAACAAAAGCCCGACACGTTGCCGTGCCGGGCTCTATCCTCAAGGGGTACATTTGGAGGTCACTTCATGACCGCCTCCTCAACTGATGGCGTTCATTGCGAAAGTCGTGTTCACACCCTAGAACGACAAAGCCCCGCACGATGGCGGGGCTTTTGCTTTGGGCACATTAACGGCTTGGCAGAGCAGGCGTTGCTACTCCAGTCCACCATCTACGAGCACGTCCCCAACCGAGGCAGCTACGAGCAGAGGCCCAACGCACGCATCAAGGACTGATTCCGTCCTTGCGAGTCAAGAGCAATGAGATCATCAGCAAACGCCGACCACGGTTTCACACTGACGATTTCCATATCGACCGCCGCACGCTTACGTCGTCGACGTCCGCGCTTGCCATTGGTCGTTTCCTTCACCAGTGGCCGCTCACCATTCTCAACAGCACGAATGATATCGATCTTGTCGTCGGTGATCACAGCGGGCTTGCCGTCGTCATAGATCAATCCAGTCACACCAGGCACGCATTCGATGCGCGAGCGGTGCTGCAGCACATCCCACACGAACACGAAGATATAACCCGGAAACATCAGTTCGACGCGATCGACCTTGCGGCCACGCCGCACAACGGTCTTTTCGCTTTCGGGAATGAAGATCCCGAACCGGCGTGCGATCAGTTCGTCTGCAACCTTCCGCTCCGCACCCGGATAAACCTTGACCACGTACCACTTCGGAATAACGCCCGGGATGATTTCGGCATCGCGGGGATCGTATGTCGCTGCAGGCCTCGCCAGCACAGCCATGACGGCAGGCGAGAATGCGCAGGGCAATTTCATCAAAGAGCTCCAACAAGTCGATATCCCCTCGATTTGCTGGCCTTCCGGCGATGCCGGTCTCACGTCCGTTAAATGTTCCGCGTAAGAACATTTAAGCCGGGAGGATCAATGGGAGCTTGCCTAAGTCTCTCAAACGATCTTCCCGGTTAGAAAACCCTTGGTACTAAGGGGTTTCTTTAATTCATGGGGAGGATTGGGAGGATTGGGAGGGTTTTTACAATGATGTTCTCGTGCGCCTGCGCGCCTGCGCGCGCATGTACAAAGAAAAACCCTCCCGAATCGCCCAAACCCTCCCGAATGCAATCAACTCAATAACTTAGTTACCTCGTCACGCTCCCGAAAATGGGAGGATGGGAGGATCAGAACGGAACGTCGCCCGGATCGGTTACCTCCTGTTTCACACCATCCTCGGTGACTTTCACCGGATTGCCGTCGTTATCGATGAAGTCGCTGACATGTCGGATCAGTTTGATGTCAAGAAACCACATCACATCGGACTGCTTCCGTTTGTAGCCGCGATCTTCCATGGCCATGGTGAAGCCCTTGTTCTTCCATGCCGTCTCGCCGGACGATTTGCACCACGCTTCGTAGACCTGATGCAGCACCGACGACTGCACACGCTCGCCGGCAGCGTCGGCGACGCATGACGACAGGAAGCGGCCGAGACTGTCGCTCGAGGAGCGATACTCGGCCGTCGCCAGCGTCACCTCGTCCGGCTCGATCAATCCCTTGTCGCACCATGACCGCAGGCCATCGAGCAATCGGTTGAGGATGCCAGACGCTTCCGCGCGCAACTTCTCCGGAAGATGCGTGTCGCGTTCTTCCTTCGGGATCGAGACGTTGAACGGCACCAGTCGCAATCGTCGCCAGATGCCTTCATCGGTGCCGGATATTGTCGGCCGGTAGTTGCCCGACATGGTCAGCTTGAACTGCGGATAGAACTTGAAGAAGTCGCGGTTCAGATGCCGCGCCTGGATCGGTTCGCCGCCGGTAACGAGCTTCACCATCGCCTCGGCGAGCTTTGAATTCTTTTCGGGCTCCGATGTGCGCAGCATCCGGACGCCGGGCAGGATTGCGAGGTCTGGCGTCGCCTGCCCTGCGCCGCGCGACTTGCCGTGATCAAGGAAGGTCTCGATCGGCACCGTCTCGCCATAGTCGCCGACGATATGGCTGCAGGCATCCACCAGCACCGACTTGCCGTTGCCGCCTTTGCCGTAGAAATAGGCGAGCTTCTGTTCTGAGACGTCGCCCGTCATCGACAGGCCGAGCCACTGGTGGATGAAAGCGCGCATCTCCGCGCTGGGCTGTACGCGCTGCAGGAACTTGTCGTATTCCGGACATGGCGCATTCTTGTCGTAGTCGACGGGCGCGATCTTCGTAATTAGGTCGGCCGGATCGTGTTCCTGAAAGCTGACGACGTCGCCTTCTGCGCGGCGATTGACGACCAGCGTCCCGTTGTTGACGTTGATTTTCATCTTGTCTGCGTCGAGCTTGTCGATCGATATCGCGAGATAAGGTGCGCCGCGCTTGGAGAGAGCGCCGAGCTTCCCGATCGCCTCCGACATCCGGCCCCATTTGGCGATCTTGTGGGAGTACATGACGGGATCGTCATCATCACCGTCGATGATGAAGTCGCGACCGCCCTCGTCCGAACCCTCGATGCCGCTCTCGCGGACCTCGTCGGCCTCATCCTGAATGGCCCGCACCGTATCGTGTTCGGCAATCTTCACCAGATCGTCGGCACCGTCGCGGCTCCAGCGCTTGCCGTCCCATGCCAGCCAGCCGACGGCAGGGCACCACAATAACCGGTCGCGGTAGCGCTCGCGGAAGCGTTCGGCGTTGCCGAGATCGGTGAGTGGAAAGAATGCAAGCCGCAGATTGCGCCGCCGTTCGGTTTCGTCGACGCGGGGTTTGCGATCGCCGCCCCCGGTCCCCCCGGTTGATGCGGTCGAGGCGCTAGCTCCCGTTTGGGAGCTTTTCGATTCGCCCTCCTCGGCGGGGGGCGCGGGGGAAACGGCAGCGGAAGACGACGAAGAAGACGTCGACGAAGCAACAGCGGCGGCAGAGGAAGAAGATTTACGGACGGCCGCTGGTCGCGGCCGACGTTTCGGTCCCGCCGCTTCGCGGCGGATCTTGCCAAGATCGCGAGGCTGTTTCTGTCCGGCCTTCAGCGCGGCCGAGATTGCCGACTTGACCGCGCGAAGCTTCAAATCTCGGACAAGTCCCGTGGCCGCGGCCGCGTCCTCGAGCGCGGCGCGCGCGAAGCCATCGTGCAGGGCGCCGGCCGCGACGAGCTGGCCGATCGCCTCGGCCGCGGCCGCCAGCGCCGGCGATCGACCGTCGCCTTCGCTGGCGCGCACCTTTGCCAGTTCCGCATCGAGCTCGGCCAGGCCGAACTGGCGGACCGCGTTGTCGATCGCCGTCGACGTCTCGGCCGAGGCGGCCGCGTCATCGAACGCCGGCGCATCATCGACGAGCTGCAGGATCTTGGTGGCACCCTTCATGCGTCTTCTTCCTGCAGCAAATCATTGAAGTCGAGGCCATCAGGCGCGAACACGATACGGATAATCCGTCCGGGCTTGGTGTAGCGCCGTGCGGCACGCGTCATCGCGTATTGCGTGAGCAGCGGCTCGCTGTCGCCATCGCCAAGAAGGATGATCTCCTCGACTGAATCCGGAATCGACAATCCGTTGTCGTCGGGATCGGGCACCGGACCCGGCACGCGTTGGGCACGGCCATCCGGCCGCTTCAGTTCCGGATGCGGAAGCGTCTCGCGCGCCCGGCCCGCCAGGTTGCCGAGATCGCCGGCCGCCCGGAACTCCATATCCGAAATGTCGCGGCCGGCGAGCACGAAGGCGGTGAGAATGGACAGCACCGTCTCGATCCCCTCGCCGATGACGAGACGGCGCGGCGGCGCAGCGCCTTCCGCAATGGCCGCCGGCGCCAGGCCATGGACGAGAATGCTCGCGCCGGTCTTCGAGCCGCGCATCTTTTTCGCCGGCACGATTTCGCCGCTATCCGGATCCGGCAGTTCGAGCTTCGCCGGCGGCCGATCGGCGCTCAGCCAGGTGATATGTAGCCCGCCGAACTTGCCATCCGGACGAATGAAGGCCGCCAGCATCGCCGGACCACTATGCAATGCCCGCGGCGAATTGTTGCCACGCGCGTCGACCGTTTCGCCATGGTAATAGATCGCCGACGGCAGATATCGCAGGCCGGGACACGGTTCCGGAATCTGAAGGCCTCGGCCAGCCAGATAGTCGGCAACGGGCGTGCCGGCGATCGGTAGCGCCGACTTCCACTGCCGCCATAATCGTCGTCGTTCATTTTCGCGATACTGCTCGGACGTTTTCTCGCGCGCCAGGCGCTTCGCCTCGCGCTCTTCGAACAATCGTTTCGCTTGCTCCGGATCGCCCGCGACGCGGCCGCCCAGCCGCTCCACGGCGCGCAGGAAATCGCAGTCTTCGACTTTCTCGACCAGGCGGATCACATCGCCGCCGTCCTCACAGACGGCACATGCCCAGGTCGACGCATCGGTAAAGACTTCGAAGCGCTGCGAGGTGACGCGGCCGCCGCAGATCGGACACGGCCCGACCAGGCGGCCGCCCATGCGCCGCAGCTTCACATAGCTGCCGGCGACATCGGCCACATGATTGCGGGCCTTGATCTCGTCGAGCTCCTGATCGGTAAAGCGGCTCATTTCGGCAGACGCTCCAGGATTACGGTGTCCGCCATGATCGCGTCGATCAGCCGGACGATGCCGGCGAAGTCGTCCCGCTTGGCCACCTGATCGGGCAGCGGCTCCCGTATCAATCCCGATTGCACGCGCGCGTCCTGCGCGATCTCAATCCGCGTCGCTTCGTCCGCCGCCGCCATTCGCATCCGCCAGAGGGTCGATTTGCCGGGCTCGATCATGCCGCACCGTTCGGCCGCAGATCGGCGGCATCGAGCCAATCGTTGATCTTGATGAGTGCGAGCCGCCGCGCTGCGGGAATGTCGCGTGCCGGCCGCCACGAGGTCGCGCTGGCGTCCGGCAGCGTAAGGCGAAAGCACGCACCAAATCGGTCGCCGTCGGTCGGCATGATCTCGCCGACCTGGACGCGGCCGAGCATGACCGCTTCACGGCCGTGCGACAGCGTCCGAAACGCCACCACGCCGTCGTGCAATTCCCCGGTCATGCTCGATGCCCCCGTCGTCGTTCGGTCAGGCCGCCCTTTTCTTTTTCGCGGCTTTCTTCACGGCCTTCTTCGCCGCCGGCTTCTTTGGCGACGCCTTCTTTGCCTTGCGCGGCGCCGGCGCCGAGAGCTTTGCCTTGATGACAGGAGGCCCGTCATAGCCCTTGGCGCGCAACTGCGTCGGCAGCCATCCGGTCTGCGGCACGTTGGCGATCGCAAACGCCGCAATGTCGCCCTTCGGATTCTTGGACTGCTGCCGGGCGACATCGTCGCCCATCGCATCGGTGATCGCCGCAAGGCACAGTGCCTTGCTGACGCCGTTGAAATAGTCCTTGGCGTCGAAAGCGCCGCGCAACGCGGCATTGAGAGCCGTCGGATCGATCGCATCGCAGATCGCGCGCGGCCCGTGATACTTATCGTCCTTGTCGGCATCGAGCGGCTGATTCCGGAAATCGAGCGCGGCCGCGGCCACCTCGGCCACCAGGGCGAGCCGTTCGGCAAGCTTCAATTTCCGCACCATCGCCAGCGCCTGCGGCATTTCCTTGGAGCCGAGCAGGTCGAGATTGCGAGAATCCATACCGCCGACGGACAGTTTCATGCCTCCGCTGTCGTAACACGCGAAGCCCGCCAGAAGTATGGAGAGCGCGAGGTCGTGATCTTGCACCAGCGCTGTGGCGGTTGCCGTGGTGAGCTGCTCCGAGAGACGGAACGTCAGAGCACCGGAGATCGCCGGTTCGGCCGCTTCACCGGTTTCACCCTTCGCCGAAGATTTCGAAGTCGACTTCGATTTCGACGCCGAAGCTTCCTCCGGTTCCAGCACTCCATAAAGAATGGACAGTTTGCCGTCATCGATATCGACGATGCATCCCGCCTTCGCCTTCTGCCTGTCAGAGAACGATCGGCAAAGTACCGTGTCCTCTAGAGCATTAATCTCGGCGGTCAGGCGATCGGTCGCGGTATCGTATTCATCCTGGTCGAAGTCCTCATCATCCTGATAACGCGCTTCGACCGTATTGAGATCGTCCTTCAATTTCGACAGCCGCTCCTGCTCGTCGCCTTCGTAGATTAAACTCTTGGGCGCCGACTGCCTCCACCATCGCGCGCCTGAAGGAAGATCCGACAGCAGCTTCGCCCAGCTCCAGCCATCAGATTTCAATTTGTCGCAGGTCGACGCCAATTTGTCGGCTGCGATCTGCTTCAACAGCGCGGGATTCGAGACCACATGCGACGTCCCGAACAGATCGACCACGATGGATCCGCCGCACTCGCGATACAAATCTGCGCCGACGAAGTCGAGCAGCACGCCCACCTCCCGATCGGTCGCACCGAGCTCCTGCTTGATGTGATGGGAATAGAGCCGATGCTCCTTCTCCAGCTTCTTGAATGCCTTGTCCTGCGCCTTATGATCGAGCCCCAACGTGAATGCCTGGGCGACGTCGGCCTTGATGTCACCGTTGCGCCACGCGTCGCGAATCTTCGGCGACAGCCGGCCGAGCGCCAGCGCCTGCCGCACTTCCTTTTCCGTCATGCCGTATTGCCGCGCGATCTCCTCATCGGTCTTCTCGTTGGCCGAGAGCCGCGCGAAGGCCTCGTACTGGTCGACCGGATGCAGCTGCTTCGCGGTGACAGCCGTCGTCAGCGAATCCTCGAAGGCGCCCTTCTCGTCGACCTCGCGCAGTGTGCAATTGATCAGCGTGTCGCTGCCGGTGCCGTGCATCAGGTGAAACGCCGCGAGCCGGCGATTGCCGTTGCTGACCGAATAGAATTCGTCGTCGAACCGCTTGACGACGAGGTTCTCAATCTGCCCGCGCGCGAACAGGTTGGCGGCCAGCGCCTCGATGCCGACGAGCCGTCCGGCGACGCGAGCATTGATGCCCTCACCGTCTTCCTGGCCGAACTTCAGCTTGTTGAGCGGTACCTTGATATCCATCGTCATTCCTCCGGTTGTGTGATTTCGTTGATGAACGTGGCGGCGAGGCCGAGCAGCGATGCCGGCGTGCCGTTGGGATTGCGTTTCATCGACTTGAAGATTTCGGCAGCCGGACAGCCATACTGCAGCAGCATCGACATCAGGATCGCGCCGTCGCTGACCAGCGCGTCGACGGGCGAATTCACTTTCTGCGCATTGAGAAAGACTTCGACGATCGGCCCGAGCCGCGAGCGCTCACCGCACGCGATCTCGCGGCCAAGGCCGATCTTGAAGCGCTGGCCTTCGTGCTCGATCGCAATGGTTTCGAGAGCGCGGCGCTGGTGAAGGCGTTTGCGAGGGATCACGTCTCGCTCCCGATGGACAATGACACAACGGGATGGATGTCGCCCTGAATTCCCAGGAACAACGGCTGACCCTCGTTAAGGCGATTCAGCTCGGCCGGCGTCGGCCGCCATGCCGAAATCATCCAACCGTCCTGATCCCGGATCTCAAGCGTGTGGCAGATGCCGTCGCGTTCATGATCCCAATTCGCAGGTGCACCGAGACGGCGCGTCGCGTTAAGAAGCGGTACCGAGTTCATGCGGCTACTCCGGTAAATTCGAGTTCATCGCCCCAACTGGTCCAACCTTTGCGCGGCCGGCGAGCCTGCAGCTCAAGATATGGTCCCTCGGTCAATCGCTCGATCCGCTCCAGCCATTCGTCAGGCTTGCGCGAGTGCTCCATCACAGGTGCGACGATCAATTGCCGCACATCGGCATAAAGCCGTTTCGGTTCGCCCTTGGTGGCAAGCCAGCACTGTTCGGGATTGGCGCGGGTCCAATAGCCCTGTCCCATATGCCAACCTTCACCATCGGGATTCGTCTTTACCCAAGTGAATGCAGTCGTGACGTGGCGAAGTCCGTAGTGCGCGATCAGATCGAGTGCATCCTGCGGACACCAGTCGACCATCCACATATAGAACGCGCCGTCGTCATCGAGCAGTTCGCCGACCGGTAGCGCTTTGATCTTGTCAATTTCCTCGGTCTTGTAATGGACGTTTGCCGAGCGACCATCGCCAGCGGCCGAGCGCGTCAAGAACTTCCATTGCGGATCAGAACCGATCGACTTGGCGCGGTAGCCAGACTGCGCCAGGCGCCCGAGATCCGCGACACAGCCACCGGTCAGCGTCCGCGCCGCATGGGCCGCACGGCGCGCATCGATCTCGGCCGCCTTGGCGGCGGCCTTTACCGGATCGACGACGATCGCCTTGCTGGACGCGACGTTCTCGCGCACCTGGTCGACCATCGCTTCGAAACTGTCATCATCGAGCGCCGCGGCGTTCTTCGCCTTCATCGACAGCTTGCGATCGACGCCGATCTCGGTCAGCGTGGCTGGCGCCGGTTCATCGCCCGAGGCTTTGGGACGGCCCTTGCGGGCTAGCTGTCCGGCCTCCTCGGCTGCCTGCAGCAACACGCCCAGGCGGCGCTCACAACGCAGCTGAAACGCCATCGCCTCGGCCAGCAAGACGCGATTGCGAATCTGCTGGGCGTGCAGCTTGAGGTGCTGCAGCTCGTCACGGATCGACAGCACTTTCGTCACCGTGGCCGCTTCCGCCAGCGCCTGCCGCAAGATCTCGTATTGCGCCAGCATCGTCATGCCGCCCGGTCTCCCAGGATTCCGGCAACGATGGCCTTCGAAGCGGACGGCATCGCATAACCGCGGCCCCATACCGTCTCGATGCGAATGCCCCATGGCTTGAGCTTCTGGCGCATCTTGCAGACCCAAACGTCGACGATTTTGATTTCGGCCTCGTCCTGCTTATGCATGTAGAGGACCTCCATCATGCCGTCGCGACGAACCATGGCGTTCTTGACCAGCAGGCCGAAGATGACGCTCTCGTTGCGGGTCAGGCCGAATTCCAGCGGCGCATCCAGTTGCGCCCCGGAAATTTCTTCCAGCGCGCGGACGCGGTGTTCTAACTCGTCGATCCGCCGCTCCAGCGCGGCGACGTAATCGTCGCGCAGCGTCATGTTTCATGCCCCCCCCCCCTGACGAGGCGAGCGAGCCACTGATCCATGATGCATTGCCATTGCGGCTGGCGGTTAAGCTTCGCGTTGGCGACGGCCTTGGCGATACCGGCTGAACCTTCGATGACGATGGCCGCGGTCAGGGCATCGAGATCGACGTCGGGATGCTGTTCGCAAATAATTCGATCGACGGCGATGATCTCTGACGCAGCGATGGGCTTGCGCCGCGCCTTGACCAGGCATTGCAGAACCTTGCGTGCGCGCATGACGCCGCGGCGCTTCACCAGCGACCGCACCACACCGATCGCGGCCGTGTCCCCTTCCGCGATCGCCGAAGACGGCGAGATGATCCGAATCCGGACGCCGGCACGCCGGCAGACGTTGTCGACGTCCTGGGCGTCGGGATCGCCGGATGCCAGCAAGGCGCGGTAGATGTCAAACGACGACACCGTGACGCGATCGGTATTGTGTCCGACGAATGCGCGGGCGCGTTCGTCGACTTCAGCGGCATTGACGATGAACACCGGAATCTCGGGAATGCGGAGCGTCGCCGCGGCGATCGCGGTATGCTGACCGTCGATGATGTGCAGCGAGGCCGGCCCGGTCTTCACCACGATCGGCGGCTTCATCCTGTTCCAGGCGAACTCGCCGACCATGCGCTTAATGAGCCGCATCGAACGCTCGGATAGATCGCGCTGGTAAGTGGCATCGACCAGAAGCGCCGTCGGAGCAATCCACTCCAACGACGGTTTTTCGTCGCCGAGATCGGCCGGCGCAATGCCGGGAAGATTGAGGGGCTTGATCGGGCGCAGGGACGCCATGGCTACACCCGTTTCGGCATCAGTACGAAGTCGGTCCGCTCCCGGCCGACGCCCTCGAACACGACCGGGTCGCCAGCCGTACTCAGACGCATGCGCGCCGTTTCGGTGCCGACGGCGGACAAAACCGAATGGAAGAATGCGCCGTTGAACCCGATATCGAGACTGAAGGGCTCATCGCCCATGTCGACGGAAATGGTTTCCTCGGCCTCGCCCGCCTCGACGTTCTGCGTCGTGATGAGGACCGCGCCGTCGTTGAACGCGAACCGAAGCACCTTGCTTTCACCCTCGCCCCGGTCCGCGATCATGTTGATGCGCTTGACGGCCACCAGCAGCTCGTCGACGTCGACGATCGCCGAGTGGTCGAACTTCCGAGGAATGACGCGCTGATAATCCGGATAGGTCGCGTCGACCAGTTTCGACTTCAGGTAGATATTGCCGAGCCGGAATGCGATCTGGTTCTTTCCGGCCTCGATGTCGATATCGCCGACAGTCTTGGCATCGATCAGCCGCAGCACATCGTTCACAGTGCGATCGGGAACGATGATGTTGAACTCCGATATTCCCTCCGGCCGAGCCAGTTGATCCCGCGCAAGCTTGACGCCATCGGTCGCGACCAACGTGAGCGCCTCCTTGTGGATGTGCATGCAGACACCGCGAAGGTAGAAGCGCGTTTCTTCGGTCGACATCGCGCTCGCGGCCGTCGCCAGCGCGCGGCGGAAGGTCGTAGCCGGCAGCTCGAAACGAACCGGCTCCCTTATCTCCGGAAAGCTGGGAAAATCTGCCGGCGATAGCGCGTTCACCTTGAACCGCGATCGGCCGCATTTGACTTCGACCTTGTGACCATCGGACCAAGTCAGGACGACGTCGGCGCCGGCGGGGAAATCGTTGATCAGCCGGCTGAAGAGATCGGCGATCACCGTGATCGACTGCCCCGCATGATCGTGGCTCGCCGGCACGGTCGCGCAAAGCTCCAGATCGAGATCGGTCGCCGTGATGACGATCTCGGTCGGCGTGAGACTGAGCAGCACATGCTGCAGGATGGATACCTTGGATTTCGAAGGCGCCGCCCGCGCCACCTTCGCCAGGGCCGCATGCAGGGCGTCACGCGCCACCGTCACCTTGACGTCTGCCATCAGGCTACTCCCATCGCTTCGAAATATTTTTCTTCGCAGGCTTCCTCGCTCTCCCACTTGGGATGCAACCAGCGATCGACACGAAGACGTGCGTCGTCGACGAGACCCGCTCGGAGCAGGCTTTCGACTTCGTTGGCGATGGCGGCGAGATCCTTGTGACGATCGGCGCCGGACAATTCGCCGATCAATTCCCTCACCAGGGTTTGAGCCTGCTTTATGTCGAGGTTTTTTTTGTCGAGCGCCGTAGCGATATCGCGCAGGGGATATTCAAGACCGATCATTGCGCAGCATCCTTCTGCTGCGGATACGGCGTACTTCCCAAGGCACGAAGGCTAGTTACAATTTCCTGCTCTCGCGCCTGCAGCGCAGCGATAGGTGGGTTGTCCGATTTCCGGTACGCGCGCAGAACGCGCTGGTGCAGGTCGGCGTATTCACGTTGGAGTTTCGAGATTTTTCCCGTCATGACACGGTCGCCGCATCATTACGGGCGAGCCAGCCATCACGATCATCCCCGAGGCGACGATCCATCTCAAGTTCGGTTTCCGGCCACAGATGCATATCGTGCACGAGGCGCACATAAGTCTTCTGCCACCAGACCCGCGTCGGAATGTCAGGATGCTTGTAGCCGAGGATCTCGGCCGCATGCATGAAATGCATCTGGAAATGATGCGGCAGCTCGTCGAGCGATTGGAGATATCGATCGACGACGGCGTCCATCATCGGCCGCCAGTCGTGATCGAGCGTGCTTGGTTCGTAGCTCGGCCCGGTGAACGACCCTCCGCCGAACGCGTAGGGCGTCGACAGAACTTTGCCGTCGAGTGCGCTCACGAGCAGACAACGCCTCAACCAGCGCAACAGGAACTTCGTCTCGTGATATTTCGCAATACCGTCAGGCCCGCGAATCGCGGTCAGCAAAACAGTCTGCTGCATGAACGGCAGACCATGAATCCACTCTTGTGTAACAGGCCCCTTCATCGCTCCCTCCGCTCCCTTTCGTCGTTCATTGCCTCAAAGGTTTCTTGCCGCAGAAGCGGCAGCGCAGCGCCAATCAGCATCAGCCAGGCCGACGACCGCTCGCGCGGCGCGTGGCGGAATTCGTTGATGGCGGTGATCATCACCAAGGCGGCCGACGTCGCGCGGACGCCTTCGGCCGGTCGGGCGTCGGCGCACCGGATCTCGGATGCCAGCATTGCGAAGCGATCGCCGACGAACCGCGAGTCCAGCAGCGGCCGCGCCACCACTTCCTCGGCGAACACGATCAGGTCGCACAGCGTCTGTGAAAGCCGCCTCATGAGCGCTGCACCCCGCGCTCGCGAAGATCGGTCGATTCCCGCCGCACCAGTTCGACCAGCGCCGCCGTGACCTGTTGCCAGCGATCGAGCCGCCAGCGTTCGCTTGCCCGTGCCGTGCGCATCATCGACAGGACCAGCAATCGCGCCGGATCGAGGATCGCATTGGCGTCCGATTGATGGTCGACGGCCAGCAGTTCATGCATCAGCCGATCGGCATCGGCACGCATGACGTCAGCCGTGCTGCGGCCGTCGAGGAACGATGTGGCGCTGGCGACGGCCTTCCCTGCCAGGAAATTGGCGGTCTCGGCGGGAGTGAAGAGCGGGCTGACAACGTTCGTCATCGGCGCGCTCCCGCGATCGACAGCATGCGCTGGAAGAAAGTGCGGGCGGCGGTGAGGCCCGAGGGGATGGAATAGCCGCCGCCGCCCGCATCCGATCGGAGGGCAACTCCTTCGGATTCGCTGACGAGGAATGAGCGCCGCAGCGGGTCGCCGCGGTAGGGCTGGTCGCCGAACGGCCGGGCATATGGATCGGGCTGCGGATGTCCCCGCAGCCCGATCCACGCGGCGCACGCCACACCCAGCGCCGTGAACGCGGCCATGATGACGATGACGAGGAGCACAGCGAGTTTCATTCCGCCGCCTCCGCCTGGAGCGCATCGATCGCACGCTGGGTCTCGGCCAGCTTGCGCCGCGCAGCGTTGACGTCGAGCTGCTTGCGATACTTGGCGAACCACGGCGGATTGGCATCGCCCATCAGCGCGAACAGCACCTCGCGGCCGTGATCGGAGCGCAAAAGCGCGGTGACCATCGAGAGATTTTCATGACGATCGCCCGACAGCACTTTTTGGCAGATCGAAAGGCTCTGCTCGGTCAGAATCTGCAGGTGCAGCGCAGCTTTAGACGACGGCAGCACCTCCCGCACTTTTTGCATAACGGGAGAAATCTGATTCCCCGTTGTCCCAATTTGATTCCCCGTTGTGCAATGCCAGTTTTTGCCACGCGCGGCCGGGCCGCGTAGTTTCGCAGTCATGCGAGACCTCCGACAGACAAACAGATTTGCGATGACGAAAGCGACGGCCGCCGGCGATGCGCGGCAGCGGCGTTTACCCTGTTTCCAAAGGCGAATAGCGCAGCACCGTCGCGGTGAACGACACTTCCCCGAACAAACAAGAAAGTTGGGGGAACAGAATGGACGCCTCGTCGCGACGGAACCGCATCACCGAACTGATCGACCCGGCCTGCGTCGCCGATACGTTTTGCGAAGGAATCGGAGAAATCGAACAGATCGGCGCGGCCTGTGTCCGCGTGACGCTGTTTGCCAGTCGCGCGATCGCCGACGGCGTCCGCGAGCACATCGTGGTGGCGCGCCTGGTGCTCGCCCTCGAAACATTCAGTCGCGGCATTCGCCAGTGCGAAGCCTTTTCCAGCGGCGCCCCGCTGCTGATCGACGATCGTCCACCCGATGGGCGCGCCAACTGAGATCATGTAAGCCGCTCCGGATCGAACAATTCCGCGAGATCGGGCCGCAGGTCACGCGCCGGGATGCCGGTATGCTTGGCGACGCGAGGCAATATCTCGATGTCGACCTTGCGCTTGCCGTTTTCCCAGCGGTTGATCGCATTCCGGCTCACAGACAATTCCCGCGCCAAATCGTCCTGCGATTTCGGCGGGGTGAAGCTATTCCGGTAGGCAGTGAGCGGATGAGCGACGGTCATGGACCGAATCAGTAACCGATTCGGTCACATTTACGGAAGCGGAAATGTGACCAGCGCGGTCCCTGCGTTCCGGTCCATCCACAATTACGATACCGGAATGGTTACAAAATCAGCAAATCCCCGCCGCCTGCTCTATCTGGTGGAATGGCGGAAGCGACTAAATGTCAGCCCCGAGGTGATCGCCGAGGCTTTCGAAATCGAGCGCGAATCTGTTCATCGAATGGAGCGCGAGCAGAACCGCATGAATGCGGAGAAAATCGCGAAATACGCCGAAACGCTGGGGATTATGCCGGAACAACTCTGGAGGCCGCCACCGCCGGAAGGTTCCGATCTGGCGGGTGCCGATCTGACGGCGGCGGAGCGCGAGGTTGCCCTTTCGCTCATCTCCAAACTGACCTTTCCGAGCAGTAAACCAAAGCGAGCGCCAAAGGTTAAACGATAGTAACCGATACGGTTACATAATCTGATTGACCAAAAGTGACCGAATAGGTTACATTCTCCCGACCGCAAATCGGGAGATCGGCCGTGCGCCAACTTCAGTCCCCTCACATCAACGACAATCTCGCGACCGCCACCCAGCTCGAGGTCAACCTCGCGCTGACCGTATGGCAGCACAACCGGGCGAAGGCGCCCGCGGAGCGGCTGAACGATTACGACGAATGTGTCCGCGATCGTGCCTATGAGACCCTACTCTCAACCGTAAGCATCGCGATGACCGAAACGGTGCCGGCATGAGGCGCTCCCGCATAAATTGGAAGGACGCGCGGCCGCTCGATCGATACCAGAAGCATGAAGCATACTTGTGGGGCGCGCTTTCGCAGCTGCATCCCTCCCGCCGCGTCTTACCTCCACTTCATCCCGAGGCGCAGCGAGAATATTTCGATGGTCAAACCATCGCGGCGGCCGGGTATATCAACATGGCGTCGAACGCCGACCCGAGCGAGATAGTCCGCCGAATAAGGCTCGATCATCAGCTTAAGCGTCAAGAATCGCTCTCCGCTGCGAAAGGCGGTGCCGCATGACGGCGATCCCGCGCGAGCAGTTCCTTAACTACGAGACACTGATCCTCACCGAGCAGATGCCGGCCGCCCGCGTCCGATCGCTGCTCGATGAAAATCCCGACTTCGCCGAATGGTATCGCGGCCGCGTCGAAGCCCGGCGCCGTGCCTCCCTCGACGCCGAACGTCGCTCATCTGCCAGCACCACGAAAGATGGCGACTAATGCAGATCTCGCTCCCGCCAACCGAACTCGCCGAGCGCGTACTGCAGATCCTGTCGGATGGCCGCGCCCGCACCCCACGCGAAATCCATCGGCCCAACGGGCTGATCCCGACGCCGACATCAAACGCCCTGCGCATCCTGCTCCGCGCCGGCCGCGTGCTCCGCGCCGGCGAGCCCGGCTTCTATCGCTATCGAAAGGCGTCCGAATGACCCGCCCGGCCATCATCCCCGCCGGCGCCTGGCCGGCCCGCATGAACCCCGCCATGTCCGCAGGCTATTGCGGAGAACCGTCGGTTGAGTCTTTCTTGCGTCGCGTGGGCACCGAGTATCCGAAGCCCATCGTCGACCAGGGGCGGCGCAAGCTATGGCTGAAGGACCATCTCGACCAGGCTATCCAGCCCGAATCGCCCGTTTCCGCTCGCGTGGCGGACGCCGCGCTGGATCTGTAGCCGTGGAGCGCGAGCTGCCGCGCTTCGTGATTCCCAAGCCGCTGACCTCAGGCAAGACGGCCTATTACTGGACCCTGCCGAGCTACTACCGCAAGCTGGGCTGCACCCTGCACCGCGACCATCAATGCGCCCTGGGAACCGATTACGAGGCCGCCTGCGGCCCTGCGGGCAAGGCCGCGACGCTGAATGGCCTGTTCGACGAATGGGACCGTCGGCGCCTCGGCGAGGCCGCGCCGGCCGCCGCCGAGCAGCTGGCGCCCTACGGCACCGTCGACTGGCTGTTTCGGAGCTACCGCGCCAGCCTGGACTGGAAAGAGCGGGTTTCGGACCGAACCGCTCCGGACCACGAGCGGACCATGGCGCTGGTCGCCAACGTCGTCGACAAGAAGGGCAAGCGAATCGGCGAACGGCCGGTCCGCGGCATCACCCCCGCTGCGGCCGACAAGCTCTATGCCATCATCCGCGACACGCCGGTGCGCAAGGGAAAGACCCAGCGGCCGCGCACGGCGCTGAAAGCCGTCGTCACCTGCCGGCACGCCTGGCGCGTGGTGCGCCGCCTGCATCCTGAGGTCTTCGATCCCAAGGTTCCGAACCCATGGGAAGGCGTCGCGACCTCCGATTGGGTCAAGGCGGTGAAACCGGCGGCGACCCGCGATCAGGTCTACGCCTTCGCGTGGGGCGCCGTGAGCATGGGTCACTTCGATGCGGCTGCCGCCGCCGTGATCTGCTTTGAATGGCTCCAGCGCCCGGAGAACGTGCTGGCGGGCTATGTCCGCTGGGGAGATTACCGAGGGCCGCAAGCGCCCAATGCCATCCGCATCGAGCATCACAAAACCGGCGAGATGGTGCTGCATCCGCTCGAGGAGACAATCGGCAACGATCGCGTGCTGTTCTACAGCGAGGCGGAAGAAATCCTCAGCCACGTGCCACAGCTCGGCCTCGGCATCGTCATGCGCGATCGCAAGGCCGGCTCCGAGAAGTGGGATCCGATGTCGATGGCGCGCCTGGTCCGCTCGCTTCGAACGATCGACGGCGTTCCGGCCAACTTCACGCTCGACGCCTGCCGCCACGGCGGCATGACCGAGCTCGAGGAAGCCGAACTGACGGACGGACAGGGCCGCGCCCTCTCCGCTCACAAATCGAAGGCCTATGACGGCTATGCCAAGCGCACCGCGAAACGCGCGCTGGCCGCCACGCGGAAGCGTTACGCGCACCGCCTCATGCAGCATGATGACGCGCCGGCCGAAACGGCATCTCATTCTGAAATGCCCGCTAAGGCATTGAAAAATAACGCTGGGAAGAAGTAGCGAAAAACCGGTGTTTTTCAGAATTCCGGTTAGAAATCATTGGGCTTCTGGTCTGCTTTGCAGACCGCTGCGTAACCACTCCGCCACGTGGCCCCTTGGGGCGCTCTCTTATACGCCATCGGCGCGATAGGCAACCGAGCCCCTCAGGACTTCTTCCGCCGCCG
>NZ_JANINM010000194.1 GCF_024509055.1 Mesorhizobium sp. | reverse complement strand
AGGTCAGCGAATTGCGCACCGACACGCGCATCTGGCGCGCCGGCCTGATGACCTCCTGGTTCTGGCTGGTCGGCGCCATCGTGCTCTCGATCCTGCCGACCCTGATCAAGGATTCCCTTGGCGGCAACGAGATTGCGGTCACAGCCTATCTCGCGGTGTTCGCCGTCTCGATCGCCATCGGCTCGGCGATCGCGGCCTGGATGTCGCAGGGACGCATGGTGCTTCTGCCCGCTCCCTTCGGCACGGCGCTCATGGCGCTGTTCGGCCTGCATCTGGCTTGGACCATTTCGAGCATGCAGCCTTCGCCGACGGCCGGAACGCTTGCCGCGTTCTTCGCCGGGCCAAACACCATCCGTGTCGCGATAGACCTCGCCGGCATGGCCATTGCGGCCGCCTTCCTGGTGGTGCCGACCTTTGCCGCCGTGCAGGCCTGGTCGCCCGAGGCGCGCCGCGCCCGCGTCGTCGCGGCCGTCAGCATCGTCAATGCAGGTTTCATGACTGTCGGCGGCATCCTCGTCGCGGCGATCCAGGCAGCGGGTGTCTCCATTGCCGGCATCCTGTTCGGCCTCGTCGCAGCCAATGCGATCGCCGCGTGGCTGATGCTGAAACACCTGCCGACCAATGCGTTCCGAGATTTCGTCTCGATCCTCTTCCGCGCGTTCCTTCGCCTGGAGGTGGAGGGCATCGAGAATCTCAAGGCGGCCGGCAAGGCGCCTATCCTGGCGCTCAACCATGTCAGCTTCCTCGACGGCCCGCTGGCGCTGACGCTGACCGACGAAGAGCCGGTCTTCGCCATCGACTACACGATCGCGCAGGCCTGGTGGGTGAAGCCGTTCCTGAAGCTTACCCGGGCCCTGCCGCTCAACCCTTCCAAGCCGATGTCGACCCGCACACTGATCAAGGTCGTGCAGGGCGGCGATCCGCTGGTCATCTTCCCCGAGGGCCGCATCACGGTCACCGGCGGCCTGATGAAGGTCTATGACGGCGCCGCCATGGTGGCCGACAAGACCGGCTCGATGGTGGTGCCGGTGCGCATCGAAGGGCTGGAGAAGAGCTACTTCTCGCGGCTTACCGCGCAGCATGTGCGCCGCCGCCTGTTCCCGAAGGTCAAGGTGACCATCCTGGAACCGGTCAAGCTCGAAGTGCCGCAGGAACTCAAGGGCCGCAAGCGCCGCGCCGCCGCGGGCTCCGCGCTCTACCAGGTGATGTCGGACCTTGTCTTCCGCTCGCAGGACATCGACAAGACCGTGCTGGAGAAGATCATCGAGACGGCGAACGAGCGCGGCATGAAGAAGCTCGCCGTGGAAGATCCGGTCACCGGTTCGCTGAGCTACGGCAAGCTGCTCACTGCCGCGGCCGTGCTCGGCGAGAAGTTCAAGACGCTCTATGCGGACCAGCAGACGCTGGGCATCATGCTGCCCAACGCCAACGGTTCATGCGCCACGCTGCTCGGCGTCATGTCGGCCGGCAAGGTCCCTGCGATGATCAACTTCACGGCGGGCGCGGCCAATATCCTGTCGGCCTGCAAGGCGGCGGAGGTGCGGACCGTGCTCACCTCGCGCGCCTTCGTGGAACAGGCGAAACTCGGGCCGGTGGTCGAGGAAATCGGCCGCTCGGTCGATATTGTCTGGCTCGACGACCTGCGGGCGACGATCGGGCTGAAGGACAAGCTGCTCGGCCTGCTGCGCAAGGCGACGCCGCGGGTGGCGCGCAAGCCGGACGATCCGGCGGCGATCCTTTTCACCTCGGGATCCGAAGGCACACCGAAGGGCGTGGTGCTCACCCACCGCAACATCCTGGCCAACGCCGCCCAGGCCGCCTCGCGCATCGACTTCCATTCTGGCGACAAGGTGTTCAACGTGCTGCCGATCTTCCATTCCTTCGGCATGACGGCTGGCACTGTGCTGCCGCTTGTCTCGGGCGTACCGGTCTATTTCTACCCCTCGCCGCTGCACTACCGCATCGTGCCGGAACTGATCTATGCGTCGAACGCGACGATCATCTTCGGCACCGACACCTTCCTCTCGGGCTATGCCCGCACGGCGCATCCTTACGACTTCCGCTCGGTGCGCTACTGCTTCGCCGGCGCCGAGCCGGTCAAGGCCGCGACGCGCACGACCTATATGGAGAAGTTCGGACTGCGCATCCTCGAGGGCTATGGCGTGACGGAGACGGCGCCGGTGATCGCCATCAACACGCCGATGTACAACAAGGCAGGCAGCGTCGGCAAAATCATGCCCGGCATGGAGTACCGTCTCGATCCGGTGCCCGGCGTCGAGGAAGGCGGCCGGCTGTTCGTGCGCGGCCCCAATGTCATGGCCGGTTATCTGCGCGCCGAAAATCCCGGGGTGCTGGAACCGCTGCAGGATGGCTGGCACGACACCGGCGACGTCGTCACCATTGATGATGCGGGTTTCATCACCATCCGCGGCCGCGCCAAGCGCTTCGCCAAGATCGGCGGCGAGATGGTCTCGCTGGCGGCTGTCGAGGCGCTGGCCGGCGAATTGTGGAAAGGCTCGCTGTCGGCCGTCGCCACCGTGCCCGATGCGCGCAAGGGCGAAAAGCTGGTCCTCATCACCGAAGCGGCGAACGCCACCCGCGCGGACTTCCTCGCCTTCGCCAAGGCGAACGGCGCCATGGACCTGATGGTGCCCGCCGAAGTGCGCGTGGTGCCGAAGGTGCCGGTGCTCGGCTCGGGCAAGCTCGACTTTGCGGCCGTGACCAGGATGGTGCGCGGCGAGGAAGAGCTGAAGGTCAAGGCCGCCTGATCCGAATATAGCAACAGGCCCGCATCAGTGCGGGCCTGTTGCTTGCAGAATTCCGCGCCTGTTTCCGTGCCGCAACTTCGCCATCAGCCCTGAAACGCTGAGAGAGAGGATCGCGGCTCCTGTCGAGGGCCCTAGACGCCGAGATAGTGCTGCAGCAGTTCCGGCCGTGCCTTGAGCTCGGCGGCCGCCCCCTCATGGACGATATGGCCGTTGTTGATGATGTAGACACGGCTTGCGAGCGCCAGCGTCGCGGCGAGGTTCTGCTCCACCAGCACGATGGTCTGCCCTGCCTGCGCCAGCTCGCGGCAGGCGCGCACCAGATCGTGCACGATGACGGGGGCAAGCCCTTCGAAGGGCTCATCGAGCAGGACGATCTTCGGGTCGCGCACCAAGGCGCGGGCTATGGCGAGCATCTGCTGCTCGCCGCCCGAAAGGTCGGTGCCCCGGCT
>NZ_JANINM010000193.1 GCF_024509055.1 Mesorhizobium sp. | reverse complement strand
TCGTCGGGCTCGCCGGGGCAGCCGCGCGAGACGGCGGCCGAAAGCACGCAGTGCTTGCCGCTCTTCGCCGCCGCGACGAACAGGTCGCGCATGGCCGGGAACAGCACTTCCGGCGGCCCGACCAGCAACGTGGCGATGTCATCGGTCTCGATGCGCAGCCTGTCGCGGTAGGGATCGAGCGCGCCGAGCGAGCCCAGGATGACGCCGACGAAATCGTCGGCCATGGGATAAAGGGAAATCTGTGCGCCTGAAAACATGGCCCGCCTCGCTCCGCTGGTATTATCCAGATCAGCTTTAGGGTCCGTGGGCTTGCCGCCCGCATCTCAGCCCCGACCATACGGAGCACCCCTGTGGATGGCGGCCTTAAAGCACCATTCCAGGCGAAGGGAAAGCGATTTTTTGCCGGCGTCGCGGGATTGTGAGGTGGAGGAACGCCGACCGGGATGGAGAGGTGCCGGCTGCGAAACAGCCGATCTCCCCCTTGTGGAGAGATCAGGCGCCCTCGGCGCGTTGGTTATAATATTTTCACATTTTTCTTATAACACCCTTGAAATTCAGTCGAATAGCATCAAATTATAAGAAAATCGTGGAGTTCTTATAACACCTGCATTCACTCCGGAAACGACCATGAAGACCATCGATCTCGCCTATCGCACGCTCTATGCCGAATTGGTGCAGCGCAGCCTGGACGCCTCCTTCGAGACCGATTTCTCGACGGCGGGCAATTTCGTGCGGGTGCCGGTCAAGGGCCGCGACTATTGGTATTTCGAGGAGACGCGGCCGGAGAAGACCAGGCGCTATGTCGGGCCGGCCGAAGATCCTGAGATCGCCAAGCGGGTCGCGGCCTTCAAGGAGATCAAGGAGGATTTGAGGGGCCGCCGCAGGCTGGTCTCCACGCTGGTGCGCGACGCCGGCCTGGCGGCGCCAGATCCGTTCACCGGCGATGTCGTCGAGGCGCTGGGGAAGGCCGGCATCTTCCGCCTGCGCACGGTGCTGGTCGGCACCGTCGCCTTCCAGACCTATGCCGGGCACCTCGGCGTCAGGCTGCCTGGGGCGGTGCTGCAGACGGGCGACGCCGACTTCGCCAAGTTCCATTCCGTCTCCAGCGAGGTGGACGACAGCCTGCCGCCGGTCATCGAGCTGCTGAAGGCGGTCGATCCGACGTTTCGCGAGGTCCCGCACCGCAGGGACGCCGGCCGCACGACGCAGTATGAGAACGCCTCTCGCTACCGGATCGAATTTCTCACCCCGAACCGGGGCAGCGACGAGCATGCCGATCATGCTAGCTATATGCCCTCGCTCGGCGGCGCGTCGGCGCAACCGCTGCGCTTCCTCGATTTCCTCATCCGCGATCCGGTCAGGACGGTGCTGCTCCACCGCTCCGGCGTGCCGGTCCTGGTCCCCTCGCCCGAGCGCTTCGCCGTCCACAAGCTTATCGTGGCGGCGCGGCGCGAACGCAGCGCCGCCGCCAAGCGGGAGAAGGATCTCCACCAGGCGAGCCTGCTGGTCGAGGCGCTGGACACCACGCGCCGGCAGGACGACCTCGCCTTCGCCTTCGCCGAAGCCTGGGACCGGGGCGACGCCTGGCGCGAGGCGCTGCTGAAGGGACTGAGCCTGCTCAATGCTGACAGGCACGAGATGGTTCAGCAGGTTCTCGGGAGGGCGCTCAGTGAAACGCATACCGAGCTTGAAGGCTTTCCCATGCGGCTCGCATAATCCTCCTTGATGAGGTCATCGTTCAAATTGTACGAATTTCGCTTGACCACTTTTCGTACGTAAAGTACGATTGTCCTCTTCTTCCGAGGGGATTTGCTTGAACACCGCGAACCATGCCGCCTTCGCCGACCTCTCCCGCCCGCTTCTGTCGCCATTGCCGCTCGCCGAGCGCGAGCGTCTTGCCGGCGCCTGGCGCATGGCCAGCCAGGATATTTCCGACGATATCCGCTTCATCCGCCAATATCTGAAAGTGATCGCCGAGAAGGACGAGCGGCTGTCGACCGGCACGCTGGTGCATGGCCCTGCCTATGTCGCGGCCTGCGCGGCGTGGCTGCCGCAGACGGTGGCGCGGTATCTCGCCAATCTCAGGCTGATCAGCGAATGCGAATGCGCGATGATCGCGGCGGGGGTGCGGTTTGCCAGGTCGAGCGATGCGTGGTGAGGCGCCTACCCTTCTCGCCTAGAGCACGTCCGGTTTAATCCGGCTCATACCCTGCTGCCTTGAAGTAGTTTGCGCATTCGGCTGGCGAGAAGAGTTCGACGAGAGAACCGACGATGTCCCAAAGGGCGGTGATCGTCCTCTCGGCCCTTGCACGCATCAGCGCCTTGAGCTTGGAGATCACGAACCCATTCAGGGACTTCTAAAAGGCAGGGCAGGTATCATTGGCAAGAGACAGGCCTTCGAGATGTTTCGGGATGGACCAGACTCCAAAGTAGCGCTCCCGAGCATCTCCATCAGAGCTTTTCACGGTTTTTTTGGTTCCGTCATCAGAAACCAGATCCACGACCCGATGATAATATTTATGATTGCCGGACATCTTTTCGTGGACGGCGCCCATCGGCCCCATATAGCCAATGGTATTCACGAGTTTATACCCTTTCTTGTGCAAATATCGGGCGATGAGATCTGCGAAAGGTGGATTCCGATCATTTTTGACCGCGCTATAGCAGACGTCACACGAAATGGTGCCCGCATAGCGTTTCTGTAGCCCTTTTTCGATCAGCCGATCGCAAACCACATTGAAAGGGAGATACTGCTTTTGCCCAATTCCAGTGGAATTGCTGATATACGGGCGTCCAGCCAGACCGTGCCCGGCGATCAAAATGCGTGTACCAAATGAAAAGCCGAGGTCTTCCAGCGGCGTCCCTGCATCGTCGTAGCATACCACCGAAAATTTTCGGGCCCGGTGCGCGGTAGCTCCTGAGCCATGGTTGTTGGCCCGCCTTGCTTCATCGATGAAGTCCGTGGCCTGACTGCGGTTGAACGGGATGAAAACCAAGCGGTCGGTCGACACCTTGTCCCTCCTGACATTTTTTGAATATCAGAAATATAGTTGTAGAGTTCAGAGCCGGTCAATCGTCATCCAGCCGGCGTCCTGTCAATGTTCTCACTTTCCGCTCAAGTGAGGACGAACCCTAGATTTCTAGCTAGCTAGCTGATCAGGTAAGATCGAACGCAGGCGGGACAGCGCCCCCCTCTGTCCTGCCGGACATCTCCCCCACGAGGGGGGAGAT
>NZ_JANINM010000192.1 GCF_024509055.1 Mesorhizobium sp. | reverse complement strand
ATCGCGCCGTGCTCGACCGCGACCGTCTCGGCTTTTCGCTGGTCAACGTCATCTCCGTGACCCTTGCCACCCACAACCGCGACAACGCCCGCCGCTTCGGCGAACTGGTGGCGCGCCTGCCCGAAGTGCAAGAGGCGCACGCGCTGACCGGCGAGATGGACTATATCCTGAAGGTGGTGACGCCCGATCTCAAATCATTGTCGGAGTTCGTCAACGGCGTTTTGCTGCCGCACGAATCCGTGCAGCATGTGAAGACGGCGATCGTGCTGGAGACTCTGAAGGAAACAGGCGCGCTGCCGATCTAGCGCCAACGGATTACCGGGCTAAGCTGGCGCGAAGGATCGCCAACCCCGCCGAATGGCGGATCGAGCTAAGCCTTCAGCCCCTCTGTTGCTGGATGAGCCCAAAAAGGTTGGTGCAGCGCGCACCTGAACGGCAATAGGCAAACACGGGGCCTTCCAGCTCGTCCAGCGCCTCTGCCTGATCCTCGACATTGTCCATGGTGATCTGGCCGCTGATCACCGGGATATAGCGGAAGGCAAGCCCGGCGGCCTCGGCCGCGGCCTGAATGCTGCTGGCCGCTGGCTGGCCGGGTTGCTCATCGTCCGGCCGGTTGCAGATCACGCTCTTGAAACCGGCGTCCCTTATGGCGGCGATGTCCTCGGGCTGGATCTGGCCGGAGACCGAATAATCTTCGCTGATCTGGCGGTATTCCATGGTGTCCTCACGAGTTTGATGCCTTGTAGCTTGACCGAAGTCTTGCCACTCCCCGGCCGGTCCGGCAACAGCCGTTGCCGTTAATTCCTATGCCGCGGCCGGCCGGGCGAGCCGCATCCTGGCGAATCGGGCGACGACGACGCCCGCGATGACCGCCGCGACAAAGACCGCTGTCGCCGGATAGCCAAGGCCAAGCGCCGGGATCGAGGCGCCGGGGCAAAAGCCCGCAATGCCCCAGCCGATGCCAAAGACGGCCGCGCCGCCCACCAGTTGCCAGTCGATGGCGCGCTTGGTCGGCAGGGCAAAGGCGCTTTCGAACACCGGCGCCTCGCGCCGGCCGAAGACAAGGCGGTAACCGATAAACGCGACCGCCAGGCCGCCGCCCATGACGAAGATCAGGCTCGGGTCCCAGGTGCCGGCGATGTCGAAGAAGTTCAGCACCTTGGCTGGATTGATCATGCCGGAAACCGCGATACCCAGACCGAAAAGTCCGCCGATCAGGAAGGCCGAGACGAGTTTGCTCATGAGTTCAGCCTCCCATCAAGTGGCGGATGACGAAGACGGTTGCGAAGGCGGCGGCCATGAAGACCGCGACGGCAACGATCGAGCGCGGCGACAGCCGCGCGATGCCGCAAATGCCATGCCCGCTCGGGCAGCCGCCGCCGAAATGCACGCCGATGCCCACAAGGAAGCCGCCCACGACCAGCGCCGCCGTGGGTACCGGCGCGCTGAACGGAATTTCCTTGCCGGCAAGCAGCAACAGCAAGGGTGCGGCGATTGCACCAGCGATAAAGGCGGCGCGCCACGGCCAGTCCGAGGACACCGGGGGAATGATTCCGGTCAGGATACCTGTCATGCCGGCAATGCGCCCGTGCAACGCCATCAGCAGCACTGCCGCCAGGCCGATGAGGGCGCCGCCGAGCAAGGACTGGAGAGGCGTGAAGTCGGTCATGGAGCAGCCAATTGCATCGGGTCGATCACCATCCAGCAGATAGACATTTCCATCCGGGAATCCCAGCCGGAACTTGGTCCGGCTGGAAGGGTGCGGTCTTCAGCGGGCGGACCTCAGCTGCCGAGGATGGCGCCTTTTATCTGCGTGATGTTGTTATGCATCATGTCGATATAGGTCGAGGCCGGGCCGTTGGATCCCGACAGCGCGTCCGAATAGAGCGTGCCGCCGACCTTGATGCCGGATTCGCTGGAGATCTGCTCGATCAGCCGCGGATTGGTGATGTTCTCGATGAAGATCGCCGCCGCCTTGTCCTGCTTGACCTGGGTCACCAGCCTTGCGACGTCGGCCGCCGACGGCTCGGAATCGGTGGAGATGCCTTGCGGCGCCAGGAAGGTCAGGCCGTACTCGTGTTCGAAGTAACCGAAGGCGTCATGCGAGGTGATGACGACGCGCTTCTCCTGCGGGATCGACTGGATCGCCGCTTTCACCTCGATTTCCAGCGCATCGAGCTTGGTGGTGTAGCCGGCGGCATTGGCCTTGTAGCTGTCGCAGCCCGCGCTGTCGGCCGCGCAGAAAGCCTCGGCGATGTTCTTCACATAGATCTTGGCATTGGCGATCGACTGGAAGGCATGCGGATCGGTGACCGTCTTTCCGCCTCCGGTACCGGCGCCTTCGGCAGCGTCGGCATCGGCGAACTCGGGCTTGAAGTCGATCGGCGTCACCCCTTTGGTCAAAGTGACGATCGAGGCCTTGGTGGCGCTGGCGTCGACAAGACGCTGCAGGAAGCCTTCGAAATGCAGGCCGTTGACGAGCACGACATCGGCACCCGCCATGGCCACCGCGTCGGCTGGGCTCGGCTCGTAGACATGCGCGTCGCCGTCAGGCCCGACGATGGTGGTGATGTTGACCCGGTCGCCGCCGACATTCTTCGCGAAATCGGCAATCACCGTGAAGCTTGCCACCACCTTCAGTGGCGCCGCGAAGGCCGAAGATGTGGCGAATGCAGTGAATGTTATAACGCTCATCGCCAGGGCGGCGCGGAAGGATTTGAGCATCGATGGGTCTCCTTGCTTGGGGTCAGGCGGTTCGGTGGCGGTGGTGCACGATGCGGGCGCGCAGCGCGCCGCGCGAGCCGAAGATGATCGAGACGAAATAGACGATACCGGCCGAAAGAATGATGGCCGGTCCCGATGGCAGCGACGCATGGTAGGACAAGAGCAGTCCCGCGATGCAGGAGGCAAAGCCGATCAGCACCGCCAGCACGCACATCGGCTCGACGCGAACCGTCCAGAAGCGGGCGGCGGCTGCCGGCAGCATCATCAGTCCGACCGACAGCAGCGTGCCCAGCGCCTGGAAACCGCCGACGAGATTGAGCACGACGAGGCCGAGGAAGATGAAATGCACCGGGCTGCCCATGCGGCTGACGGAACGCAGGAACAGCGGGTCAAGGCATTCCGCGACCAGCGCCCGCCAGAAGATTGCGAGGCAGGCGAGGGTGACGACCACGATGCCGCCGATCAGGATGAGCGCCTCATTGTTGAGCGCCAGCACCGTGCCGAACAGCACATGCATCAGGTCGACGCTGGAGCCGCGGATCGACACCA
>NZ_JANINM010000191.1 GCF_024509055.1 Mesorhizobium sp. | reverse complement strand
TCCATGGCTGGAAGAAGAACGGCTGGAAGACCGCCGACAAGAAGCCGGTGAAGAACGGCGAGCTCTGGCAGCAGCTCGATGAAGCCAACAGGCGCCACAAGGTCACCTGGCACTGGGTGAAGGGCCATGCCGGCCACCCCGAGAACGAGCGCGCCGACGAGCTCGCGCGCGAAGGCATGGCGCCGTTCAAGCCGAGTTCCGCAAGGCCGGCGCCGGTTGCGGCTGCCGCGAAGCCGCAAGGCGCTCCCGCCAGAAAGCCTGCGCCCCGCCGCTCCACGCAGAGCTACTGACGGGCTACCGGATCAGCAGCGCCGTCGAGAACATGCCGAGCGCGAACACCGTATGCGCCACGAGGTTGAGCGCCCGCACCCTCATCGGGTTGGGCAGCTTCGACGCCGCCCAGCCGGCGCCCATGCCCGGCGCCAGCAGGAACCAGCCGGCTCCGACTGTGACGATGCCGAGGATGAAGGCCGGCAGGAAGGTCGGCGCAGCCAGCCATCCTGCCCCGGTCAGCACGACCAGGATGATGCCGTAGGCGATGCCGACGAGATAGTGGAAGATCCATCCCAGCGCTTCTTCATGGGCGTAGGGCGTGGCCTTGCTGATATCGTCGTGGAAGACATTCCCGGGTAAGTGTCGGACCCAGCGTCCGACTAGCCCCCAATTGGGCCGGGGCAGGCCGAACGCCTTGTAGAGAAGGATCGCCCAGACGTCCATGAACACCGTGGCGCCGATGCCGATCGCAACCGCGCGCCACACGATGTCGAGCATCAGAGCATGATCCCTAAAAGTGGGAACCGGTTTTCGGACAAGATCATCCTCCAACAAGGAGTGAGATCAGGATGGCGGGTCAACGAAACGTCATCCTGATCTAAAGCTGCTCGAGGATTTTGGCCGCGCCGCTCTCGTCGACACCCGGCTTGGTTTCGATGTTGAGCGCCACGACCTTGCCGTCGTCGACGATCATCGAAAAGCGCTTCGAGCGCAGGCCCATGCCGTTTGCGGAAAGGTCGTTGTCGAGCCCTACAGACTTGGCGAAGTCGCCGCTGCCGTCGGCGAGATAGAGGATCTTGCCTTCGCCGCCGGTGAAGCGCGCCCACGCGCCCATGACATGGACGTCATTGACCGAGACGACCGCGATGGTGTCGACGCCGCGCGCCAGGATGGCGTCATGGTTCTCGAGATAGCCGGGCAGGTGGTTGTTGCTGCAGGTCGGCGTGAAGGCGCCGGGAACGCCGAACAGCACCACCTTCTTGCCGCCGAAAATCTCTGCGCCAGTGATCGGCTTCGCGCCATCGGCGGTCATCATCTTGAAGGTCGCGTCGGGCAGTTTTTCGCCAACCGAAATGGTCATGTGGATCCTCGCTCGGGATAGGGACGGTCGATGACTGCGATATCGGACTGGGCGGCGTCCCGCAACCTTTCACCAGGGCTGGATCAAGGGAAAGGCAGCAACCCGTCGACCGCGCCTTCGGCGCTGGTCAGCGTGTAGTAGAGCCCGCCATCCGTGGGCGCTGCCGACGGCCGGTCGAGGATCGGCACGCTGAACACCAGCTTGCCGTCTTTCTCGCTGCGCACCGGCGCGCCGAACATGTAGTCGTGCTCGCCAGCGACGAAGAAATCGACGGACTCCGGATTGCCCGGCGAATGCGCCTCGACCACCAGCGTCTCGTGGTCGCCAGGCAGCACGCGGATGCCGAAATCCGCCGTCGCGGGGGAGGGGAGCGTCGCCAGCGCCGTCTTGACCAGCGCGGCATCCGTGGCGTTGTCCGGGTCGGAAGCGGGATTGACGCTGAGGCGGGTCTGCACCGGAATGCAGATCGTTTCGCAGATACCGAGGAAGATGTTGGCGTCGATGGTGGCCGGCTGGCTGGGCGTCGCCAGCGTGAAGGTCACAGGCAGCGAGACCGGCCGGTCGTAGCCGGCCCATTTGCCGTAGCCGTCGTCGTGCCGTTGCGGCGCCGGAAACGACAGCCGGGCATCGGCGATGTTGGTGCTGCCCGAGATATCGAGCTGCGGCGGCACGCCGGCATCGCCGGGATCGCGCCAATAGGTCTTCCAGCCGGGTTTCAGCGCGATGTCGAGCACGCCGTGGATCTTGCCGGCATCGTCGGGCTTGCCGCTGGTCACCAGCCGCACCTTGCCGCCTTCGCTGTTGTACCAGTCGGACGAGGAGGCCTCGGCCGGAAGACCGGCGCCCAACCCCAGGACGGCGCCGAGCGCCAGTATCTTCAGATGTTGCATGGCGGTGATTTGATCGTGGGTTCTTGGCGGCGCAATGTTTTCATGACCTTGCCGGTATCATATTTGCGTGACATCGCGCACCCACGCCATCTTTCCGGCGTCGCGGAAACGCGTTACGCTCCCCACATGGATTTGTTGCGCCACAAGAAGGCGGCTGCAGGACGCGGCTTCCTCGACGATCAGTTCCTGATTGCCATGCCCGGCATGAAGGACGACCGCTTCACGCGCTCGGTCATCTACATTTGCGCGCACAGCGACGAAGGCGCGATGGGGCTGATCATCAACCAGACGCAGCAGATGCTGTTTCCGGACCTTCTTGTGCAGCTCGGCATCATGAACGAGCAGGAAGCGATCCGCCTGCCGGCGCATACCCGCGATTTCGTCGTGCGCAATGGCGGCCCGGTGGACCGCAGTCGCGGCTTCGTGCTGCATTCCGGCGACTATCGCGTCGAATCCTCGCTCAACGTCTCAGACGACATCTGCCTGACCGCCACCGTCGACATCCTGCGCGCCATCTCGACGGGGCGTGGCCCGCGTCATGCGTTGATGGCGCTTGGCTATTCGGGCTGGGGCGCCGGCCAGCTTGAAAGCGAGATCGCCGAGAATGGTTGGTTGACCTGTCCGGCGACGCCCGAGCTTCTGTTCGACGCTGACCTCGATCGCAAATACGATCGCATCCTGGCCTCCATCGGCATCGACCTCGCGCATCTGAGCGCGGCCGCGGGACACGCGTAAGCTTCTTCGTCATCCTAGGGCGAAGCGGGAGCGAAGCTCCGTCGCGAAGACCCCATGCCGTAACCTCTATCGAAGGATGCAGCGGTGCAGAATTCTGAACCGTTTCCAACGCTTTATCGTCACGGCATGGATCCTCGGGTCAAGCCCGAGGATGACGAGGCGGTGCGCCTCTAGGCCTGCGTCAGCGGATACTGCTCCCTCAGCGTCTTCAGCACCTGATCGCCAGGCATGGGCGCGCCAAACATGAAGCTCTGGACATATTCGCAGCCCATCTGGCGCAGCTCCAGCGCGTCGC
>NZ_JANINM010000190.1 GCF_024509055.1 Mesorhizobium sp. | reverse complement strand
CTGAACCGTTTTAAGGGGCCCATGCTGCAACGCGGCGAGGGTTAGCGCAGCGGTTCCAGCGACGCAAGTCAAACCTTGTTCAAAACTCCGGCCTGGACGGCTTATCGCGGCAAACTGGTCCGATCTGCTCCTGATTGATTTCCTTCACTTTTTACTCCACTTTTATCTCCTGACATATCTCCCGCCATTTGCCTGTTAGCATCGCTGGAATCACCGGTTAAAAATCCGGCAAATGGATTGGGGCAAGCGCATCTGGATGAAGGAAAAAATCTCGCTTCGCATGGCCAGGCGCATCGCGCTCGGCGCCCAGGGTTTCACTGATCCTCGCCCTGCCGGTACGCCCGACCGCCGGCACCTTGCCCGCGTGCTCTCGCGCACCGGCCTGCTGCAGATCGATTCCGTCAGCGCGGTGGTGCGCGCGCATTACATGCCGCTCTATTCGCGCCTCGGCCCCTACCCGCTCGCGCTGCTCGACAACGCGGCGCTCACCCGCAAGCGCACCGTTTTCGAATATTGGGCGCATGAGGCCTCGTACCTGCCGGTCGAGACTTGGCCGCTGCTGCGCTGGCGCATGCAGCGCGCCGAGGCTGGCGACGAGATGTATCTCGGCCTCGCCAAATGGGGCCGCGAGCGTCCCGAACTCATCAAGGAGATTTACGATCAGGTCGCCGAACGCGGGCCGATCGCCGCCTCCGACATAGAGGGTCACAAGGGCAATGGCGGCTGGTGGGGCTGGAGCGAGGCCAAGCACGCCTTCGAATGGCTGTTCTGGGCCGGGCGTATCACCACCGCCTACCGGCGCGGCTTCGAACGCTATTACGATCTGCCGGAACGCGTTTTGCCGCAAGCCGTGCTCGACATGCCCGTGCCCTCGGTCGAGGACGCGCATCGCGAATTGCTGCGCATTTCCGCCCGCGCCCACGGCATCGCCACCTATGGGGACCTGCGCGACTATTTTCGTCTGGCGCCAGGCGACACAAAGGATCGGATCGAGGAGCTGGTCGAAACGGGCGAGCTGGTGCCGGTAAGCGTCGAAGGCTGGGACAAGACCGCCTATCTTCATAAGGACGCCCGTTTTCCACGCCGGATCGAGGCGCGCACCTTGCTCGCGCCGTTCGACCCCGTGGTCTTCGAGCGTACCCGCACCGAAAAGCTGTTCGATTTCAGATACCGCATCGAAATCTACACGCCGGCCGAGAAGCGCCAGTACGGCTACTATGTGCTGCCGTTCCTGCTTGGCGACCGGATCGTCGCGCGTGTCGACCTCAGGGCCGATCGCCCGGCCAGCGTGCTTCGCGTTAATGCCGCCTACCCAGAGGCCGGCGCGCCGCCGGATACAGCCGCCCAGCTCTTTGACGAGTTGAAGCAGATGCAAGCCTGGCTTGGCCTGGAGCACATTGAGGTGACGCCGGCTGGCGACCTCGGACCGGCGCTAGCCGACATCGCAGTGTCGTAGCCGCGCGTTGACAGGCCAGCGCCCAAAAGCCTAAATCCGCCGCAGACGGTCTCCTCCCGGCAAAAGGAGGAGCCAAGAGGGAATGCGGTGCGGGCACTTGGTCCAAATCCGCGGCTGTCCCCGCAACTGTAAGCGACGAGCCTCAGCCGAAAACCACTGGGATGTTCCCGGGAAGGCGGCACCAGGGCAACGACCCGCGAGCCAGGAGACCTGCCGTCTGAGACTTTTGAGATCCGATCGCCCGGCGGGTTTCCGGGCAAGGAGCACTTTTTTGGACCACAACGGCAGTTTTTCGGCTGGCACAGCGGACAAGTCGTCCGACGACGGCGAAGCCTTGGCTGGCGTGACCGTCATCGTGTGCTCATCCTGCCGCGACGAAACGGGTTCGGACGCGCATCCACGCGCCGGCTCGCTGCTTGCAGAGGACACGCGCCGGGCTGCATCCAGCGAGGGTGTCCGCATCCGCACTGTTGAGTGTCTCGGCAATTGCAAGCGCCGGCTCAGTGCCGCGCTGCTGCGAGACGGCTGCTGGAGCTACGTCTTCGGCGATCTGAACACGACCAGCGGCGCCGATCTCGTCGCCGGCGCGAAGCTCTTCGCCACCTCGACCGACGGCCTTATCCCATGGCGTGGCCGGCCCGATTCCCTCAAGCGCGGCCTCGTTGCCCGCATCCCTCCCCTCGACATGCTGAAGGACTGACCATGAACGCTTCCGTCTCCCGTGTTCCTTGCACCGTCGTCACCGGCTTCCTCGGCGCCGGCAAGACGACGCTGGTCCGCCATCTCCTGGAAAATGCGGGTGGCAAGCGCATTGCCATCATCGTCAATGAGTTCGGCGACATCGGCATCGACGGCGAGATCCTGAAGGGCTGCGGCATCGACACCTGCCCGGAGGAAAACATCGTCGAGCTGGCCAATGGCTGCATCTGCTGCACCGTCGCCGACGATTTCGTGCCGGCGCTCGATCAGATCCTTTCGCTAACGCCGAAGGTCGACCACATCCTGATCGAGACCTCGGGTCTCGCTCTGCCGAAACCGCTGGTCCAGGCTTTCCAGTGGCCGACGGTGAAGAGTCGCGTCACGGTCGATAGCGTCGTCGCCGTCGTCGACGGTCCGGCGCTGGCCGAGGGCCGCGTCGCCAACGACATGGACGCCCTGCAGGCGCAGCGGGCCAAGGACGAGACGCTCGACCATGACGACCCTGTCGAGGAAGTGTTCGAGGATCAGATCGCCTGCGCCGACCTGGTTATCCTGTCGAAGAATGACCTGATGGACGAAGCCGGCTCCGCCCGCGCCAACTCCATCATCAACGAACACTCGGCCCGCGCCGTGAAGATCGTGCCGACCTCGCACGGCAAGGTCGATCCCTCGGTGTTGCTCGGCCTCGGCCTCGCCGTGGAAGACGACATCGAGAACCGCAATTCGCACCATGACGGCGCCTTCGACCACGAGCATGACGACTTCGACACTTTCATCGTCGACATCCCCGCGATCGCCAACCCGGACGAACTGGCCAAGCGTGTCGCCACCGCCGCCGAGCAGGAAAACGTCTTGCGCGTCAAAGGCTTCGTCGAGGTCGGCGGCAAGCCGATGCGGCTCCTGCTCCAGGCCGTCGGCCCGCGCGTCAACCATTACTATGATCGCGCCTGGACGGCCGAGGACGACCGGCGCTCTCGGCTTGTCGTCATTGGCCTCAAGGGGCTGAACCGCCCGGCGATCGAGGCTATACTCGCCGGCTAACGCAACAGGCCTCAAGCAATTCCAGGAAAAGTGTGAAGCGGTTTTCCGTGCGGAATTGCTGAGAACAAGGGGCGAAATGCATATACTGACCACCAGCTCTGCCTCGCTCGACGATCTCGCCG
>NZ_JANINM010000189.1 GCF_024509055.1 Mesorhizobium sp. | reverse complement strand
AACGAAATGGCGGTCGGCTCGGCCAGCGCCGTGATCATGCTGATGACGCTGACCGCCATCATCGTGCCTTACCTCTATTCCGAGCTCAGGGAGAAGCCGCGATGAGCGCCGTCACCTCGCCGGCCCGTCCGGCCTCCAGCGGCGCCAGCGCCAGGACGATCAACCGCATCGTCATCTATGGCCTGCTTGCGCTGTTCGCGATCTTCTACCTGATGCCGCTCTTCGTCATGCTGGTCACATCGTTCAAGACCATGGACGAGATCCAGAACGGCAACATGCTGTCGCTGCCGCAATCGCCGACCATCGAACCCTGGTTCAAGGCCTGGGGCCAGACCTGCGTCGGTCTCACCTGCGCCGGCATCAAGGGCTACTTCTGGAACTCCATCAAGATGGTGGTTCCGGCGGTTCTGATCTCGACGCTGCTCGGCGCGCTCAACGGCTATGTGCTGACCAAATGGCGCTTCCGCGGCCATACTCTGGTCTTCGGGCTGATGCTGTTCGCCTGCTTCATCCCGTTCCAGTCGGTCCTGCTGCCGATGGCGACGATCCTCGGCAGCATCGGCCGCTTCGGCGCTAGCCTGCAGAATGCGACCGGTTTCAACTTCGGCCTCGGCAATTCGACGGTCAATCTGGTGTTCGTGCATGTGGTCTACGGCCTGGGCTTCACCACGCTGTTCTTTCGCAACTACTACGAGGCCTTCCCGACCGAGCTGGTGAAGGCAGCGCAGGTCGACGGCGCCTCCTTCTTCCAGATCTTCCGCCGCATCATGCTGCCGAACTCGATGCCGATCTTCGTCGTGACGGTCATCTACCAGTTCACCAACATCTGGAACGACTTCCTGTTCGCCTCGGCTTACGCCGGCACCGGCGACGTGATGCCGATGACGGTGGCGTTGAACAATGTCGTCAACACCTCCACGGGCGTCGTCGAATACAACGTCAACATGGCGGCGGCGATGATCGCCGCCCTTCCCACCCTGATCGTCTATGTCGTCGCCGGCCGCTATTTCGTGCGCGGTCTGATGGCCGGCGCGGTCAAGGGCTGACCCTCTTTTCGCTAAGGAACGACCATGGCTTTTCTGGAAATTGATGGGCTGAAGAAGCGCTTCGGGAATGTCGAGATCCTGAAGGGCATCAATGTCGAGCTCGAAAAGGGCGGCTTCCTCGTGCTGGTCGGTCCGTCCGGCTGCGGCAAGTCGACCCTGCTCAACACCATCGCCGGGCTGGAGAACATCACCGAGGGCGAGATCCGCGTTGACGGCCGGGCGATCAACGACCTGCACCCGTCGAAGCGCGACATCGCCATGGTGTTCCAGAGCTACGCGCTCTACCCGAACATGACGGTTGCCGGGAACATCGCCTTCGGCATGGAGATGCGCGGCGTGCCGGCGGCCGAACGCCAGGCGGCGATCGACAAGGTGGCAAAGGTGCTGCAGATCGGCCATCTCCTGAACCGCAAACCGAGCCAGCTCTCCGGCGGCCAGCGTCAGCGCGTCGCCATGGGCCGCGCGCTGGTGCGCGATCCGAAACTCTTCCTGTTCGACGAGCCGCTTTCCAACCTCGACGCCAAGCTGCGCGTCGACATGCGCATCGAGATCAAGCGCCTGCATGCCACGACCGGCACGACGATCGTCTACGTCACGCACGACCAGATCGAGGCGATGACCTTGGCGACCAAAATCGCCGTCATGCGCGACGGCGAGGTGCAGCAGTTCGGCACGCCCGCCGAAATCTACAACAACCCGACCAATGTGTTCGTGGCGGACTTCATGGGCTCGCCGGCGATGAACCTGATCCCCGCCAAGATCGACGGCAATGGCAGCGGGCTCTCGGTGGTACTCGACCGCGAGGCTCGTCAGCCTGTCACGCTGGCGCTGCCCGACGCGCCTGCCGGCCTCTCGGCCTTCCAGGGCAAGCCGGTAATCTTCGGCGTCCGCCCGGAAGCCCTCACCGATCCGGAAGGCGCCGAGCGCAACGGCGCCAGCATCGCCACCGCCGACTGCCATATCGAGGTGGTCGAGCCGGCCGGCTCCGACACCTTCGCGGTCACCAATCTCGGCGGCAAGGGCGTGGTGGCGCGTCTGCGGGCGGATGCCAAGATTCAGCCGGGCACCAGCACGCCGCTGGCCTTCAACCTCTCCAAGGCGGTGTTCTTCGATCCTTCGACCGAGAAGCGCATTCTCTGATGCATGTCGCCCAAAAGTGGCTCCGGTTTTGGGGCAACGACATGCATCAAAACAAAGATCCTTAGACTATGACAAATCCGGATATTGTTATCATCGGCTCCGGCATCGGCGGCGCCACGATCGCCTCCGGCTTGGCCGGCAGCGGCGCCTCGATCCTGATGCTGGAGCGCGGTGAGCCGCTGTCGGCGACCCCACATGCGCGCTCGACGCGATCCATTTTTCTCGACGAGCACTACCGGCCGAAGGAGATGTGGCGCGAAGCCGGCGGCGCCCGGTTCAACCCAGGCAACTACTACTATGTCGGCGGCAACTCGAAATTCTTCGGCGCGGTGCTGATCCGCTACCGCAAGGAAGATTTCTCCGAACTCGAGCATTTCGGCGGCGTATCGCCGGCCTGGCCGTTCTCCTACGACGAGTTCGAGCCCTGGTATTCGAGAGCCGAGCAGCTGTTTCGCGTGCGCGGCACGCTGGGCGAAGACCCGACCGAGCCGTTCCACTCAATCCCGTATGCTTTTAAGCCGGTGCCCGACGAGCCGCCGATCGCGCGCGCCCGCGCCGAGTTGAAGAGCCTCGGCCTGCATCCCGCCTCGCTGCCGCTCGGCGTCGACATAGAGACCTGGCTGAAGGAAGGCAGGACGGGCTGGGACGCATTCCCCAACACCGGCCAGGGCAAGATCGATGCGCAGACCGGACCGCTTACCGAAGCGCTCAAGGATCCGAACATCCGCCTCGAAACCGGAGCCTATGTCAACTGGCTGGAAACCGCGCCGGACGGCAAGACAATCGCCGCCATTCACTACACCCAGAACGGTTCGCAGAAGTCGCTGTCGCCGAAGCTGGTGATCCTGTCGGCCGGCGCGATCAATTCCGCCGCTATCCTGCTGCGCTCGCCGTCGGCGAAAGGCAAAGGCCTCGCCAACAGCTCCGACCAGGTCGGGCGCAACTTCATGAACCACAATTCGAGCGCGATGCTGGCGATCGATCCGCGCCGCCGCAACGATAGCGTCTACCAGAAGACGCTGATGCTCAACGACTACTATCTGTCGGACGGCAAGGGCGGCAAGCCGCTCGGCAATGTCCAACTTCTGGGCAAGATCGACGGCAACATGCTCAAGGCCAATGTGAAGACGATGCCGAAATTCG
>NZ_JANINM010000188.1 GCF_024509055.1 Mesorhizobium sp. | reverse complement strand
CGGGTCTTCCCAGGGACAGCTCCCTAAGGATCGATAAGGCCCCGGGGATAAGTTTTCCTGCCGGGAAGCGCAGACCGTCGGAGGCAATATAGGCCGCTGCCCTGCTAAGCGCCAGAGAGGCGGGCAGTCAGCGCGGCTTTATTCGCGACGCGAGCCTGCCACCAGATGAGCGCCGGCACCGCTAGCAGTTCGAGACAGAGGCCGGCGAGGTGACCTCCCGATGGCTCCCCCGCCGCAGTCAGCGAGAAAAGCCTCGCCAGCCCGCCGCAGAAGGTACAGGCCCCCAGCAGGCGAAAGCGCTCGGTCTTGGTCTCGATGTCCGGGATGCAGCTGTACCAGGCAACGCCGGCAGCAAGAAAGAAGCCCGACAGGAAGCGGAAATGACTGTCGAGGTCGACTGGCCAGGGTGCCTGGACATGAAGCAGTTCCGGCCCCGACAGAATGCCTTCGAGGCCGACCAGCACCGGGGTCGCCGCGAGCAACGCGACGATCCCTTGCAAAGCGGCCTTGCTGAATGTTGGCTCTTTCAAATCCGCTGTCCCTAGGTCTGATGCGACTTGAAGCAGGAACGAGATTTTCCGCGTGGTTTCAAAGGCCGCCTTGCCAAGTCGCCCGCCCTTGCGCGGGCCGGATTGCCTCCTTACGGTCCGGCCGCACGGACAGGAGAGAAAATGCGTTTCGAAGGCACCGCGGCCTATGTCGCCGACAAGGATCTGATGGTTGCGGTCAACGCCGCGATCGCGCTGGAGCGCCCCTTGCTGGTCAAGGGCGAGCCCGGCACCGGCAAGACCGAGCTTGCCCGCCAGGTGGCGGCCGCACTGGGGCTCGATTTCATCGAATGGAACGTCAAGTCGACGACCAAGGCGCAGCAGGGCCTCTATGAATATGACGCCGTCTCGCGGCTGCGCGACAGCCAGCTCGGCGACGATCGCTTCAACGACATCGCCAACTACATCAAGCGCGGCAAGCTGTGGGACGCGTTTGCTGCGCAAAAGAAGGTGGTGCTTTTGATCGACGAGATCGACAAGGCTGACATCGAATTCCCGAACGACCTCCTGCAGGAACTCGACCGGATGGAGTTCTTCGTCTACGAGACTGGCGAGACGATCCGCGCCGCGCTCCGGCCCATCGTCATCATCACCTCGAACAACGAGAAGGAGCTGCCCGACGCTTTCCTGCGCCGTTGCTTCTTCCATTATATCCGCTTCCCCGACATCGACACGCTGCACCGCATCGTCGACGTCCACTATCCAGGCATCAAGCAGAGCCTGGTTCGCGCCGCGCTCACCCAGTTCTACGAGATCCGCGACGTGCCGGGGCTGAAGAAGAAGCCATCAACCTCCGAGGCGCTCGACTGGATTCGCCTGCTCGTCGCCGACGACATCGCCCCCGAGGATCTGCGCGCGGACCCGAAGAACATGCTGCCCAGGCTGCACGGTGCCCTGCTCAAAAACGAGCAGGACGTGCATCTCTTCGAACGGCTGGCCTTCATGGCCAGAAGACAGCAATAGCGCTTTCCCCGGCTGTGGACCGTTGCCGGCGAATGGTCGCCAGCGCAGCTTCGCGCGCCAACATTGGAGGAAAAAATGTCCGAGATCACCGTCCGCCCGCTTGCGCAGTCCGACCATGCCGACTGGCGGCGCCTGTGGACCGACTACTTGACCTTCTACGAGACCAAATTGCCCGAAGAGGTCTACGCCATCACCTGGAAGCGGCTGTTCACCGAAGGCGAATTCGAGCCGAAAGGGTTCATCGCCACGCTCGACGGCAAGGCCGTCGGCCTCACCCACTATCTCTACCATCGCTCCGGCTGGTCCGAGAAAAACAACTGCTATCTGCAGGACCTGTTCGCCGACCCCACAGTGCGCGGCAAGGGCGTAGGCGCCGCGCTCATCAAGGCCGTGCAGGATGAGGCCGCGAAGATCGGCGTCAAGAACGTCTACTGGATGACGCACGAAACCAACACCACGGCGCGCCGGCTCTACGACCATGTCGCCCGCCGCACCGGCTTCATCGAGTACGATCTGCTATAAGGGCTCATGTTCCTCCCCTTCTTCCTCGAGTTGAAAGCCGCGCGGGTCCCTGTTTCGCTCAGGGAGTATCTGACGCTGCTGGAAGGGCTGGAGGCCGGGCTGGTCGACTATGACGTCGAGGGTTTCTACTACCTCGCGCGCTCGGCCCTGGTGAAGGACGAGCGCCATATCGACCGTTTCGACCAGGTATTCGCGCATGTCTTCAAGGGCGTCGAGGCGCTTGGCGGACCGGACGCCGTCGATGTCGCCAACATCCCCGAGGAATGGCTGCGCAAACTTGCCGAAAAGCATCTGACCGAGGAGGAAAAGAAGCTGGTCGAGGCGCTGGGCGGCTTCGACAAGCTGATGGAGACGCTGAAGAAGCGGCTGGAAGAGCAGAAGGGCCGCCACCAGGGCGGCTCGAAATGGATCGGCACCGGCGGCACCTCGCCCTTCGGCGCCTATGGCTACAACCCGGAAGGCGTGCGCATCGGCCAGGATGCGAGCCGCCACCGCCGCGCGGTGAAAGTCTGGGACAAGCGCGAGTTCAAGAACTTTGACGACGCCGTCGAGCTCGGCACCCGCAACATCAAGGTGGCGCTGAAGCGATTGCGTCGCTGGGTGCGCGAGGGCGCCGAGGAGGAGCTCGACCTGCCCGGCACCATCCACGCCACCGCCGAGCATGGCTATCTCGACGTGAAGACGCGGCCCGAGCGGCGCAACGCGGTGAAGCTATTGATGTTCTTCGACGTCGGCGGCTCGATGGACGATCACATCAGAAGTGTCGAGGAGCTGTTCTCCGCCGCCCGCGCCGAGTTCCGCCAGCTCGAATATTTCTACTTCCACAACTGCCTTTACGAACGCGTCTGGAAGGACAACCGCCGCCGCCTTGCCGAGACCATCCCGACCTTCGATCTGCTCCACAAATACGGGCCCGACTACAAGGTGATCGTCGTCGGCGACGCCTCGATGAGCCCTTATGAGATCGCGCATCCTGGCGGGTCCGTCGAGCACTGGAATCCGGAGGCCGGCAGCGTCTGGCTCGGGCGGCTGTTGCAGCAGTGGCCGAACGCCGTCTGGCTCAACCCTGAAACCGAGAAGAACTGGCGCTACACCCATTCGATTGCGATGATCGGCGAGATCTTCGGAGGCCGCATGTTTCCGCTGACTCTGGCCGGACTTGAGGCCGCGACGAGGCAGCTTTCGCGCAAGCACTAGCTAGGTCGAGAATAGGAAGTGGTGTAACAAGTACCCATCTTCTTGCGAATACCGGTTGCAACCAACAACGAGCCGCCAAGGCCGAGGAGATTTCATGGACACCCACGCCTATCCCGT
>NZ_JANINM010000187.1 GCF_024509055.1 Mesorhizobium sp. | reverse complement strand
GCTCATTGGCGGCGTCGATATAGGCCTGCTCGCGCTCGATGCCGACGAAGTGGCGGCCAAGGCGCTTGGCGACGGCGCCGGTGGTGCCGGAGCCGAAGAAGGGATCGAGCACGACGTCGCCCGGCTTGGTGGAAGCCATCATGATGCGGGCAAGCAGCGCTTCCGGCTTCTGCGTCGGATGCAGCTTGTTGCCGTTCTCGTCCTTCAGGCGTTCGCCGCCGGTGCAGATCGGGAACAGCCAGTCGGAACGCATCTGCAGGTCGTCGTTCGAGGCCTTCAGCGCTTCGTAGTTGAACGTGTAGCCCTTGGCCTTCTGGTCGCGCGAGGCCCAGATCATCGTTTCGTGCGCGTTCTGGAAGCGGCGGCCGCGGAAATTCGGCATCGGGTTGGTCTTGCGCCAGACGACGTCGTTGAGGATCCAGAAGCCGAGGTCCTGCATCCTGGCGCCGACGCGGAAGATGTTGTGGTAGGAGCCGATGACCCAGATGGTGCCGCTGGGCTTCAGCACCCGGCGCGCCGCGAGCAGCCAGGCGCGGGTGAAGGCGTCATAGGCCTCGAAGCTCTCGAACTGGTCCCACTCGTCGTCGACGGCGTCGACCTTGGACTGGTCCGGACGGTGCAGGTCGCCGTCGAGCTGCAGATTATAGGGCGGGTCGGCGAAGATGACGTCGATCGACTTCTCCGGCAGCCTGTCCAGCGCCGCGACGCAGTCGCCCTTGAGGATCGTGTCCAGCCATTCAGACTGCTGGGGAGCATGGGAAAGCTCGTCGAGAAGACGCACGGCAGACATCAAAACACCCAAAGGAACGCGTTACGGTTTAACTGGCCGTTATGGTTACCGATCAGCGTAAACATTCGGTGAAAGCCAATCGCGTCCGCCAGGTGGTTTGCGAAGACCGGCCCATTGGTGTATGCCGCGCCGCTTGAGGCCTCAGGCCCTTTTCCCTCCACGTTCAGGACTGCCATGCCCCAGCCAGACCTTGTTATCTTCGATTGCGACGGCGTGCTCGTCGATTCGGAAATCATCGCCGCCCGTGTCGAGGCCGAACTGCTGACTTCGGCGGGATTCGAAATCTCGGCGGAGGAGCTCGCCGAGACCTATGCGGGGCTGACCTTCAAGGACATCCTGATGCGGGTCGAGGAGAAGTCGCAGATCCCATTCCAGGCCTCGCTGATCGACCGCGCCGAACAACTGGTCGACCGCAAGCTGCGCAGCGACGTCCGCATCATCGACGGCGCCCGCGAGGCGGTGGCCGCGATCGCCGTGCCGCGCGCCGTCTGCTCCAATTCGAGCACCGAGCGGGTCGAGTTCATGCTGGAAAAGGTGGGGCTGCTGCCGTTCTTCGCCGGCCGCATCTTCTCCGGCCTCGATATCCCCAGCAAGAAGACCAAGCCGGCGCCGGACGTGTTCCTCTATGCCGCCGAGAAGCTCGGCGCGAATCCGAGGAACACCTTCGTCATCGAGGATTCCGTGCATGGCATAGCCGGCGCCAGGGCGGCAGGCATGCGCGTCATCGGCTTCACCGGCGCCAGCCATAGCTATCCTGGCCATGCCGACGCGCTGACCGAAGCCGGCGCCGAAACGGTCATCCGCCGCTGGGCGGAGCTCGGCGGCACGATTGCAGCGTTGTCGGAGTGGTCGGAAGACGCCTGAAAGCGCTTCACCTTCTCATGGAAACGATGAACCGCTCTATCTCCTTGTTTTGACGCAATTCCGGACGGAAACCGTTTCACACTTTTCCTGGAATTGCGTCGGAGCCGCCGATTTCGGTCAGTTCGCCGCGGCGACGTGCTTCTTTTTCTTACCCTTCGACTTGCCCTTCGTCGCCACCGGCTTCGAATCGTCATAGCCGGCATAGGCTTGGTAGTCCTGCGCGGTCGGCTCCGGCACGACGATATTGGCGTCGGTGAAGACGAACTGCGTGGCGGCCGACGGATCGGTGACCTGCACCTGGTACTGGTGCACCTGGGAGTAAAGCACGTCGTTGCCGTGCTGGACCGCGATGCGGATCGGCATGGTGATGGTGCCGGGCGCGAACATCGGCCCCGGCACGACCCTGCCGGCGACCGCGATCTTCATCGACAGCTGGCCGTTGGCGTGCGTGCAATCGCGCGTCATGTCGGAAATCGAGGCCTGGTATATGACCTTGGACGGATCATGATCGGGATCAAGCGGCTGGCCGTTGGGTCCGAGCTGCGGCTGCGCAGCGGCTGCCGCCGCATCGGCCTGGGCCGCGGCATCGCCCTTCTTTTTCTTCGGCTTCGCCACGGAGCCCTTGGCATAGGTGCTGAAGTAGGCGCCGCCGTCGCGCAGCGTCACCTTCGGGCAATAGGCGCGCAACTGGCTGGCGAGTACCTTGGGGTCCTGCGGCGGTGGCGGCGCGGTCGGGTCTTTCTTGGTGAGGCCGAAGTTCAGGATGCCGTTGTTGTCGCTCGATTGGCAGCCGGCGACGGCAAGCATAAAGCCGGCAAGCGCCAGACCCGCGACAAGACGACGGTTGACCGAATGAAACGCCATAAACTGCACTTCCCTCTCACAAAGCTGGTGACGTATAGCAACCGCGCGGCGAAAATGCGACTGAGCCGGCTCGGAAAATTAACCAATTGCCGTGGATGACGCGAACGGCAGCAATGGGTCTTTTACGATGCAATATGTGAGTACCCGCGGGGATGCTCCCGTGCTTGGATTTTCCGACGCGGTGCTGGCCGGGCTGGCGCGCGACGGCGGGCTTTACGTTCCACGCGAATGGCCTCAGTTTTCCGCCGCAGACATCCGTGCCATGCGCGGTCTCGCCTACCCCGACCTTGCGATCCGCGTGCTGACGCCATTCCTCGGCGGCGAGATCGCCGCGCCCGTCTTCGAACGGCTGGTGCGCGAAGCCTACGCTACCTTCCGGCACGAAGCGGTCTGTCCGCTGGTGCAGACAGATAAGAACACCTTCATCCTCGAGCTCTTCCACGGCCCGACGCTGGCCTTCAAGGACGTCGCGATGCAGTTGCTCGCACGCTTGATGGACCATGTGCTCGCCGAGCGCGGCCAGCGCGCCACCATCGTCGGCGCCACATCGGGCGACACCGGCGGCGCGGCCATCGACGCCTTCGCCGGCCGCGACCGCACCGACATCTTCATCCTCTTCCCGCACGGCAAGGTGTCGCCGGTGCAGCAGCGACAGATGACGACCTCCAAGGCCGCCAATGTCCACGCACTGTCGGTCGAAGGCAATTTCGACGATTGCCAGGGCCTGGTGAAGGACATGTTCAACGACCACAGCTTTCGCGACCGGGTGTCGCTATCGGGCGTCAATTCGATCAACTGGGCCCGCATCATGGCCCAGATCGTCTATTACT
>NZ_JANINM010000186.1 GCF_024509055.1 Mesorhizobium sp. | reverse complement strand
TGACGCCCGTCATCATCCTGCCGATGGTGTGGCTGCGCAGCGGGCAAAGGCCGACAGCGGCCGCCTGGGCCGGCGCGCTGCTGGCCATCGCCGGCACGGCGCTGATCAGCATCAGGTGACCATAGCCGGCGGCACCTTCGAGACGTCAATCACCCATGCGCGTGCTCGTGGTGATGCCCTTCCGGCTCGGCCATGGCGAAGGGCAGGTCCTCGCTGTCGGCGCCGGCGTCAAGCAGCAGCCGGGCGCTGAACTCGTGCGGCTCGGCCGGAGCGACGAGGCTTTGCAGGTAATGGTGGTCGCCGCCGACCGGCGACAGTGGCAGGCGTTCGACCGTGCCGCCCGGCCGCTCGATGGCGACGTTCGCCCGCAGGCCTTCCGCGTGGCGCGAGAGGCGGAGCCGCATGCGCTCGCCCTGCGGCGTGTCGACGATCTCGAGCAGCCCGCTCGCCAGCTTGCCCGAAACCAGGAAGGGATCCGGCGCATGATGATGGTCGCCTTCCTCCGCTTCGGCAAAGCGGACCGTGGCGACGGCAAGCGCCGGAATGTGGGCGAACATCTCACCCTTGAGCGAAGCCGCGATGTTGTTGGCGGCGGCGAGCAGCATGCCGTCGCTGACCGCGATCGTCACATCGACATGCAGCTTGTGGCCGAGCCAGCGCGCCTTCGCCTCGACCACCCTGTCGACGCCCCGCACATGTTCGGCCGCATGGTGGATTTCCCCGATTATGCCCGGCTCGACGCCGTCGAGCATGCGCGTCAGCACCGAGCGCGCCGACTGCCAGACGATGCCGAGGATGGCTACGGTGATAAGCAGCCCGATGACCGGATCGGCGAGCGGATAGCCCAACCAGACGCCGATTGCACCGGCAACGACCGCGAGGCTGGTAACCCCATCCGTGCGCGCGTGGTAGCCGTCGGCGATGAGCGCGGCGCTGTTGATCTGGCGGCCGACGCGGATGCGGAACACCGCCACCGCTTCGTTGCCGAGGAAGCCTATGATGCCGGCAGTCGCCAGCCAGCCGAGGAACCGCACGGGTTGGGGATTTAGCAGGCGGCTGATCGCCTCGTAGCCGGCCACCAGCGCGCTTGCCAGGATGATGAGCACGATGACGATGCCCGCCAGGTCCTCGACCCTGCCAAGACCGTAGGTGAATGTCTTCGTCGGCTTGCGGCGCGCCAGGACGAAAGCGATCCATAGTGGGATGGCGGTGGTTGCGTCGGCGATGTTGTGGATGGTGTCGGCAAGCAGCGCCACGCTGCCCGAAAGCACCACGACGACGATCTGCAGCGCAGCCGTGACCACCAGGATCACGAATGACCATTTGATCGCCCAGATGCCCCGATCGGTGGTGGCAATGGTGGCGTCGATCACGCCGTGGGTGTGACCATGGGGGCCATGATGATCGTGGCCGTGACTGGCATGGTCGTGGCCATGCGATCCGAACCCGAACCAGTCGAGAATCTTTTCCCGCATCGCGGCCTCACAGATATTTGGTGAGCTGCTTGAGCTCCTTGAGCGTGTCCCTGGTCGGCTCGCCGCCCTCGACCAGGCAATGTTCCATGTGATCGTGGATCAGTTCGCGCTTGGCATTGCCCACGGCGCTTTCGACAGCGTGGAGCTGTTGCGCGAGATCGAGGCACGAGCGGCCCTGCTCGAACATCGTCAGCACGGCGGCGAGATGGCCGTGCGCGCGCTTGAGCCGGGCAATGATGTCGGGGTGCGAGCTGTGTATTGTCATGATCATATCCTATCCCCCAGGGTAGGATATGGCAATGGCATTCGCTGGCAATTCCCTGGCGCCTCCATGCACAAGCCGGCTAGTGCGCGGAAGCCCGCGAATAGCGGCCCGGCGGCTGGCCGACATGGCGGCTGAAGGCGGTGCTGAAGGTGCTTGCCGAGCCGTAGCCGACGCGTTCGGCGACCTCGGCGATGTCGACCTGCTGGCGGCGCAAGAGATCCTTGGCCAGCGCCATGCGCCAGGCCAGCAGATATTCCATCGGCGGCATGCCGACGCCGCGCACGAAGCGGTCGAAGAAGGCCGAGCGCGACAACGCCGCCTCCTTCGCCAATTGCGCCATGGTCCAGGGTCGGGCGGGATCTGCGTGGATGTGCCGGATCGCCTCCGCCAGCCGCGCGTCGCCCAGACCGCGCAGCAGTCCGGCCGGCGCACCCGGCGCCTGGGTCAGCCGCAGGGATTCGACCAACAGGATCTCGACCAGGCGGGTCAGCACCAGATCGCGCCCTGCCTGCCGCGTGGCTGCCTCGTCGACCAGCAGTTTCACCAGGATCGACAGACGCTCGACGCCCCGGACATGGACCTGCTTGGGCAGCAGCGAGACGAGCAGGCCGGAGTCCTCGCCGTCGAAGACGAAAAAGCCGCCCAGCATGCGCAGGTCTGGCGGACCATCCTGCCTGCCACGTCGCATTTCGCCCTCGGCGCTCGCGGCAAGGCTGGGGTCGATCAAGGTCGGGACGACCGGCTCGAACCCCGTCATCGTGAAGCCGGGCGTGGTCGGCAGCAAGACGAAATCGCCGGCTTCGAGCGTCAGCGGCGTTTGCCCGTCCACGGCCAGGCGGCACGCCCCCTCGACCACGACGGCGAAACCAGGATGACCGAAATCGGAATAGCGAACGCCCCAGCGCCCGGCGCCGCTGATGCCCTTGGTGAATACGGCGCGGGGCCGCAGAAGGCCTATGACTTCGGAAAGAGGATCGACCATTTTCGGACTATTGCAAATTAAATTTGGACTTTCAATCGTACATAGTCCGGCCCTCCATGGGTAGCTTGGGGCCGTAAACGCAACAAGGAACGATCCCATGAAAACCATCCTGATCACCGGCGCCTCCTCCGGCTATGGCCTGGAGACGGCGCGTCATTTCCTGTCGAACGGCTGGAACGTCATCGCCACCATGCGCGCCCCGCGCGAGGATTTACTGCCGCGCTCCGCCTCGCTGCGCCTGCTGGCGCTCGACGTGACGGACGAGAACAGCATTGCCGCGGCGATGCAGGCCGCCGGCCCGATCGACGCGCTGGTCAACAACGCCGGCATCGGCGTCGTCGGCGCCTTCGAGGCAACGCCGATGCCGCACATCCGCAAGGTATTCGAAACCAACACTTTCGGCGTGATGGCCATGACCCAGGCGGTGATCCCGCAGATGCGCGAACGGCGCTCGGGCGTCATCGTCAACGTGACGTCCAGCGCCACGCTGGCGGCATTCCCGCTGGCCGCCGCCTATACGGCGAGCAAGCAGGCGATCGAAGGCTTCACCGGCTCGCTTGCGCATGAACTCGGCCACTTCAACGTGCGGGCCAAGCTTGTCGAGCCCGGCTACGGCCCGACGACGAGGTTCA
>NZ_JANINM010000185.1 GCF_024509055.1 Mesorhizobium sp. | reverse complement strand
AGGATCGCGCCGACGGGCGAGCGCACGATGCGCAGCGCAATCACGATGCCGACGAAGTACCAGAACGCCAGGAAAGTATACATCGTCCAGTCGCTGTCGAACTTCAGGACTGTGAAGCCGAGATTGAACGTCGGCGTCGGCACCCCAGGCAGCCCGTTCTCGCCGCCCGTGAATGCCGACAGCGGATTGAACTCGACGAAGAAGAACACTTCGGCGATCGCCACGGTGATCATCGCGAAATAGATGCCGGTGCGCCGCAGCGCGATCAGGCCGATCAAATAGCCGACGACACCCGCCACAGCCGCGCCGATGACGATGGCAGCCAAGACGTAGGAGAAGTCGGTTTCGGTCAGAAGATAGGCGGCGAACATGCCGCCGGTGCCGTAGAAAGCCGACTGGCCGAAGGACAGCAGCCCGGTATAGCCGAACAGTATATCGAACCCGATACCGAACAGGCCCCAGATGAGGATACGGTTGATGGTGCTGGGCGAGAAGCCGAGATGGGGCAGCACGAACGGCGCGAGGACCAGCGCCACCGCCGTCAGAAGCTCGACGAGGAAGGGACGTTTGATGTGCATGGCCGACCGTCTACTCGCGCCCCGCCGTGCCGAGCAGCCCGTGTGGGCGAAGCACCAGCACCAGCGTCATCGCCACGAACAGCATGACATAGGAGTAACCGGGGTTGAACATCGAGGTGATGCTGACGATCTCGCCGGCGATGAGGCCGCCGATGATCGCGCCCGGAAACGAGCCGACCCCGCCGATCACCACGACGACGAAGGTCTGGACCAGTATCGCCTCGCCGACATCGGGTGCGATCGACACCACGGGTGCGTTGACGATGCCGGCGAAGCCCGCGGCCATCGCGCCGATGCCGAAGACGAGCATGAAGACCCTGTAGACGTCGATCCCAAGCGAATCGACCATCACCGAATCCTCGATGCCCGCCCGCACGATCATTCCGATGCGCGTGCGATAGAGAACGAAATAGAGCACCAGCAGCGCAACGCCGACGATGCCGAGCAAGGCCAGGCGGTAGGTGGGATAGACCATGAAGCCCAGGTTGGTGATGCCGACCAGCGACGCGGGCGGCGGCACCGAGTGCGACAGGCTGCCGAAGAAGAAGCGAACCGTCTCGACGAAGACGATTCCGAGCCCGAACGTGACCAGAAGCTGGTCCTCGTGCGGGCGCGTGTAGAAATGGCGGATGATCAGGCGCTCGATCACCACTCCGACGATCATCACGAACAGCGATCCCGCCACCACCGCGGCTAGAAAAGAGTCCGTGTAAGTATAGGCGACCCAGCCGGCATAGCCTCCGAGCATGAACATGGCGCCATGGGCGAGGTTCAGGACACCCAGCGTGCCGTAGATGATCGTCAGTCCGGAGGAGATCAACGCCAGGAGCGCGCCGAGAACCAGCCCGTTGAAGCATTGCGAGATGAAATTTGCCCAGTTGATCACGCTGCGCCCACCTTAATCGTGAAGGATATGCCCCGCGCTTGGCGCCGCCAAGGGCCTGGAGGAGAAGTCACGAACGATCGACATGCCGTTGGCCGGCCACAGTATGCGAAGCCTCCTTGGGTTCCAAGAAGGCCAGCCCGGAGTGGCGTGCCTTCTCCGTCATTGCTGGCGGAGAAGGCGAGGCGAGGGAGTATCAGGTGTAGTCGCCGAGGTTGCAGCCGAAGGCATCTGGCTTCTGCATCAGCGGTGCGCCGTCGACCACCTCGACCACATTCCAGTAGTCGTCGTCGCTCTTCATGTCCTTGGGGTCCTTGCCCTGGACAAGCACGACGGGCCGCACGCACTGGTGATCTTCCGGCCGATAGTGAACATCGCCGACGAGCGAGGGGATGGTCTCGCCCTTCTCGTACTGCTTGATGATGTCCGGCGGATAGAAGCTGCCGGCCTCGGACACCATGCGCGCCCAATGCGCGAAGCTGACATAGGAGTTTTCGGCGCCCCATTCCGGCCGGTAGTTGAACTTCTTCTGGAACGCATCGACGAACTGCTTGGCAAGTGGATACTTGTCCTCGAGGGTCCACCAGAAATCGGTGGCGGCGAAGACGCCGGCCGTCAGTTCGGGACTCACTTCCTTGGCAAGGAAGGGGATCTGGTAGGGAATGACCATCTTCATGGCCGGGGTCAGGCCGAACTGCTTGGCCTGCTGGATCGACAGCACCGCGTCACGGCCCCAGTTGACGTTGACGATGAATTCGGCGCCGGAATTGGCGATGTTCGTCAGATACTGGCTGAAATCCTGGGTGCCCAGCGGCGAGACCTGGTTCGTCACCATCTCCCATCCGCCTTGCGAGGTCAGGTAGTCGTTCACCGACTTGGTGACCGTATGGCCGTAGGTGTAGTCCGGCGTCATGAACGCCGCCTTCTTGCCCTTGCCGTAGGTCTTCAGCAGGATCGGGCCGATCGCGTTGGCAGCGGTCTGGCCATAGAGGTTCTGGCGGAAGCCGTAGCGGACACAGTCCTTGCCGGTGGTGTCGTTCGAACCCGATATCCCCGCCACATAGAGGATCTTCTCGCGCTGCGCGAACTTGTTGAGGGCGACCGCGACCGCAGAAGAAGTCGAGCCGGTCATCAGGATGATCTTGTTCTGGTTTATGAAGTTCTGCTCGACCTCGACCGCCTGGTTAGGCTTGGCCGCGCTGTCGGCGGACAAAAGCTCCACCTTCTTGCCGAGCAGCCCCTTGTCGACCTTCGGCGCCAGCGCCTTCATCAGGTCGTGGCCGTTGTTGATGTGCTCGACCGCGAGCTGCCAGCCTTTGAGCTCGTCGGCCCCCTGGACCGCGTAAGCGCCAGTGAGCGGCACCGCGGCTCCGATATAGACGGTGTCGCCCTGCGATCCGGCGGGCCAGGTACCGATCGCAGGCTTGTCGTCGGCCGCAAAGGCCGAAAGACTGGAATAGGGCAGCACGGCGCCGCCAAGCAAAGCGGCGCCGGCGTGCAGTACGGTACGGCGCGATATATTGGCTGCATTTTCATCGTCGAACGGCATCAGTTGTTCCTCCTTAGCCTTGGAGCCGTCTGACGGCTCTCGCTGTCGTCCCCAGATTCCGACACTGGTTTTTCACGCAAGCTGTGAATGACACGCCTGCTGTATGGGCATTCGCAGCGGCATGGGCGGGCCAGTCAATACAACTTTCGTTTGATGATTTTGTTCATTGATCCAGATTAATAATCCTACGGAAGTTTCGCCGAAGACTATGAACCTTGGGACCCTGGCATGCCCCTGACCGGCCACCCGATCGTGACCCGACTGACACGAGCGATGAAGCTGAATGCGGCCGATATCGAAAGCCTTGCGGCCATCTTCGAACGCGACCTTTCCTTCCGGAAGCGGGAGGAACTCATCGTTCACGGCTCGGAGTTCC
>NZ_JANINM010000184.1 GCF_024509055.1 Mesorhizobium sp. | reverse complement strand
GGGCCGTGCCGCCCCGGAAGTCCTGGATCAGCCGCCAGGTGTATTCAGCGGTGTCCGCGCGATAGTTGCTGCACACGCCGTTACGGCCGAGCGTCTCGTTGAGTCCCGCGATCGCATCCCAGTCGATTTTCAGGCCTGGGCAAGCGACCAAATAGTCGTAACCGATGGCGCGGCCGTCGCTCAGCCTGACAAGATTATGATCGGGGTCAAAATCACTGACGGCGGCCTTGATCCATGTAACGCCGTTTGGAATCAGGGAGCGCTCTTCCCGCGCGGTCTGCTGGCGTGTGAACACGCCCGCACCGACCAGCGTCCAGCCCGGCTGGTAAGAGTGGGTCTCTGCCGGCTCGACGATCGCAACGTCGAGCTTGCCATCGCGCCTCTTCAGCTCCGCCGCGACCGTGATCCCCGCTGCCCCGCCTCCGACGATGACGATCCGATGCTTCAGAACGGGTTCAGGGACGAGGGGCTTGCGGACGGCAGCTTCCATGAGGCTTCTCCCACTTGCGGTTCTTCATATCTAATTATACGTAATTATGTAATTGATAACACCGACGGTCAAGGAACGGTTCCATGAAGCCCATTCCGGTCACGGAGAAGTTTTCGGTCGTGGGGCAACTCCAGCCCGGGGATTTCGCGGAGCTCAGGCGCCTTGGCTTCAGGACCGTCATCAATAATCGCCCGGACGGCGAGGAGGCTTCGCAGCCGGGGACCTCTGCGGAGGCCGCGGCTGCAAAGGCGGCAGGGCTCGACTATGTCTTCATTCCCGTTACCAGCACGTCGATGACGAAGGATGACGTCCGCCGCTTCGGCGAGGCCATCGTCGCATCCGACGGCCCGGTCATCGCGCACTGCCGGTCCGGTGCGCGGGCCTTCTACATGTGGGTGCTGGCGGGCAATGCCGACATCGAAGGCTTTAGCGACGACAGGCTGATCGCGACCGCGACCAGGATCGGCATCGCGCCGGATGCCGCGCGCACCTGGCTGGCCGCGAACCGATCCACGCGTCAAGGCCAGGCGAAGCCGAAGGTGAAAGGCTTCTACGAGCCTCGCACCGGAAGCATTCAATACGTCGTCAGCGATCCAGCGACGCAAAAATGCGCCGTCATCGATCCGGTGCTCGACTACGATGAAAAATCGGGGTCGACGAAAACCGAGCAGGCAGACAAAATTCTCACCTACATTGCCAGCGAGGGCCTTTCGCTCGCGTGGATTCTCGACACCCACCCGCATGCCGATCACTTCTCGGCCGCGCAATATCTAAAAGACAAGAGCGGCGCCTCGACCGCGATCGGCTCGCACGTGGTCGATGTGCAGGCGCTATGGAAGCACATCTACAACTGGCCGGATTTCCCTGCCGACGGACGCCAATGGGATCATCTCTTCATTGACGGCGACACCTTCAAGATCGGCTCCCTCGACGCGAAGGTGATGTTCTCACCGGGGCATACGCTGGCCTCGATCACATACGTGATCGGCGACGCAGCGTTTGTCCATGACACGTTGTTCATGCCCGACTCAGGCACCGCCCGCGCCGACTTTCCGGGTGGCAACGCGAAGGCTCTCTGGAAATCCATTCAAGACATTCTTGCACTACCCGACACGACGCGCATCTTCACCGGTCACGACTACCAGCCCGGCGGCCGTGCGCCGTTGTGGGAGAGCACCGTCGCCGAGCAGAAGCGCTGCAATCCGCACGTCGCCGGACAGACCGAGGAAAGCTTCATCGCGCTGCGCGAGGCACGCGACGCCACGCTACCGATGCCCAAGCTGATTCTCTCTGCGCTTCAGGTGAACATCAACGGCGGCCGCCTTCCGGAGCCCGAAGGCAATGGCAAGCGCTACTTGAAGATCCCGCTCAATGCGCTGGCGGCGGCCGCGTGGTGATGGAGGCCCATCTTGCTCCCGCACTTGGCGTCGCGCTGATTGGTCTGTCCGCCGGTCTACTGATGCTGTCGATAGGCCGCATTGCCGGTATTGGCGGCATCATCGGCAGGATCCTTTGCACGAACACTGAGCGCTTCGGTCAGGACGTCGCCGGTGACCTTCGTCCTCGCCATGTTCGTCAGGATGGCCTCCATGATCGCATCGTCGCAGCGAGAGGATAGGCCGGGATGCTGCATTCTCTGGTGCCTGCGCTGCTGTCCGGCGGACTGGTCGGCTTCTCGCTGGGCCTGATCGGCGGCGGCGGATCGATTCTTGCGACGCCGCTGCTGCTCTACGTCGTCGGAGTGTCACAGCCACACATCGCGATCGGCACGAGCGCGCTTGCCGTTTCGGTAAACGCCTTCGCCAATCTCATCGGGCACGCGAAGAGCGGCAATGTCCGCTGGCGGTGCGCGATCGTATTCGCCGCCGTCGGCACGCTCGGCGCGCTCGCAGGCTCGACTCTCGGCAAGCTGGTTGATGGGCAGCGCCTGCTCTTCCTTTTTGGCCTTCTCATGATCGTCGTTGGCGCGTTGATGCTTCGGCCGAGACGAGAGGCCGCGTCTTCCGAACGGCCTGTGGATTTGCGAACCTGCCTCATCACCGCTGCGATCGCCTTCGTCACGGGCATGGCCTCCGGCTTCTTCGGCATCGGGGGCGGATTTCTCATCGTGCCGGCGCTGATCCTGGCGACCGGCATGCCGATGATCAACGCCATCGGCTCCTCGCTCCTGGCCGTCGGCAGTTTCGGTTTGGCGACAGCCCTGAACTATGCGGCATCTGGACTCATCGATTGGCGGGTCGCTTTTGAGTTCATCGCGGGCGGCATCGGTGGTGGCATTGTGGGCATGCTCCTTGCCAATCGCTTGTCATCAGGAAAGAACACGCTCAACCGGATTTTTGCCGCGCTTATCTTTGCCGTCGCTATCTACGTGCTCTACCGTAGCGCCGCCGTTTTCTCGCACTGAGCATCGGAGTCATCAGTTAATGACATAACGCACCACGACTCACCTTTTCCGCGTAACAGGAACACGACAATGATCGAAGACTGGAAAGACCTGATCGACAATATGAACGGAGGCGTCAAGACGCTCAGGCAGGCTACGCCTGAGGTGATGAAGTCGTTCTCCGACATGGCGCGCGCAGCCCATGGCGGCAGCGCCCTCGATGCCAAATCCAAGGAATTGATTGCGCTGGCAATCGGCGTTGCGATCCGCTGCCAGCCCTGCATCGCCTATCATACCGAAGGCGCGGTCAAGGCCGGTGCTTCCCGCGAAGAGATCGGCGAGACGCTGGCGATGGCGGTGTACATGGGCGCTGGGCCATCGGTGATGTACGCAGCGCACGCCCTCGAGGCCTTCGACCAGCTCGCTGCCGAAGCACCGGGTTAGACGACGCTACAAGCGCACGCGCGCGAAATTTGCTGCACCGTGCACCACGCCGTTACGCTCTGGCCTGGAAGCTG
>NZ_JANINM010000183.1 GCF_024509055.1 Mesorhizobium sp. | reverse complement strand
CCCAGACATAGATCGCGCTGAACAGGAACAGCCAGACCACGTCGACGAAGTGCCAATACCAGGCGGCCGCCTCGAAGCCGAAATGCTGCTTCGGGGTGAAGTCGCCGCGCATCGCGCGCACCAGACAGACGAGCAGGAAGATGGTACCGATGATGACGTGGAAGCCATGGAAACCGGTCGCCATGAAGAAGGTGGCGCCGTAGATCGAATCCTTGAACGCGAACGGGGCGTGCATGTACTCGTAGGCCTGCACCATGGTGAACAGCATGCCGAGGCCGACGGTCAGGACCAGGCCGTTGATCAGGCCCTTGCGGTCGCCGTGCAGCAGCGCGTGGTGCGCCCAGGTCACCGTCGTGCCCGACAGCAGCAGGATGATGGTGTTGTAGAGCGGCAGGTGGAAGGGGTCGAGAACCTCCATGCCCTTGGGCGGCCAGACACCGCCGGTGAAGGCGGCGCGGGCATATTGATTGGCTTCGCTCGGGAACAGGCTGGCATCGAAATAGGCCCAGAACCAGGCGACGAAGAACATCACCTCGGAGGCGATGAACATGATCATGCCGTAGCGCAGATGCAACGACACGACGCGCGTGTGGTGCCCCTCATGCGCTTCCTTGATGGTGTCCGACCACCAGGCGAACATCGTGTAGAGCACGATGATGATGCCGATGAAGAACAGCCACGGATTGGCGATGTTATGACCGAAGATCGGGAAGTTTCCGGCCTTGAGGTACTGCATCAGGCAGACGCCGCCCACGGCGGTCACCAGCGCGCCGATGGAGCCCAGGAAGGGCCACGGACTCGGGTTGACGAGATGGTAGTCGTGGTTCGGTTTTGCGTGCGCGTCTGCCATATCAACCCCCGAGGCTTGCTTCGGAATTGGAAACTTTGTTGTTGGTGCCAGCGGCAGGCGCCGAAGAGGCGACCGGCTGTTTCTTTTCGACCGGGAACATCGTGTAGGACAGGGTGATGGTCTTCAGGTCCTTCAGTTCCGGCACGTTGACGATGTCTGGATCAACATAGAACACGACCGGCATGTCCAGCGTCTCGCCGGGCTTCAGCGTGGTGTCGGTGAAGCAGAAGCACTCGACCTTGTTGAAATAGGCGCCGGCCATCTCAGGCTGCACGTTGAACGAAGCGCGGCCTGTGATCGGGCGGTCGAACTTGTTGGTGGCGCTGTAGTGCGCCTGCGTGGTCTCGCCGATCTTGATCGTCACCGAGCGCGCCACCGGCTCGAACTGCCATGGGATGCCGTTGGTGTTGGCGTCGAAGCGAATGGTAATGTCTCGGTCGAGCACGCGGCCGGCATACTGCTTCTCGGCGCGCTGCGTCGTGCCGCCGTAGCCGGTCGCCTGGCAGAACATCTTGTAGAGCGGCACCGCCGCATAGGCCATGCCGACCATGCCGGTGAAGAAGGCAACGCATACCGCCACAACGACGCGGTTGCTGTTCTTCCTGCCCGGCTTGCTGCTAGTCTCGCCGCTCATCGCCGCCTCACATCAGGCTTGTCGGCATCAGGGCCGATGCGTGATGGCCGAAGCGCACGATGGTGGCGATGTAGAAGATGATGACGAGCGCGGCCAAGGCCACGCCGATGGCGATAGAGCGGCTGCGCCGCGCCTTCTGCTGGCGTTCGGTCAAGGTGACCAGTTCGAGGTTCTTGTCGGCCACGATCATGCTCCCCCCATCATGAGGGCACGCCCGACCACGCTGTCGACGAGATAGGCGGCGAAGATTGCAAACAGATAAAGCAGCGAATAGCCGAACAGCGCCTTGGCCGGCTTCATCGCGCGGTCGCCGTCGGCCATGCCGAGCACTTTCCACGCGTACCAGACGAAGCCCACGCCGAGCGCGGCCGACACGGCGCCGTAGGCGGCGGTGGTGTAGCCGAGCATCCAGGGCAGCACGCCCACAGGCGCCAGGATCAGCGCATAGGCAAAGATCTGGCGGCGGGTCGAGGCCTGGCCGGCGACGTTCGGCATCATCGGGATGCCGGCACGTGCATAATCGTCGGACTTGAACAGCGCCAGCGCCCAGAAATGCGGCGGCGTCCACAGGAAGATGATGAGGAACAGGATCAGGCTTTCGAGGCTGACCGACCCCGTGACGGCTGCCCAGCCGATGATCGGCGGGAAGGCGCCGGCGGCGCCGCCGATGACGATGTTCTGCGGCGTCCAGCGCTTGAGCCACATCGTGTAGACGACGGCATAGAAGAAGATGGTGAAGGCGAGCAGCGCGGCCGACAGCCAGTTGATCAGCACGCCCAGCGTCATCACCGAGAGCGCCGACAGCACGAGGCCGAAGCTCAGCGCCTCGCCCGGCGTGACGCGGCCCGCCGGCACCGGACGGCTGGCGGTCCTGGTCATCACCGCGTCGATGTCGGCGTCGTACCACATGTTGAGCGCGCCGGAGGCCCCCGCGCCGATGGCGATTGCCAGGATGGCGATCACCGCCAGCAGCGGGTTGATGGAGACTGGCGCAGCGACCATGCCGACGAAGGCCGTGAACACGACCAGCGACATGACGCGCGGCTTCAACAGGGCGAAGAAATCGCCCGCGGTCGCTTCCGACATGCGAAAGCCCGCTTCCTCCATCAATCTGTCTTCGGCAAGGGCCATGCGTACTTAAAGTCCATTATTCCGTTGGCCAAGACCGCCGGGGAGAGCCGGCGGCCTCGTATTTACAGGAAGCCGCCTTACTTGATCTTCGGCAGCTGTTCCCACTGGTGGAACGGCGGCGGCGAAGGCAGCTGCCATTCGAGCGTGGTGGCACCCTCGCCCCACGGGTTGGCTCCGGCCACCCGCTTCTTCCGGAATGCCTCGAACACGCCGTAGAGGAAGATCGCAACGCCGACGGCCGAGATGTAGGAGCCGATGGACGAGACGAAGTTCCAGCCGGCGAACGCGTCCGGATAATCGACGGTACGGCGTGGCATGCCGGCGAGGCCGAGGAAGTGCTGCGGGAAGAAGATCAGGTTGACGCCAACGAACGTGACCCAGAAGTGGGTGTTGGCGATCACCGGCGAATACATGTAGCCGGTCATCTTCGGGAACCAGTAGTACCAGCCGGCGAAGATGGCGAACACGGCGCCCAGCGACAGCACGTAGTGGAAGTGGGCGATCACGAAGTAGGTGTCGTGCAGCGAGCGGTCGAGACCGGCATTGGCCAGCTGGACGCCGGTGACGCCACCGATCGTGAACAGGAAGATGAAGCCCAGCGCCCACAGCATCGGCGGCTTGAAGCTGATCGAGCCGCCCCACATCGTGGCGATCCAGGAGAAGATCTTCACGCCCGTCGGCACCGCGATGACCATGGTGGCGAACACGAAATAGCGCTGCGTGTCGAGCGACAGGCCGGTCGTGTACATGTGGTGCGCCCAGACGATGAAGCCGACGGCGCCGATCGCGACCATGGCGTAGGCCATGCCGAGATA
>NZ_JANINM010000182.1 GCF_024509055.1 Mesorhizobium sp. | reverse complement strand
CCACCGGCCGCATCTACAAGAACATCATCGAGCGCGAGCGGCGCGGCGACTATCTTGGCGCGACCGTGCAGGTGATCCCTCACGTCACCGACGAGATCAAGCATTTCGTCCTCGACGGCAATGACGACTATGATTTCGTGCTGTGCGAGATTGGCGGCACGGTCGGCGACATCGAGGCGATGCCGTTCCTGGAAGCGATCCGCCAGTTGGGCAACGATCTGCCGCGCAACAACGCGGTCTATGTGCATCTGACGCTGATGCCATATATCCCGACGGCTGGTGAGTTGAAGACCAAGCCGACGCAGCATTCGGTCAAGGAACTGCGCGGCATAGGCATTGCGCCCGACATCCTCTTGGTGCGCGCCGACCGGCCGATCCCCAAGGAAGAGCGGCGGAAGCTGTCATTGTTCTGCAACGTGCGCGAAAGCGCCGTCATCCAGGCGCTGGATGTGCCGCACATCTACGACGTGCCGATGGCCTATCACAAGGAAGGGCTGGATTCGGAGGTCCTGGCGGCCTTCGGTATCGATCCGGCGCCGAAGCCGCGCATGGAGCCGTGGCAGGCGCTGTCCAGCCGCATCCACAATCCGGAAGGCGAGGTAACCATCGCCATCGTCGGCAAGTACACCGGGCTCAAGGACGCCTATAAATCGCTGATCGAGGCGCTCTCGCATGGCGGCCTTGCCAACCGCGTCAAGGTCAAGCTCGACTGGATCGAGAGCGAGATCTTCGAGAAGGAGGACCCGACACCCTGGCTGGAGAAGGTGCATGGCATCCTTGTCCCCGGCGGGTTCGGTGAGCGCGGCTCCGAAGGCAAGATCCTGGCGGCCAAGTTCGCGCGCGAACGCAAGGTGCCTTACTTCGGCATCTGCTTCGGCATGCAGATGGCCTGCATCGAGGCGGCGCGATCGCTCGCCGGTGTCGATCATGCTTCGTCGACCGAGTTCGGCCCCACCGACGAGCCTGTCGTCGGCCTGATGACCGAATGGCTGAAGGGCAACATGCTGGAAAAACGCCGGGCCGCGGGCGACCTTGGCGGCACCATGCGGCTCGGCGCCTATCAGGCCGATCTCGCCAAGGGCTCGAAGATCGCGGAGATCTATGGCGACACGCAGATTTCGGAACGCCACCGGCATCGCTACGAAGTCAATATCGACTACAAGCAGAAGCTAGAGGATTGCGGGCTGGTTTTTGCCGGCATGTCGCCGGACGGCGTGTTGCCCGAGACGGTCGAATATCCCGACCATCCCTGGTTCATCGGCGTGCAATACCATCCGGAGCTGAAGAGCCGGCCGCTCGACCCGCATCCGCTGTTCGCCAGCTTCATCTCGGCCGCTGTGGATCAGTCGCGCCTCGTTTGAACGGCTGGCGAACCAGCTATGCAGACTTATGTAGCATTGCTCTACAGCATTGGCCTCGGCGGAGGCCAGCGCCTCATCATGTCGGACTTCAGGGCGATGGCCGAAGGTCTCGGCTTCGGCAATGTCCGCACGCTGGTGTCGACGGGCAACCTGGTCTTCGAGACGCGCGAGACCAAAATATCCACACTCGAACAGCGGCTCGAGACGGCGTTCGAAAAGACTTTCGGCCGCAGTGTCGACATCATCGTGCGCGGCGCCGATGATTGGTTGAAGCTTGCGACCTCCAATCCGTTCCCTGCCGAATCAGCGGAGGCCGGTGATCGGGTCGCGGTTCGGGTGATGCGTGTGCCTGTCGCTGACGAGGCCCTATTAGGGCTTCAGGCCCGTGCCGCCACCGATGAGAGAGTGCTCTTGGTCGGCGGTGACATCTGGCTCGTCTTTTCGCGCGAGCGGCCGAGCTCAAGGCTGCTAGCAGCCTCCAATCACAAACGGCTGGGCATTGGCACGTCCCGCAACTGGAATACGGTGCGCAAACTGGCCGAGATGATCGGCAAATCGTAGATGCGAAAGGGGCGGCTAGCGCCGCCCCTACAGTCTCACGCCTTTGCAGTTCGCGCGCTTGCACCGAGGGCCATGGTGCGTAGCACGTAGTAGACCGCACCCGCGATCGCGACGCCGAAGAACCAGCCATAGACGCCCCACCAGGATGGCAGCCAGTTGGTGAAATTAGGCAGGATCGATGAGAAGATCGCGCCGACGCCAGCGGCGATGAAGGCGTTGACGTGCCAGCCGCCTTGGAAGCGGAACTCGCCGTCTTCCCTGTAGAGGGCCTCGACGTCGACCTCGCTTTTGCGGATCAGATAATAGTCGACCATCATCACGCCGAAGATCGGCCCCATCGTCGCGCCGATGATGCCGACGAAGTGGGCGGCGCTGCCTTCCCAGGGTGCGAAGGGATAGAGCACCAAGGCGATCAATGCAGCGATGTAGCCGCCTTTCTTGAAGTCGATCTGGCGTGGAAACACGTTGGAGAAATCGAAGGCTGGCGAGACGAAATTCGCCACCACGTTGATGCCGAGTGTGGCCACCGCGAAGGTGAGCGCGGCAAGCGCGGCCAAGAACCAGCTGTCGAACTTGGCTGAAATCTGGTCGGGATGAAGCAGAACCTCATGATAGACGTCATAGGCGGCGATGGTGGTGACGCCGGCTACCAGCGAGAACAGGATCAGATTGACGGGCAGGCCCCAGATGTTGCCTTTGCGAAGGGCCGCGCTGTCCGGCGCGTAGCGGGCGAAGTCGCAGAAGTTCAGATAGAGCGCCGAGAAATAGGTCACCCAGATAGCCGCGACCCCAAAGAGCGCGGTCCACGAACCTGGATCTCCGGGGATGCCGGCATCGGCGGTCTTGTCGCGCAGCACGTCCATCGGAATGTCGCTGGTGAAGGCGAAGGTCCCTGACTTCACGCAGAGGTAGATGGCCAGGAGGAGCATCATCACCCATACAGCCGGGCCTGCCCAGTCCTGGAAGCGGCGCACAGTCTCCATGCCTTTCTGGATGATCAGGAGTTGCAGCGCCCATATGATGACGAAGCAGATTACCTCCAGGGTTGAATGTCCGAGAAGATGCGAGGTCTTGTTGAAGTCATCGAACCATTGCAGCCGCGTCAGCAGCGCTACGATGGCGCCTGATGCGGCGGCCGTCTGCGCGCCGTACCAGAAACAGGCGACTACAGCGCGCACCAGCGCGGGGATGTTGGCGCCCCAGATGCCGAAAGAGGCACGGGCAAGCACGGGGTAGGGCACGCCAGTCTTGACGCCCGCATAGCCGACCATGTTCATCAGGGCGTAGATGATCAAGGAGCCGACACCGATCGCGATAATGAAGTTGACGAAGCCGCCGCAGAACAGAAACAGGCTTGCGGCGAGATAGTAGCCCCAGAGGCTGTGGACGTCCGATGTCCAGACGTTGAAGATCGAAAACGGCCCCCAATTTCGGACCGTTGCCGGAGCCAGATCCTCATTGTAGAGGCCAGGCGATGCGCCTTGTATGGTCATTGCAAATGTTCCCCTTTTGCAAAACGCGC
>NZ_JANINM010000181.1 GCF_024509055.1 Mesorhizobium sp. | reverse complement strand
CACCGGGTTCCCCCTCCCCCATGATCGCAGGGTTGGACCGGAGTCGATCGAGGGGAATGCCCTCGAATTCTTCGTGTCGTTTGAACTTGGTGAGCACCGAACGGCCGCTCATGATCATCATACGGCGAACGATGAGGTCCGGCGTCACCACGATCAGCGCAATGGTGCCTTTGGCGAGCCGGCCGCGAAAATTCCCGGCGCCGACGAAGCCATCCTTGTACTGGTCGGTGACGCCTTTGAAGACATCCGCGTAGTGCCGCATCTGTAGCCATACGCCGAGCGATTGCAGCGCCCAGACAACAAAGAGCCCAAGCAGCGCCCACTGCCAGATCGCCATTCGATTTCCTCCCGAGTCTTCTTCCCTCCGACATTCATGACGGACGGCGAGATGACCCGAAAGTGAGAACATTTGTTTTCTAAAATGTCAACATGTATTATATTTGCCGGCGTTGGCGTCCACAGCCGGGTGACCGATTTCGGCATGAGCGATGCCTGTGATAGCCTCTCGACAAACGGGGTATGGAAAATGGATTTGCCCTTCAGTAACGAGTTGGCCCTCATGCCGGACCTTCGCCACCGGTTGCGGCAACTGCGCTGGTTCCGAGCCACTTTCCGCAGCAATGCCAAAGCGGTAAGCGACGCGTTCGGCATCCGCTACGAGATCGACGAGGCCAAGTTGACGAGAGCCTTTCTTGACTGGCTCGAAGTCATGGAGGCGCAAAAACAATTCGCCGCCGTTGACAGGGCCGACTTCATCGTGTTCGCCGCCGGGCTGGTGCTGCGCGAGTTGATAAGGCAGGAACCCGCGCGAGAAATCTCGGGCCTGTCGGAAATGGTCGAGACGGAGGAAAACGCCAGCACGGCTGCAATCGTGCGCTTCTGGCCGGAAGGCTTCCTCTACACCAATTACTGCGTGTCGGCGATCATAGCCGTGCACCAGCAGGAATTCGGCGCCGCGCCCAGTATCGACAAATGCGCGGACGACCTTCGCACCTGGTGGTCTTACCGCGAGAACGCGACCGAAATGCCAGCCTATGCTGTTGCGTTCCTGGACCGGTTCCTGGGCGCGGAGCCGAACTGGATCATGCCGGACCGCGCGCAGGCGCGCCAAGCCATGCAACGAGCGCTGGGATACTCGTCGGCAAGCGAGGCACTTCGCCGGCTTTGATGGGGCACAGCCGACTTACTATTGAACATCTGACTTTTTACCGATAGCGATGTGCGCATTGATATCGAAGCCGGGAGAGGCGCGTGGCGCAATCCAGACTGATGATTTTCGACTGCGACGGCGTCCTCGTCGACAGCGAGCCACTGGCCGCCAAAGCCTATGAACGCGTCTATGAGAAGCATGGCATGCCCGGCGTGCATGACGGCATCATTGCCCAATGCATCGGCATGAAGCAGGCCGACATCATCGCCAAGATCAAGACGCTGACCGGGCATCAGTTCCCGCTCGCCGCCGAAGGCGACATCTGGGCCGAGACCAAGCTTTTGTTCTCCGAAGAGTTGAAGCCGACGCCGGGGATCGTGCCGTTCCTCGGCGCGCTGAACGGGGCCCGCTGCGTCGCCTCGTCATCCTCTGTCGAGCGCATCAATCACAGCCTAGCGGTGACGGGGCTGGCGCGCTTCTTCGGCGAAGCGATCTTTTCCTCCTCGATGGTGAAGAACGGCAAGCCAGCGCCAGACATCTTCCTCCATGCGGCCGAGCGAATGGGCGTGGAGCCCGCCGACTGCATCGTGATCGAGGATTCGCCTTTCGGTATTCAGGGCGCGGTCGCGGCCGGCATGATCGCGATCGGCTATACCGGCGGCGGCCACAGCTACCCCGAACATGCCGCGCGCCTGACGGCCGCGGGAGCCGATTTCGTCTGCGCGGACTGGCTTGAAGTCAGCCGGCAATTGGCGGAGCTCGGCGAGCCGGCCTGACCCAGAGCGTTTCAGCGATTCACGGAAACGCCGAACCTTTGTTTTGCGCAATTCCGAACGGAAAACCGGCTCGCACTTTTCCCGGGATTGCTCTAGCGGAGACTAGGAAACTTTCGACCGGCCCATTCGCCAGGAGGGACCAACTGCCCGACGCGGAAGTTGAAGGACAGGACCCTCGTTGCGTCGGCGTCGACCTCGCAGCGGAAGGTCACATTGAACCATTGGGTTGCCGTGCTGAAGGCGGCCTCGGGCGGATTGAGAACATTACCGGTTTTCAGCGGAATTGTAGGCAGCCATCTGGGAGAGTAATCGGCGCTCTGCAGTTCCTGGTTCAGCACGTTGGCGCAAAGGTTGGCGACGCGCTGATCGCGCGGCACATTCTCCATCGAGCTTGTGGCCTGCATATTGCCGGTCGCACCTTGCGAGTAGAGCTTCCTGACCCCTGGAAGGCCGGAATAGATCGGTGATCCAGCAACATCGTTGTTCGCGGGATTTGACATCCCCAAGCCCGCGCTCGGGGCCTTTAGGGCTCTCGCGGATTTGAACTTCATCGGCTTTGCAGCTTTAGGCTTTGCCTTCCCGGCCGAAGACGGAGGTGCCGGCTTGCCGCCGGTCTCGGCCGTCAAGGGCTTTGGCGCCGCGGCGGCTTGCTTGTCTGGGGTCTGCGGCGCCGTCTCCTGTTTGTCGGGCTGCTGTTTATCCGTGTCCTCAGCCGCCTGCTTCTCATCGGTTTGCTCAGGTTTGGCGTCCGGCGCGGCAGCCGCCGGCTTCTCGTCCGCCTTGCTGGAATCTGCCTGCTGCTCAGGAGCTGCAGGCGCGGGAGACTGGCTCGGCGTGGGCTTCGGCGTAACAGGCGGCTTTGCAGCCACGTCCTTGGCTGGCGACGGCGCATTGGGTTGAGCGCTGCCCCCGTCGAGGGATTTCTGCGGCCCGGTATCCTTCGCGCCATACTGGAAAACGGGCTTCAGTATCGGAATGTCCGGCTTTGGTGGTTGCTCCGGCGGTTTTTCGACCTTGGGTTCCGGTGGCTTTTCAACCTTCGGCTTGGGCGGCTTTTCGACTTTGGGCGCGGGAGCGGCTTTCGGCTTCGGCTGCTCGGGCGGGGGCACGATCGCGACATTGACCGGCTGTTCCTGCCGCTCCGGCTGCTGCTCGGGTCTTGGCAGGCCAAAGAACAGGAACGTCGCGACCAGGGCATGCAGGAATAGCGATGCGGCCAGGGCCCATCGCCAATTCCGAAACCATTCCCGCATCTTGCCGTTCATTCCGCCCGATGTGGAACGAAATAAAGGCGGCTTCAAGCACCCGAATTTGATCAACGCGAGCTAACAGCCTGACAACTCGGTGATCAAGGCGGGCTCAAACCCGCGGAGATCGACCTAAACCAGCATGCCCATCGGGTTTTCGATCATCCGTTTGAAAGCGCCGAGGAGTTCGGCGCCGAGCGCGCCGTCGACGGCGCGGTGATCGGTCGAGAGCGTCACCGACATCACGGTGGCTATCTTGATCTCGCCCTTCTTGACCACCGCCC
>NZ_JANINM010000180.1 GCF_024509055.1 Mesorhizobium sp. | reverse complement strand
AGAGGATCAATTCTGATATCGCGGGCATCCGCTGGAGAACTCTTTGGCCATAAGCAGCGAACCTCGGACAACAGAAACGACGTTTCTCTGGAACGGCATGGCAATCACCGCCCGGCCCGGCGATACGGTTGCTGCCGCGCTGTGGCGCGCCGGCATCACGACGATCGCGCGCTCGCGCAAGCTTCATCGGCCGCTCGGCTGGGGCGGTGCCTATACGACTGGCGTTCTCGCACGGGTGGACGGCCGGCCCAATGTCAGGCTGGACCAGATCACCGTGCAGAACGGCCTCAAGGCGGAAGCCCAGAACGTGTGGCCATCGGCGCGTTTCGACCTCCTGCGGCTCGCGCAGCTGCTGCCGTCAAAAGCGGTGTATGGCGGCTTCGAGCACGGGGCGTGGATGCCGAAATCCGGTTTGGCCTACCGCCTGGCGGAGCGGGTCATGGCGAACCTGGCGGGCGTGGCGGCACCGGCGGATGCTGCGTTTGCGCCGCACGCGCTTCCCGGCCAGCGAGTCAACGTCGACTGCCTCGTCATCGGCGGTGGCCCTTCGGGCATCGCCGAAGCCAACCGTCGCAAGGAGCTTGGCGAGAGCGTCGCTCTGGTCACAAGAGGAGACAAGCTTGCCCGGTTCGCGCGCTCCATGGGAGAGCCCGTCGAGCCACTTCACGAAGGCATCCGTTTGTTCGAGGGCATGGAACTGTTCGGGGCCTATCGCGGCGGCGCCATCATGGTCGGCGCTCCGCACGATCACCGCAAGGCTGCCGTCGTGTTCGAGCCTCGCAGCGCGGTTCTTGCGACCGGACGCAGATCCATCCCGCCGCTGGTGAAAGGCAACCAGCTCCCCGGCGTGATGGATGCGCACTCCGCGCTTCAGCTCGCCATCGTGCACGGAGTAGCCCCTGGCAATCGGGTCGCGGTCGTAGGCACGGGCGCGCAAGACGCCGTCGCTGCACGATTGGCGGCCGTCGGGGTGCGGGTCGTCCACAAGGGCCGTACCGAGGATTTGATCGAAATCCAAGGCCGAAGCCGCGTTACAGCGATCCGCGCCAACAAGGGGATCGCATGCGATGCGCTCATCCATGCCGGCCCCTGGCGAAGCGATCCCAGCCTTGGATTTCAAACATCCGGAGAAGGCCTGTTCCAGGTGGAGGCTCATCCGCTGCCGCAGAGCATGTCCGTGACAGGCGGCGCCGCGCTGCCCAACGAACCGATACGAGCGCGTAAAAATCTTCACCCCGACACGCTGATATGTCCCTGCATGGACGTGACGGCTGGCGAACTCTATTGCCACATCGACGAGGGCGAGACCGATCCTGAGGTCCTGAAACGGCTCACCTCCTGCGGCATGGGAACGTGCCAGGGCTTTCCGTGCTGGGAGCACATGCTGGCGATGCTCGCTTCGCGCATCGGGGTCGAGCCCGAGAGCTTCGCCCGACCGACACACCGTCCCCCACGACGCGCAATCACGGTTGCCCAGGCTGCGGGCCTGGCCGGACTGGTGGAGCCCGACCGATGACCAAGTCTCTGCCCAAGCGCGCCGCCGTGGTCATCATCGGCGGAGGAATTCAAGGCCTGTCTATTGCGTTCAACCTCTTCGAACAGGGCCAGCGCGACATTCTCGTGCTCGACGCTGGTTACTTCCAAGGGGGCGCCTCAGGACGCAACGGGACTCTCATCCGGCCAGGCTTCGCGTCGGTCGCCTGGACCGAGCTCTTCGTGCTCACAGTTCGTGAATGGGAGAGCTGGTCAAAACGCCTCGGCGAAAACATCATGTTCACCCAGCGAGGCTACTCGGTCATCTCCGAGCAAGAGAAAAGCGAAGCTATGCTGCTCGAAGGCCTGAAGGTGCAGCAGAGCCTCGGCGTCAGGAGCCGGATGTTGACCCGCCGCGAGATCGACGATCTTCTTCCGGCCATCAACAAATCCCGAGTCAGGGCGGTGCAGCACCAGACTGACGGCGGGGTGGCGCCACACCACGCGGTCATGAAGGGACTTCTCGCCTTCTGTCATAGAAATCAGGTCGACGTGCGATACCGAACGCGTATCACAGGACTGGAGCGGACTACATCCCGGGTGACCGCCGTGCTTGTCGGTGAGCATCGGATCGAAGCGGATTGCATCGTGGCCTGCGCCGGGCCGAATAACCCCGATATCGCTGCCCTTGCGGGCGTGGCGTTGAACGGCTTTGGAATGCGGATCGAAGCGATGGCGCTTGAGCCCACCCGCCCTCTCATAAAACCGGCGATCGCGCTGATAGATAGCCTGGCCTACTTCCACCAAACCTCGCGTGGCGAGGTGGTCGGCGGCACCGAGGTGCCCGAAAGGCCTCGCATGTCGCTCAAGGTCGATCTCCCGGTGATGGCGAACATGGCCAAGGTCTACCTGGACATGTTCCCGCAACTGGGCGAGGTCCGCATATTAAGGCATTGGGCGGGCCAATTGCATGCGTCCTCGGACTTCGCCCCGCTGCTGGGCGAGCATCCGCAACTGAAGGACTTGTGGTTCTCGGCAGGATGGTCATACGGCTTCGCCGGCGCGCCCGCGGCCGGAAAGCTCCTCGCCGAGGCGATCACCAAGGGCCGGATCGACCACCGCATGCAGCCGTTCTCACTGGACCGCTTCGAAAAGACCGGACCGATCGTCGAGGGTGGCATCGTGCTGGCCTAGTCCCAGGCGGAACAAACGACAGCCTCCTACCTCGCCAACTGCAGCCGCCAATCCGATGGTGTCAGGCGGATATGACGAAGATCTTTCGGAAGTCCTCGATCGTCTTCCATGTCCCGGTAAAGCCAGGCTTCATGACGAATGTGTCGCCGGCGCGGAACGTCATCGGCTCGCCCCCGTCCTCAGTGAGCTCCACAACTCCTTCGAGCATGTGGATGACCTCGCAAACCCCATCCTTGATCGAACGTGTCGTCCCCGCGGTGGCCGATGCAACGCCGCTGCGAACACGGCCATCTAGGCTTGCATCCTGATCCCACACGAAGATGTCGGGATTGCCCTCGATCAGGCGGTCCACGGGTGGCTTCTTGTGCACGCCCTCGCCCAGGTTTTCGGTACGGATTGGAACCAGCAAAGCCATGTCTTGTCCTTTGGGGTTGTAGTTCGTGAAAGTTAGCCGCCGCCGATGGCATCGGCATTCGCTGGAGGCAAGCAACAGCGAGGATCAGGATTAGCGAAGCCCGCCCATGTGGAATGTCTTGGTTTCGAGATACTCTTCCATGCCCTCTTGCCCCCCTTCGCGGCCAAGGCCCGAAGCCTTCACGCCGCCGAAGGGAGCGACGTCGTGGGAGACAGCCCCGGTGTTGAGACCGACGAGGCCGAACTCCAAAGCCTCGCCGACGCGGAATGCGCGTGCCAGGTCGGTTGTGAAGAAGTAGGCGGCGAGGCCGAAGGGCGTTCCGTTGGCTATGGCAATCGCCTCGTCCTCGGTCTCGAAGCGAAAGATCGGGGCCACGGGGCCAAAGGTTTCCTCGGAGGCGAGCTGCATGTCGGTGGTCGCACCTTCCAGGACCACCGGCAGCGCATATTGCGGCGGCAGGTCTCGCTTCTTGGTGGTCATTCTTGCGCCCTTGGCGAGCGCATCGTCGACGTGGCGCCTGATCTTGGCGAGCGCCGCCTCGTTGATCATCGGTCCGATCTGCACGCCATCGGCTGTGCCCGGGCCGACCGACAAAGCGTTGACCCGTTCCGACAGTCGCCGGACGAAGTCGTCGTGAATCCCTGACTGGACCAGGATCCGGTTCGCGCAGACGCATGTCTGGCCGCCGTTGCGAAACTTCGAGACCATCGCGCCCTCTACGGCAAGGTCGAGGTTCGCGTCGTCAAAGACGATGAAGGGTGCGTTTCCTCCGAGCTCAAGCGACATGCGCTTGATGGTAGGTGCGCATTGCTCGGCCAGCAGGGCGCCGACGCGCGTCGACCCCGTGAACGAAAGCTTGCGCACGACAGGCGACGCCGTCAGCGTCCTGCCGATCGCTTCGGGCATCCCGGTCACGACGTTGAGGACCCCGATAGGGATCCCGGCCCGTAGAGCGAGTTCCGCCAAGGCCAGTGCCGAATACGGCGTCAAGTCGGACGGCTTGATCACCATCGTGCAACCCGCAGCCAAGCCCGGCGCGACTTTTCGGGTAATCATTGCGACGGGAAAGTTCCATGGGGTGATGATTGCGCAAACCCCCACGGGTTCTTTCACCGCGAGAATTCTTTTGTCGGACGTCGGCGACGGGATGATCTTCCCGTTGATCCGCCGAGCCTCTTCGGCAAACCAGCTGACGAAGCTCGCACCGTATCGAACCTCTCCGAGCGCCTCTGACAGCGGCTTGCCCTGCTCTGCCGTGAGGATTTGAGCCAAGTCCTGTTCGTTTGCCAGGATGAGCTCGCACCAGCGCATCAACAGAGCCGCGCGCTCGGCATGGGACTTGGCCTTCCACCCCGCCATCGCCTTCTGCGCCGCGGCGATCGCTGCCTCGGTTTCCGTTGCTGAACAGTCAGGCACTGTCCCCAGGCGATTGCCCGTTGCAGGGTTGATGACCTCGATGTCCCCACGGTCGAGCCAAGTGCCGTCGATCAACGCGGCCTGTTTGAATAGATTCCTGTCGTTCAGGCGCATGTCAGGTCTCCAACGCTGCAACGACCGCTGCAGCGATCTGGGCTGTGGTGTGGGTGCCGGGCGTGCAGCCGATGCCATTGGCTGTGCTCGCCGCTACGGCAGACAGGACTGCGGCGGCGGCGTCTTTCTCCCCCAGGTGATCGAGCATCATCGCCCCTGACCAGATGGCCGCGATCGGATTTGCTATTCCCTTTCCTGCGATGTCTGGGGCCGACCCATGAACGGGCTCGAACATCGACGGAGCGCTCCGGTCGGGGCAGATGTTCGCGGAGGCCGCGAAGCCCAACCCACCCTGCAGCGCCGCGCCGAGATCCGTCAGGATGTCACCGAAAAGGTTGGATGCCACGACAACGTCGAGGCTTTCAGGCGCCAGAACCATTTTGGCTGCCATCGCGTCGATGTGTATCAGTTGGACGGTCACGTCGGGAAAATCGCGCGCCACCTCACGCGTCACCTCGTCCCAGAAGACCATCGAGAATTTCTGCGCATTCGACTTGGTCACCGAGGTGAGATGACATCTTCTCGAGCGCGCTTGTTCGAAGGCAAACCGGATGATCCTCTCGACCCCCGCGCGTGTGAAGATCGCTGTCTCGACGGCGACTTCGTCCGCTGTGCCTTGGTGCACACGCCCCCCTGCTCCTGCATACTCGCCCTCCGTGTTCTCCCGGATGCAGAGGATGTCAAATTTCTCGCTGCGCAACGGACCGCGGACGCCGGGCAGGAGCCGATGTGGACGGATGTTGGCGTACTGCTTGAACGCCTTGCGGATCGGCAGCAGCAAACCATGCAGCGACACAGAGTCCGGAACCTTTGCAGGCCAGCCGACGGCACCGAGGAAGATGCCATCGAACGAACGCAGTGTTTCAATGCCGTCTGCCGGCATCATCTGTCCGGTCTGCAGGTAGTAATCACATGACCACTCGAAACGTGTCGTCTCGAGTGAGAAGCCGAACCTGATGGCGGCATCGTTCAAGACTGCCATCGCCGCATCGACGACATCGATGCCAATTCCGTCTCCGGGAATAAGCGCAATAGAGTAGCGGGGCATGACAGCTCCTGTTCGGTACCGATAGAGCGCGACGTTCGGCAGGCACGGATCCGTGCTGCCTAGAGGTCGATGAGCACCGACTTGGTGCGGCGGTTCGCATGATAGGCTTCCCGCCCCAGATCCTTGCCGAGGCCGGACGACTTCCAGCCCCCCGTCGGCAGGATGTGATCGCGCGAACGCCCGTAACGGTTGACCCACACCGTTCCCGCTTCAAGCATTCGAACCATGCGCATGGCGCGCGAAAGGTCCTTCGTGAACAGTCCGGCCGACAGCCCGTAAGTCTTATGCCTTGCGAGTTGGGTGGCCTCTTCTTCGCCGTCGAAGGACTGGATGGTGAGGACTGGCCCGAAAATCTCCTCGGCAACCGCCGGCGAGGAGTCAGTGACTGCGGCCAGAACCGTCGGCTGGTAGAAGCTGCCTTCACGCTCGATCCGGGCCCCGCCGCAAACGACTTCGGCTCCCATGTTGCGTGCCGCGGTGACGATGGAGTCGATGCGGGAAAGCTGCGGCTCCGAGATGATCGGGGAGAAGGTGGTCGTTTCGTCCCAGGTCGGACCCGGCGTCACCTGCTTCATAAGTTCCACGATACGTTCTGCCAGGCCTGCGGCGACAGGACGGTCGACAATCACGCGCGAGCCCGCGACGCAACCCTGTCCGGCGTTGGCAAGGATGGTGCGGGTGATGCAACGCGCGGCCAGATCGAGGTCGGCATCCGCGAAGACGACTTGCGGAGACTTTCCGCCGAGTTCGAGCGTGACTGGCTTGATCCCGCTCCGTGCCGCGTTCTCCATGATTGCAACGCCCGCTCGCGTCGAACCTGTGAACGAGACCTTGGCGACATCGGCGTGCGCGACGATCGCAGCGCCCGTCTGCGGACCATCACCGACCACCACGTTGATGAGGCCTGCGGGCATGCCGGCGCGAACCGCGAGCTCAGCCATGTAGAGCGTGGAGAAGGGTGTCATCTCCGACGGCTTAAGGACTACGGCATTGCCAGCCGCGAGCGCTGGCGCCAACTTCCAGGCTGCCAGCGCGACAGGTACATTCCATGCAGTGATCGCGCCGACGACACCATAGGGCTCGGAGGCAATGAAGCCGAACTGGCTGTCCGCAGTCGGTACAAGATCATCGCATTCCTTGTCTGCGAATTCCGCGAAGAAGCGGATTTGCTCCGCCGCGACCATGACGTCTCCGGCCAGGGCTTCGCCAATCAAGCGAGAGGAGGAAACAGCCTCGATACGAGCAAGGTACTCAGCCTCCTTCTCGATCAAGTCCGCCCAGGCGCAGAGTGCCCGCAACCTTTCTCGTGGACGCTGCCTGTTCCATCCAGAAGAGACAAGCGCGGCTTTTGCGGTTTCAACGGCCCTGTCCACGACCGAGGCATCAGCCAGAGGGATTTCGGCAATCGGTCGGCCGTCCGACGGCGCCTTGACCGTCATCGCAGCGGTTCCGGCAACATACTCGCCACCGATGAAGTGACCGATGGGCAGCTTGATCGACCGCGGATCGAAAGTCAGGGACATGGTGGACTCCAGAGATTATCAAGGCCGACGGTAATTCCGGCTCAGCGGATTATGCTGCCAACGATTGTCCGGTGACGGCATTTTCGGCTGTAGCGGGGTCAACCGCAGGTGGATTATTCCGCTGGTCAGGGCTTTCCGGACAGCCAGGCCGAGACCTGCGTTGGCCGCACGGGCGCCTGCTGGCGCAGCCTGCCCACATCGGATGTGGGCCGGCCTTGCCACATGGCCGCCAATTCGGCTTCCGCCAGCTGGCAGTATCGCCCTTGGCATCGCCCCATGCCGACGCGCGCCAGGGACTTGATCCGGTTGACCTCCGCGCCCCCCAGTTCAGCGGCAGCCTTGGCTGAGGAAATGCTGACATTCTCGCAGCGACACAGAATGGTATCGGGGGGAAGCGCTTTGACATGCTGATCTGGCCAGGGAAAGGCCTTTGCGACGCCCCTGGCGAAACGCTGCAGCCGGCGAAGCGTGCGAAGGTCGCTCGCATGGTGGGCCACCTGCAGCCCCATGTCGGTCAAGCACGCATATGCCGCGAGACGTCCCGTCAGTTCGGCAGCGTCCGCGCCGAGGGGACGAAGGCTGTCGCCGGCGAGATAGATGTTCGGCGCCGCCCGCCCCATCGCATCCGCGACGGGAAGCCATTGGCGCCACAGGTCGTCGTACGCGAACCTCACCTGGGCCAAGTCCGCGAGATGCGTTTCAGACCTCAGGTGCCAGCCGACACAGACCGTGTCGCAGGAAGTCACCTGAGCCTTGCCCGCCCCCGTTCGCCAATGAACCGCAACAGGACCATCGACGCTGGCTTCAATCCGATCGATCGCCACGCCCGCGGCATAAACATTGCCCAGTCGCAGCCGCATGGCGAGACCACGCAGAAGGACCGCTGGGCGCGATGCCATGTCAACAATGCCACCCAGCTGTTGGTTCAACGAAGACGTATCCAGGACCGCAACCACGTTGGCACCCGCTGTGCGAAGCTGCGTGGCGACAAGTGTCAGAAGCGGACCGGACCCCAGCAGCACGATCGATTTGCCAAGCGCGACGCCTTGAGCTTTGAGCGCAATCTGCGCTGCCCCCAAGGTATAGACGCCGCCACACTCCCACCCAGGAATCGGGACGACGCGGTCCGTCGCACCCGTTGCGATGACAAGCCTCTGGAAGCCGATCCTTTCAACCTCGCCACCGCGCAGCACATGCACTTCGCTGCCCGCAATCGCGATGACGGAGGCGCGCTCGATATGCGAGACCTGATCGTGTTCGACCATTGCGTCGAAGAGAGTATGCAGACCCCTCGCCTTTGCGGCCTCGGAACCGTACAGCATCCTGGCGGAGCGCCTGAATCCGTCCGGAGGGCGGCGATAGATCTGCCCGCCTGCTCGGGCGCCTTCGTCGATCACGATCGGCCTTATCCCGGCCTTGACGAGACATTCGGCCGCCCTGATGCCGGCGGGCCCCGCACCGATGACGACGATCTGCGCGCTCATGGCCAGCTTTCCGGAATGGCGCTGATCAGGCGCATGTGCTCACCAACAGTGGTCGAGCAGGCCTGCAGCCGCTCGCCGCCTTCCGTCCAAATCCAGCAATCCTGGCAAGCGCCCATAAGGCAGAATCCGGCGCGATGCTCCGGTCCAAAGTCCGAGAGCCGGAGCCACGGCGCCGCCGTTAAGACGGCAGTCAGGACCGTATCTCCTTCCAGCGCCGAAAAGCCCTTTCCATCGAGGAAGAAGTGCACCGGGTTTCGATCGAGTTCCTTCAAGCGGACAATGCGGCCCTGCTGCTGCGTCACTCCGCGGCCTCCCTGGTCGCGGTGGGAACAGGCAATTCCGGGAAACGAGCGCAAACCTCCCGGAAGGCGGCGAGCACTCCGTCGCTGCCGCGCCTGCCGGCCATGCGACGGAAAATTTCCGTCTTCGCAAAGAAGCGCCAATGGATGGGAAGATCCGTCAGGATGCTGGTCAGGGTGTCGTAGGCATCGTCGCTCCACCGGGCCTCGTAACCCGTCCGCTCCGGCCCGAAGTCAAAGTGTCCGACTGAAGTCTCGCGAGCTGCCCTGAGCGAAAGCGTCGCCTGCTCGTCAACGCTTTCGCCGACCATGACCACACCATAGTCCCGTTCGGCGACGTCAGGTGTAATGTACCCGCGCAAAACGTCCTGCCCGACGCGCCAGGATTCACGCAACATCGGATCGCCACGGCCACCGCCGCCGGCGGAACGGATTGCCAGGACGTCTCCCGGCTGAAGGACGGCGGTGTCGACATTGCCCAGCCGACGTTCTTCCGGCGTGCCAGGATTGACGACCATGTCGGAAAGGCCCGCTGCCTTCCCGCCAAGCACACCCCAAGGGCGAAAGAAGGACCTGTCGCGATTGCGTGCCGTTATGCGCGTGTCGGGTGCGAAGACCTTGAAGGCCATTTCGGTCGCCAGCCCACCACGCCAGCGGCCGGCGCCGCCGCTATTGCATGCCAGTCCGTATGTGACGAACTCGACAGGCGTTTCGGTTTCGGTGATCTCGATCGGCGTGTTCTTGAGATAAGCGGCATCGGCACCCGAACCATTGGTGCCGTCGCGATGAGGCATGCCGCCGCCGCCGCCCACCACGGGATTGACGGCAGCAATGATCGTCCTGTCGTTGCGGTGGTCCCGCGTCATGACGTTCACGATGCAGTTGTTGCCAGCTGGCGCGGCCGGCAGTCGCTCCGGAAGAGCCAGGGAGAAAGCGCCGAAGATCACGGAGCGGAGTCTCGATACGGTAAGCGAACGCATGCCTACGGCCGCGGGGGCCACTGGGTTGAGCACAGTGCCTTCCGGCGCAATGCAGGTGAAGGGCCGCGTCAGCCCCGTGTTGAGAAGGATCTTCGGATTGAGCGTGTAGAGGATGTAGTAGACACCGACGAGCAGCATCGTGTGTCGCGGATCACCGCCCGAAGGCACGTTGAGAGAGCTGGCGAGCTGCGGGTCGGACCCGCTGAAATCGAGAATGGCCTCGTCGCCCTTGATCGTCAGTGCCAGCTTGAGGCGACAGGGATTCGCCTCTACCGAGTCCTCATCGGCATAGTCGGCAAAGGTGTAGATGCCGTCTGGTATCGATCGCAGCACTTCGCGTGCCTGGGCCTCCGCGTGGTCGAGAAGCGCGGCCACGCCGTCCACAAATCCTTGCTTGCCGAACTTCTCGACCATGGCGAGAACCTTGCGCTCGCCAGTGTTCAGCGCTCCGACCAACGCCTTGATGTCGCCGACGTTCAGATCGGGCTTGCGGACATTGGTCGCCATTATCCGAAGTATCTGTTCGTCGAAGACCCCTTCGTTGACGAGTTTCATCGGCGGGAAGCGGATGCCCTCCTGATGGATTTCGGTCAACGCGCGGGATAGCGAGGCTGGCACCGCCCCACCCATGTCGGTGTTGTGGATGTGCCCGCCTGTCCAGGCGACAATCTCGCCCTCGACGAAGACCGGCTTCCACAGATGTGTGTCGGGCGCGTGCGTGGCAACGTGGCCGGAATAAGGATCGTTCGTGAAGGCAATGTCGCCGGGCCGATAGTTATCGACCATGGCGATGGCGCGGCCATATGTGAGACCCGGATACCAAGTCGCGCCAAGTTCCATCGGAACTGCGAAGGTCTGCCCCGTCCTGTCCATCAGCATGACGGTGAAGTCCTGCGTCTCCTTCACGAAGGCGGAATGCGCCGTTCGATGAAGCGTGTGCGCCATGTTTTCAGCGGCAGCCCGGGCATGGTTCGCCAGAACCTGCAGTGACATCCGATCAAACATGATGCTGAGCCCCGAAAGTCAGTTGGAGGTTGTTGTGGGCATCGACGCTTATGGCTGTCGTGGGTGGAACGGCGAAGGTGGTATCCTCCTGAGCAACGATCGCCGGGCCGCAGAACCAAGCGCCAGCAGTGAGGTCGGCTCGGTCGAAAATGGCTGTCCGCACGACCTTCCCGTCCAGATGCACATCGGCGAAGCGTGACGGAACGGCGGCATGGGCATGCCGCTCCTCAGCGGGAAGATTTAGGCGCGGCCCAGCACCGATGGCCGCCAGCCGAAGGTTGACGATCTCGATCGTGCCGGACGCATCGTGAAAGGCGTAGATCTTCTGATGCATCTCGTGAAACGCCGCCTCGATCGCCTTGGGATCCGCTTTCGCGAACCAGCTTCCTTCAAGCGGCACCTCGATCTCGTAGCTTTGCCCGGCGTAGCGCATGTCCGCCGAGATCCTGAGCTCCACCGCGCCCCGATGGCCCTGAGCGGAGAGCCATGCCCGGCCCTCCTCGGCAAGCACCGAAAGTGTCTCTGCCAATCCGGACAGTTGATCTCCAGAAAGCGGCGCAAAGACCGTCCGGATGAAATCGCCGCGCAGGTCGGCGACCAGACCGCCGAGGGCGGAGACCACGCCGGGGCGGCTTACCACCATGACCTTGCGCATGCCGATCTCCCGCGCAAGGAATGCGCCGAGCATCGGGCCCCCGCCTCCGAACGGCATCAGGGTGAAATCGCGCAAGTCCACCCCAGCCCGCGAGGAAAGCTTCTCAACTTCCACGAACAGTTCGGAAATCGCCACGTCGAGTATGGCCTGCGCCATCCCTTCGACAGTGCGCCCGAGTTGGACTGCAAGCGTCTCCACGGCAGCACGCGCGAGCCCAACATCCATTGAGAGCTGGCCATACGCCATCTGGCTATGGCCGAGCCAGCCGCAGACCGCCATTGCATCGGTTATGGTCGGGAGCACCCCGCCCCGGCCGTAGCACGCCGGCCCCGGCAGAGAGCCAGCCGACTCCGGACCGACGCGCAGCACACCCTGGTCGTCGACGGTCGCTATGGAGCCGCCGCCAATGCCGATCGAACTAACCGAGATCGACGGCAGGTAGAGCGGGAATTCGCCGATAAGCTCGCCGGTTCCGAATTGCGCCTCGCCATCGATGATGAGCGCGAAGTCGCTCGAGGTTCCACCGATGTCGAGTGTGAGGATGCGACTCTCGCCCGCCTGGCGGGCAAGCCAGCCAGCGCCGATAACACCCGATGCAGTCCCCGACAGAAGCATGTTGACGCAAGATTGCCGGCCCTCGGCAGCGTTCATCAGGCCACCATTTGACTTGGTAAGCATCGCCTGAGCCGGCACCTTGCGCATCGCCAGCCGCTCCTCGAGGCCGCGAAGGTATGTAGCGACGCGCGGGTGGACATAGCCGTTCAGAATCGCGGTCGAGGTCCGCTCGTACTCGCGGATCACGGGCCAGACCTCGGACGACGTGAAGACGAAAAGACCAGGACCGAGGCGGGCTATCTCCGCCTTGACCAGGTCTTCGTGCGCCGGATTTCTCCACGAATGAAGGAAGGAGACAATGATGCCCTCCACGCCGCGGCGCAAGGCGGCCTCGACCACCGAGGAAACCGTGCCGAGGTCAGGCGCCAGCGCCTGCTTGCCGTCGGGGCTCATCCGTCCTCGAACACCGAATACGAGATCACGCGAGATGAGCGGGTCGGGGCGGTGGCAGAACAGGGAGTACATGTCCGGCATCCGCAGGCGCGCAAGCTCAATGACATCTTCGAAGCCGGCGTTGGTAATGAGCGCGAGGCGCGCACCCTTCCGCTGGATGATGGTGTTGATCCCGACCGTGGTGCCGTGCACGAAGCGGTTTACCTGTTCGGGTTCAAGCCCTTCCCGTTCCGCCAGAAGATCGATGCCTGTCATCAGTTCGGCGCCGGGATCATTCGGCGTCGTCAATACTTTCAGCGTCGCGACGCGGCCGGTCTTCGCCTCCAGCGCAAAGAAGTCGATGAAAGTCCCGCCAATATCGACGCCGAGCTTCCAATCGCCGTTCTCGGCGCTTGATGTCATGTTCCGGCTTGTATCCATGGCCTGCCCTTTCCAATTCGTAGGGCAGCCTGGCACAGGCGATGTCCGGGCGTCCAAGACGCATCCGGCACAATGGCATAAGTCGAACTTATGAGGCTGGCGTCAGCACTTGCGCGGCAGCGGTTCGGATTTGCTCCTTCATAAGCTCTTCGGCGACTGACAGCGGTCGAGCCGGCAATGTCAGCAAGGACGCGGGCAAGCCAGGGCTTGCCTCGATGGGACGCGTCGTCACTCCGGAAAACTGATGCCACGGCAGCAGCGCATCGACGAGCGCTACACCCATGCCCGCCTGAACGAAGCCGACGGCGGAAATTGAGACGTCGATCTCGATTTGCACTTTGAGTTCGACCTGGTGAGACCGTGCGGCCTGCCCGAGTTCCTCGGCTGGACGGGTGTTGGCGCGATAGCTGATCAACGGCTCTGGCACCAGCTCTTGGAACGGAACGGCCGTCAGTTCAGTCAGCCGATGCCGCTCCGGCAAGAGGCAGACAAAGCCAACCTTGCCCAGGGGCTCGACGGAGATGTCCGGCGGAAGATGGTCGTCCATGGCCAGGCCAATGCAGGCATCTCCCTCCCGAAGCATGTCGATGATGGATTGGATCGGGGCCATATGAGACCGCAGCACGATTTCCGGGTGCTTGCAGTGAAAGTCGCGAAACGCGATCGGCAGGATGGACATTGCCGGGGGTGCTGACGCCGCAATCCGCACCAGCCCAGCTCGCCCGAGGCGAAGGTCCTTCGTCTTGCGGCGGATTCCTTCCAGGCCGGAGAAAAGCCGTTCAACCTCCGGGAAAAGCTCGAGCGCCTCCGGGGTCGGGATCAGTCGGCCTTTCGTCCGCTCGAACAGGGCAAAGCCAAGTTCACTTTCTGTATGCAGCAGCATCTGGCTGAGCGCGGGCTGGGAGATGTTGAGCAATCGCGCAGCGGCCGTGATTGTTCCCGTTCGCATGACGGTCGAAAAGACCTCGATCTGTCTCGCACGCACGTCGCCTCCATAGGCTGAACTTATGGCCTGATGTGGAACATGTCTTTGACGCATCCGCCGGGCGTCGGCAAGATCACCAGCGATCGCGGAGCAAGGCGGACGGAATGCTGAAGGTCATCATCCTGGGTGGCGGGCTCATGGGGGCAGCGACGGCTTTCTTCCTTGCCAGGCGCGGGGCGGGCGTCACCTTGATCGAGAAACGCCGGATCGGCGGAGGCGCGAGCATAGCCTCGTTTGGAAACTGTCGCCGCACGGCGCGCCACCTGTCCCAGCTTCCCCTGGCCCACCGCTCCCGGCGCGTGTGGGGCGAAGCAGCGACATTGCTCGGCCGGGACGTCGAGTTCCGGGCCACTGGCCACCTCAGGCTGGTCTATGAGCAAGACAGCCTTGCGGACATGCGGGCGCATATCGAGGCGGCCAGGGAATGGGATCTCCATCTCGACGAATTGAGCGCCGCGGAAATCCGGAAGCGATTTCCTGGACTGGGGCCGCAAGCCATTGCGGCCTCGTATTCGCCCGAGGACGGCAGCGCGAATCCGCGCCTGGTTGCTCCTGCATTCGCGGACGCGGCAAGCAGGCTGGGCACCACGATCGTCGAGGAGGCAGGCGAGATCCGTTGTTTCAAGGACGGTGGCGGGTTCTGCGTCGAAACGGACAAGGGGCGCTTTGCGGGAGACATCCTCGTCAACTGCGCCGGCGCATGGGGTGCGCGTATCGCCGGACAGTTTGGCGACGCCGTCCCTCTGGAGGCCAAGGGTCCGCAAATGGGAGTGACCGAACCGCTGCCGCATCGTGTTATTCCAGTGGTCGGGATCTGGACACGGAACCACGCGGAAGGCGCGTACCTTCGGCAAGTCGAGCGAGGCAATATCATCTTCGGCGGGGCTGCCGAGCGGGTCGATGTCGACCTTGATCCCGGCTTTGCGCATGCGGATCCGGCGCGCCTGCCGGGACAGCTGCGTGCCGTCGCCCGTCTCCTGCCGGCGATCGCCAAGGCTTCCGTCATCCGAACCTGGTCGGGATGCGAGGGATATGTGCGCGACGGCCTGCCAGTGATGGGTCGGTCGGCGACGACGGACGGTCTTTATCACGCCTTCGGATTTTGCGGTCATGGCTTCCAGCTCGGACCCGGCGTCGGCGAAACCATGGCCGAGCTGATCTGGGAGGGCCGCACCGAAATCCCTCTGCAGGACTTCCGCGTCGATCGCTTCGCGGCTTAGGCTCGCTAGCGTTCCTAATACTCCGAAACCTTGCCCCACTGCGTCTTGGCGAAGCGCGACAGTCGGTATTGCGAAACTTGCGTGATCGGCTTCCTGCCCAGCACGATGTCGGCTGCCAGATGCCCCGCGCCCGGCCCGATCCCGAAACCGTGGCCGGAAAAGCCGGCGGCAAGGACTAGCCCGCGCAGGCCGATGTCACCGTCGATCACCGGCACCCCATCGGGCGTCGAATCGATGTAGCCAGCCCATTCGGCCTGCACCGCAACCTTCGAGAGCTCCGGCAGAAGAGTCCTTGCCCGGGCCAAGATCAAATCCAGATGTCGCCGCGAGGGACGAGGATCAAGTATCCGTACGGCTTCCATGGGTGTCGGCTGGTCCATCTTCCAGCGACGCCGGGTCTCGAAACCTGCATTCCATGCCTGAAGGCCGCCTGGAGACAGCATTCGCCAACGCTTTGCAAACATCGGGACGAAATGCCTGGCGCCGTAGATCGCACCCGGCGTCGGGTCCACCTTGCCAAAGCCCGACACAGCTAGGGTGTAAGCGCCGTCACTCCTGCGAGTGACCGATACCCTGGACGTATGCAAAGCGGCGGGCAGTCCCTGGGCGCCGGGGGCGACCGAAAGGATCGAACTGCGTATCGCGGCCTGGGGGAATGCGATATCCAGCTGACGGAGGAAGCTGGACGCCCACGCGCCCCCCGCCAGGACGACGTTTTGCGTACGGATGACGCCCCGCTCGGTAATAACGCCGCTGACGGCGCCGGCCTCGTGCTCGATGCCACGGGCCGCGCAATTCTGAAGAACGATGCCGTTGTGCTTCATTATGCCCCTGGCCACGGCCGGCGCGGCCCGCGAAGGATCGGCCGTCCCGTCTGTCGGAGACCACACGCCCCCTTTCCAAGTCTTGCCTGTCGCCGAGCCTTTCACGCTTGCCTCGCCCGAACCGAGCATTTGCGTGACAACGCCCTCGCCCCGGGCGAAACGGCCCCATTTTGCCCACGTCTCGATTTCCGCCTCGGCATCCGACAGATAGAGCAGCCCGCAGCGCGAAAAGCCCATGTCATCGCCGATATCGGCGGCCATCTCCTCCCACAGGCTGAGGCTTTTTGTCGAAAGGGGCAGTTCGCGGGCATCCCTGTTCTGTTGGCGGCACCAGCCCCAGTTCCGGCTCGATTGCTCCGCGCCGACGCTACCCTTTTCCACCAGGACGACGCTTTGACCAGCACGCGCCAGCCAGTAGGCCGTGCTGACACCGACAATGCCTGCCCCAATCACCACGGTGTCGGCCGATTTCGGCACCGTCTGCGATGATTGAACGATCTTTAGTGGGGCAGGCATTTCCAGTCTCCGTTTAGGTGGCGCGCGGATTGTTCCGCGCAGGGAGGCATGCGCCAGGCTGCCGGGCGTTCTGCGAAATTGGGTGGCATGTTCGGGATCGCGTTCCTGTCCAGCGGACGGACACCCTTCGCCCTACCTGTCCGCGAGGGCCGCCAACAGCTCCGGGCTGCGCTCGATGCTGTCCAGCCAATTCGGATCGAGCTTGGGGACGGACGAAATCAGGAGCTTCGAATACGGGTGCTGGGCGTCGCGAACCATGGTTGCCGCGGGCAGTTTCTCGACCAGTTTTCCATGGAACATCACAAGGACATCGTCACAGACCGCCTGAACCATCGAAAGGTCATGGCTAATGAACATATAGCTAAGGCTCAACTCGCGTTGCAGCTCCTTCAACAAATCGAGTACGGCTGCTGCAACGACAGTGTCGAGCGCGGAGGTGATCTCGTCGCAAAGGATCAGCTCGGGTTCTGCGGCGAGCGCCCTCGCAAGATTGACACGTTGCTTCTGACCGCCCGACAGTTCTCCCGGCAGACGGTGCTTGATGCCTTTCGGTAACCGCACCATGTCCAGCAACGCGTCGATGCGCTTCTCCGCGGCAGACCCTTTCAGCCCGTGGTAGAAGGTCAAGGGACGGCCAACGATCGCGCTGACCGAACGCGCCGGGTTGAGCGCCGTATCGGCCATCTGGAAGACGATCTGTATCCGTCGAAGCTCCTCCTTCTGCCTGTCGCGAAGACTGCCCGCCAGCTCGTTTCCGAAAAATCGGATTTGCCCGTCGTAAGGCGGAAGGATGCCCGCGACGGCGCGCGCCAGTGTCGACTTGCCCGAGCCCGATTCTCCGATCACGCCGAGATTGCGGCCCCGCTCCATCCTGAAGTCGATGTCGCTTAGCGCCTTGAAGGCGGGCTTGCCGTCATGCACCCGCCCGTATCCGGCAGATAGGCTCTTTACCTCGAGGATCAGGCGGTCCTTGGCTTCGCTAGAATCGAGTGCCTGCGGCTCATGCCTCTTCGGCTCGAAGGCCGCCAGGAGCTCCTTCGTATAGTTGTTCTGGGGATTGTTCAGAATCTGATCTGTCAGTCCCTCCTCTTCGATGATGCCATTGCGCAGCACGATGATCCTGTCGGCGATCTGCGCGACCACCGCCAGATCGTGGCTGACGTAGACGCCGGCCATGCCGCGGCTCGCCATCACGGATTTGAACGATCGCAGGACTTCTATCTGAGTGGTCACGTCGAGCGCGGTCGTAGGTTCGTCGAAAATCACCAACCGAGGATCGCCGATCAGCGCCATTGCGGCGGCGAGCCGCTGCAGCTGGCCCCCTGAAACCTGGTGAGGGTATCGTCGGCCGATCGTATCGGCATGGGGGAGAGCCAGTGCCTTGAAGAGCTCAACGGCCTTGGCCTCGGCCGCAGCCCGCGGCATCAGCCTATGGATCCGCGTTATCTCGATCACCTGATCCATGATCCGCCGGCTGGGATTGAACGCGGCGGCAGCGGACTGAGGGATGTAGGAGACTTCGGTGCCTCTCACCTTGGCGCGCTGGCGTTCGGTCATGGCCGTGACCACATGCGGTCCGACACGTATGGTTCCACTACGGATCGAACAGCCGCTGCGGGCATGCCCCATCAAGGAGAGCGCTATCGTGGTCTTGCCGGACCCGGACTCGCCGATCAGGGCAACAATCGATCCGGGTGCGATATCGAACGATACGCCGCGGATGATCTCCACTTCCCTGCCCGCATCCGTCACGGCGCCGACGTGCAGGTCGCGGATCTCGACAAGCGGAAGGGAGGCGTCGCGGGTAACCAAACCGTGCATCAGTTACCCCTGTCGCGAATCTTTTTCGGCAGATTGTCGATGAGCATGTTCATCGAGATCGTCAGAGACGCGATGGCGATCGACGGGAAGACGACTGCCGGTGCTCCGAGAATTAGTCCGGCCATGTTCTCCCGCACCAGCCCGCCCCAGTCGGCGTCCGGGGGCTGCACGCCGAGTCCGAGAAAGGAAAGTCCCGAAAGCACGAGGACGATGTAGACGAACCGAAGGCCGAGGTCGGCAAGAACTGGACCCAGGATGTTTGGCAGGATCTCCTGAAAGATCAGGTAGCCGACCGTTTCTCCGCGCACGCGTGCCGCGGTGACAAAGTCCATCGTGTTTACGTTCACCGCCAACGAGCGGGAGAACCGATACGCCCCGGGCATGTAGATTACCGCAAGCGTCAGAATCAGCACCGGAATGGAAGAGCCGACGGCCGACACCACGACGAGCCCGAACAACAGCGACGGTATGCCATTGAGGGCATCGAGAAACCGGGAGAGCGCAAGGTCGAAAATGGCGCCCGACACAGCCGCCACCATGCCCAGAACAATTCCCGACAGGCAGGCTAGCGTGACGGCGGCGAGCGATATGCCAACAGTGTAGCGCGCACCCACGAGAACTCGCGACAGCATGTCTCTCCCGAGATAGTCGGAGCCCATCCAGAACTGGTGCGACATCGGGCTGAAGTAGTCCGTGTCGACAATTTCGCCGACTGGATAGGGCGCGATCCGCGAACCGAAGATCGCCACCACGGCCCAGAAAAGGATCACGGCCAGGCCGAGCTTGCCGACCCAATTGAAGCTGTAGCCGGCCATGCCACGGGTGGATGCGGTGGCTGAACTGTCCTGGGTCATGAGTTGTGCAGCCTTGGATTTGAGAGAATGGCCACGACGTCTGCGAGCGTGATCAGGGTCAGGTAGCTGATGCAAACGATCATCGCGCAGGACTGGATAAGGGGCAGGTCCCGCGTCGACACTGCATCGACCATAAGCTTGGCGATGCCAGGATAGTTGAAGATCGTCTCGACGATGAAGACGCCGCCGACAAGATATGAAAGCGCCAATGCCATCGCATTGGCAATGGGGCCAAGCGCATTGGGAAGGGCGTGCAAGAGCACCATGCGGGAGCGGGATGCGCCCTTGAGAAGGGCCATCTCGACGTAAGGCGTGTTGATAGCCTCGATCATCGCGGCCCGCGTCATTCGGATCATCTGGGCTGACACCACGAAGCCGAGCGTCATGATCGGCATGGCATAGGCCCGAAGCAGATCGATGAAGGAGCTTCCTTCCATTTCATTGCTCAGTGCCGGCAGCCAACGCAGCCACACGGCGAATATCAGGACGGCAAGCGTGGCGACCATGAATTCCGGTACCGAGATCACGGCAATCGTCAGCATTGAGACGAGGCGGTCATACAGCGTGCCGCGCCACATCGCGGTCGTGATCCCGAGGAACAGGGAAAGGGGCACGGCAACCGCGGTCGTTGCCGCTGCCAGCTTGATCGAATTTGCCAAACGGCCGCCGATCAGCTGCGCAACCGGCATCTGGTTCACGTACGATATGCCCAGATCGCCGCGAAATATTCCGAAGAACCAGTGCAGGTAGCGAAAGAAGGCAGGCTGGTTGAGCCCCATTGCCTCCCGCAATCCGGCGACCGCGTCAGGGGTGGCGGCCTGGCCCAGCATGACCTGCGCGACATCGCCCGGCAAAAGTGCCGTGGCCGAAAAGACCACCAGCGAAACGATGACCAGCGTGACGCAGGTGATCGCCAGCCGCCGCAAGACCAACAAGGCCGGATGTTGCGAGAATTTCACGAGGATGGAGCTCCAACTCGTTGTCAGTGTCGGTCAACGGTGGGCGCGCCGGCATTTGATCCGCGCGCCCACACTCGACTGCCGTCAGCCTTCGAGCCAGATATGCTCCGCGAAGGTGTAGCCCATGAGGCCGCCAAGCGGGTTGCTCTTCCAGCCCTTGACCTTGTTGGACACACCGTCGATGTCGGCGATATAGGCTGGAATGATCGTCCCTGCTTCGTTGGACACCATTTCCTGCAACGCCCAATAAATCTCGGTGCGCTTCTTGTCGTCCAGCATGCCTCTGGCCTCGACCAGCATACTGTCGAACTTGTCGGACTTGTAGTGGCTCTCGTTCCAGGGCGCGGCAGACTGGTACAGCAGCGAGAACAGGATGTCCGGAGTCGGGCGCGGGTTGATGTTGCCGAAGTGGATGGGCGCCTTCAGCCAGTAGTTCGACCAATAGCCGTCGGATGGGACGCGCTGGACGTCGAGGTCGAGGCCGATCGTGGCGCCCGAGCGCTGGAGGATGGTGGCCATGTCGATAGACGACGTGGCCGCATCCGACGCGATGACAGGAATCTTCTTGCCGAGAACGCCGGCTTTCTGAAACAGGCTCTTGGCCCGGTCCGGATCGTATCCGCGCGGCTTGATGTTGGGATTGTGATAGCGGTTGATCGGCGGCACGGGCTGGTCGTTGGCGACTTCGCCCAACCCACGCAGGGCCGACTTCAAGATCGTCTCGCGATCGATGAGGTACTTCATGCCCTCGACGAAGTCATCGTTGCGGCCGAGATCCATGTCGCGGCGGATATTCAGGTCGGTGTAGTTGCCGGCGTTGTTGGCATGAGCGAAAGCGCCTCCCTGCGCTTCGATCAGACGAACCGACCGCGGGTTGATCGATCCCGCGATGGCGATCTCGCCGGTCAGCAGCGCGTTGACGCGAGCAGTGTCGTCGACGATGGCGATCAGTTCGAAGCTGTCGATGTAAGGTCCGTCCTGCTTGAAATAGTTCGGATTGCGGTTGTGCTTGGAGTTGACGCCCGGCTCGAACGACTCCAGCACGAATGGTCCCGTGCCGTTGCCCTTGGAGAAATCGGTCGTGCCGTTTGCGACCACCATGAAGTGGTGCAGCGCCAGGATCATCGGAAGGTCGGCGTTCGGGTCGGCCAGCACCACCTTGACGGTCTGGTCATCGACCGCGCTCACATCGGACATCTGCTTGGCGATGCCGTTCACCTTTGACCCGACAGCCGGGTCGAGGTGGCGCTTCAGCGAGTAGACCACATCGGCGCTCGAAAGTGCCTTGCCGTCATGAAAATGAACGCCGGGCTTGAGCTTGATCGTCCAGGTCTTTGCGTCGTCGGACTTGATGCTCTCGGCGAGTTCGAACTGAAGCTGGCCGTTCTCGTCGAGCGTCGACAACCGATTGTAGCAACAACAGCTGCGGATGTAGTCGACCGCGGTCGAGGCCTTGGCCGGATCGAGCGTGTCCGCCGTCGAACTGCTCCAGCCGGCAACACGAACATGCCCTCCCTTCTTCGGGGTCTGGGCGAAGGCGTTTGACGCTTTCAGCATAAGGGAGCCGCCGGCAGCGGCGCCAATTCCGGACAGGGCCAGCAGTTTCAGCAGGTCCCGGCGTGTTGCACCGCGCCGCATGGCATCCACGAGCATCGCATCATCGCGATTGCTCCAATTCGTAGGCATGTTGGTCTTCATCTTGCGTTCCCTTTGCTGGAGGTTGAACGGCACGGAGCTTGTTGGCTTCTCTTTGCCGGATGCGTTGAACCTGAAATGACTAGAATGCGTTCTCGACCGCTTGAGCCAACTCCCTCATCGATCGGTAGTGGTAGTCCGGCCTGGTGAGCTGTTCCGGCACGAAGGTGCCGCCGAACCCGGAGCGATCGAAGCGCCGTTCGATCCAGACGTTCGTCATGCCAAGGCTTCGGGAAATCCCGATGTCGTGGTACTGGCTTTGCGCTGTGTGAATGACGTCCCCAATAGCCCCGCCGTCGCTCGCCACGAAGTCGAGCATGTGGTGGAAGAACCTCGGATCAGGCTTTTCGGTCCCGGTCTCGTCACAGGTGAAGCTCGCCCAGAACGGCGAGCCCAGTTTCTTCTCGTAGCGGTCGAAGCCCCATCGCCGGGCATTTGTCATGGCGACAAGCTTGTATTTGCCAGCCAGGCGCCGGAGAGCTTCGACACTGTCCGGGAAAGGCTTGGCCTCGGCCACCGCTTCGATCATGCTGTCCTGCAATTCGGCCGTATCGGGCAGACCGAAACGGGCTGCCATAACCGAGTAGCAGCGCCCCAGATCATCCGGGCAACGAACCGCGCCGGGCAACAGTCGGGCCTCGCGATAGGCGACCAGTACTTCTTCGCCGTCGACTTCGATGCCGGCCTTCGACGCTATGTCCGACAGGCCGTCTATGATCGCCGTTTCGAAGTCGATCAGCGTTCCGACAACGTCGAAGCTCATATATTGGAAGCTTTGAAAAGACTTGGGCGTCCCCGAGGCTTGCTGGCGATGCGACGCGTTCATGCTGCGATTTTCCCTTGCGCCGATCGTGAGGTTGGATGAGCCCGCGCACTTGGCCCGGTTGGCGGCGCTTCAGGTTTCCCTGGCAAATTGGCGCTTCCAACCATTTCAGTCTGCCCTTTTCTGCGGGGCGGAATCTCCGAAAGTGGCGACCGGCACAGCACATTCTTTCGAAAAAGACCGACGCTCAGCATTTTACTCTCCGGCATAGAACCCAGGTCGATAGCCGCTCCCAGCCCCGGAAATTGCCGGCCAGTCGCCGCGTCGGCAGTGCCGCCAGCTTGGAGCAAGAGTTCGTGGAGGAGGCTGCTCAAACGCGGTCGCCGCTTCGCCTGGTCAGCTTGCGATGCGGCGGTAGTTCCAAGCGCCGACTTCCCGACCTGCACTTCGGTGGCAGTCCAAAACAAAAAGCCCCGCCTATCGTGGCGGGGCCGCTTGGAAAGGGATGGCGCGCAAGTCGACACCCCTGGATTATTTGCATTCGTCAGGCGAGCGCCGCCCTCACTTCCGGATCCTCGAGCGTCAGGTCGAGGACTGCCTTGGTGCGACCAACGATCAGGTCGATTTCCGACTCGGTGCAGCACAGCGGCGGCGCGTATCCGAAAACCCCGTGGCCGAAGGCGCGGATGATGAGCCCCTGCTCCCATGCGCGGTCGAAAAGGCGGATAGACGGGTTCAGGGTGGCAGGCAGCGGAGTCTTCTTCTGCTTGTCGCAGACCAGTTCGACGGCAGCAAGCATGCCGCGGCCTCGAACATCGCCAACGAGTGGATGGTCGGCAAGCGAACCCAGTCCGGCCAAAAGCCGGGCCCCCATCTTGCGGCCGTTTTCAAGGAGTCCGCCCTCGTAAAGTTTGAGCACCTCGAGCGCCACTGCGGCCGATACGGGATGAGCTGAGTATGTGAATCCGTGACCGACGGCCTTGCCGCCGGCACCTTCAGCGATGGTGTTGTAGACCCGGTCGCCCATGAAGACCGCGCCCATGGGCACATATCCGGACGTCAGGCCCTTTGCGGTCGTCATCAAGTCGGGAACAATACCCTCCTCCTCGCAGGCAAACAGCGGACCTGTCCGTCCGAAGCCAGTGATGACCTCATCGGCTATGAACAGCACTTCGTACTCAGAACAGACGTCACGCATGGCCTTCAGCCATCCGGGCGGCGGGACAAGGACGCCACCAGACCCTTGAATCGGCTCGACATAGAAGGCCGCCACGCGCCCGGCGCCGATCGCCTCGATCTTGGCGCGCAGTTCGCGCACGGAAGCCTCTATGACGGCCGAAGGGTCGCTGCCATGCGGGTTGCGGTAGACATAATGAGACGAAATCTTGTGCTGCCAGCTGTAAGGCACGCCGAAACCATCGTGGAATGCCGGAAGCGCCGTTAGGCCGGAACCCATTGAAGTTGAGCCATGATAACCCTGCTCGACTGAGATGAACTGGTCGCGTTCGGGGTTACCCTTTGCATGCCAGTAATAGCGAACGAACCGGATCGTGCTGTCGACCGCGTCCGATCCGCCAAGGGTAAAATAGATGTGGTTCAGGTCACCGGGCGCTTTCTCCGCCAGCGCTGAGGCAAGGCGGATTGGCGCCTCGGCCCCCAGGTCAAAATACCCGGTGGCATATGCGAGCTGGCGCATCTGCTCGGCCGCTGCCTGGACGATGCTTTCGTGACCGTACCCGGCATTGACGCACCACAATCCGGCAAAGCCGTCGATTAAAGTTCGTCCTTCGGCATCGGTCACGCTTGCTCCTTTTGCGGACCGCAGAACTCTAACGCCACGCGCTTCGTGACCTCGCCATGACGAAACCGGATGAACGAGATGAGCCCGATCGAGCTCAACCAGCGAATTGGCAAACATGGAATCTCCTTTCAGCCCAGCGCCTGTGAGGCCAACGCGTAGGCTGTGAAATCGTGGGAATGGGGTCTTGGCCCGGCGAACATGGTCGTCCCGTCGCCGACCAGTTGAAGTCCGAGGGAAGTAATTGTCGGAACGAGTCCTAGCTCCGGATCCGTGTCGATGCGCAGGAATGTCCCTTCCAGGCCCTGGGCAACCGCGGCCACGAGTGTCCGCGCCAAGTCGAGATCCGCCGCCACGACCGGACCGAGGACCTTTCCTCGTCCGAATTCGCGCAAGACTGCATAGCCTCCATCGGCGAGATACAACTGCCCGTCACGAACGATGTTCGCCAGGAGCTCCGCTCGGTCGACACCCGTCGCCGCGCGATCCATATCAAGGACCCTGCCGAGGTCCTGAACATCGCCTCGCCGAACCTTGCCGTCGATCTTCAGCACAGTCCTTACCGTTCCCTGGAACTGCTCGATCTTGCCCTGCGGTTCGAAGCCGAACTTTCGGTAAAGCGGAAAGCCGTCCTCCGTTGCCACGAGTGCCATGGGGCGGTCACCCGCAAGGGCCACGAGCTCGGCGAGAAGCCTCTTGCCGATTCCGCGGCCGCGCATCCGCTCGTCCACGATGATCATGTTCAGCCGCGATTGATCTCCGTAGGTCGTGCAGAATCCGGTGGCGACGACCGCGCCGTCTTCTATGCCCACCACCCCCTTGGAGACGTCATAGATCGCGTTCCAGTCGTGGGCGCGATGGGGCCAGCCGGCGGCCTGAGACAGCAACAGCCCTCCCGGAAGATGCGATCGCTGCATCGGGACGAGTTGCAGGCTTTGCGACATGGGAACTCCTGTTTTTCGTGCGGACTACCGCACGGGCAAACCTACGGGGGTCCATCCCGCAGAAGACTTCGGTTCTGGCTGACCGACGGTATTTTCCAACGAAGAGCACCCGCTTCACCGCAGGAAATTTTGCGCTTGCCCGTCAACGCTCGTGGGTCAGGTGCCTAGCGAGCGAAAGAACAAGCGAGCGAGCGCTGTGAAGTTCGTCGATCGTCACGAACTCCTCCGGCTTGTGCGCACGCGAGATGTCGCCTGGGCCGCAGATGACCGTAGGCACGCCGGCAGCCTGGAAAAGTCCCGCTTCCGTCCCATAACTCACCGCGGCTAGCGAGGCTTGGCCAGAAAGGCTCTCCATCAGGCCTGCCAAAGGATGGTCTTCCGTCATTGCTAGCGGCGGATAGGAGGAGAGTACTTCTACGTCCATGTCTTGCCCGGCCAATGCGCGGATCGGATCGAGCAACTGAGCGGGATCGACACCTGCGATCGCCCTGGCTTCAACATGCAGTTCCGCTGATCCCGGAATGATGTTGATGGCCTCGCCGCCGCGGATCACGCCGACCTGCAACGTCGAATACGGCGGTTCGAAAAAGGGATCCAGCGGACCGCTCTTTAGTGCGTCCGACATCTGCACGGCTGTCGCTAGAGCAGGCAGAAGCTTGTGGATGGCATTCGATCCGAGGTCCGTGCGCGAACTGTGCCCGGAAACTCCCCTCGCCACCACTCGCAGGGCCATCTTGCCCTTGTGCCTTAGGATTGGGACCATATTGCTCGGCTCGCCGACGATACAGCCGATCGGCGCGGCGCAAAGATTCGGCAGTTCCCTGATCATATGAGGGGCTCCGCGGCCGCCCGCCTCCTCATCGTAAGACAGCGCGAAATGGATCGGGACCGGGAGTTGCAGGTCTACCAGGTCGGGAACCGCGGAAAGTATGGCCGCGACAAACCCCTTCATGTCGCAAGCTCCGCGACCGATCAATCTTTCGCCATCGCGGCGCAGCCTGAAGGGATCCGAAAGCCATTGCGGCTCCTTAGCCGGCACCACGTCCAAATGGCCCGACAGAATGTAACCTGGAACGTCTGTGGGACCGACCGTGGCAAACAGATTGCTTCGGTCGCCCTCCGGGCCCGGGATGATGCTTACGGGCACTGAATGGCTGGCGAAAAGGGCCCGCACGTATTCCACGATAGCCCCGTTCGGCGCCCCAACCACCGAGGGATAGGAAACAAGGGATTCCAGGATGGTCTCCGGGGACATAGCCGCTCCTCTATGGGTCCGTTCGTTCGCCGCAGGTATGGGCTGACCGGAGTCTAGCGACACGTCTCCAGGGGCACTCGCCGTTCTTCCACGGCTCGCAGCACTCTATGCCGCTCGGGGCCTGCGAAACGCAATTTCCTGCGTACAAAAGGCCAAAGGCGGCAAGCACTGTCGCGCCGCGCGACGCATTCTTCAGGCAACCGACGAACCGGAGACAGCCATGACCTTCCGCCCCAAATTCATTACGTTCGACTGCTATGGCACGCTGATCAATTTCGACATGGCGGGTGCTGCCCGCGACATTTACGGAGCTCAACTGTCCGAAGACAGAATGGCCAAGTTCATCAAGAACTTCGCCGCTTACCGCCTGGATGAGGTTCTCGGCGATTGGAAACCCTACTCGGAAGTCGTGGCCAACGCGCTGGAACGCACCTGCAAGGCCAACGGCATCGCCTACCGCCCCGAGGACGGACTTGCGATCTACAATAGGGTTCCGACCTGGGGACCCCATTCCGACGTCCCGGCCGGGCTCGCCAAAATTGCCAAGGAAATCCCACTCGTGGCGCTGTCCAACGCTGCCAATGAACAGATCGGCCACAACGTTGCAAAGCTGGGCGCGCCTTTCGCGCACGTCTTCACCGCGGAGCAGGCGCGGGCCTACAAGCCTCGTTTCCGCGCCTTCGAATACATGCTGGACATGCTCGGCTGCGGACCCGAGGACATCCTTCATTGCTCGTCTTCGTTCCGGTACGACCTGATGTCAGCCTACGATCTGGGCATCAAGAACAAGGTCTGGGTAAACCGCCAGCACGAGCCGGCCAATCCGTTTTACGAATACACGGAGATCAAGGACATTTCAGGCTTGCCTGCGGTCGTCGGCCTCTAGTTTCGTCCGGGTGGGAACTCTGCAATGAAACTCGCGTCCTATTGGCACGAAACCTCAGAACCGTTCCGAGGAGCCAAGTCTGAGCCCGTATCCGGCGATTTTGACGTAGCGGTCGTCGGTGCCGGCTTCACGGGGTTGAACGCGGCACGCCGCCTGGCGAAGTCCGGGATGAAGGTCGCGCTGATCGAGGCCCAGCACGTCGCTTATGGGGCATCAGGCCGCAACGGCGGCCACCTCAACAGCGGGCTCGCGGAGAGCTTCGGCTCGGCTTCCGCGCACATGGGCGAGGAACGTGCTCGAAGGCTGTGGCGCGCCTACGACCAATCGATCGACATGATTGAACGGATCGTCGAGGAAGAGCAGATCGACTGCAGCTTTCGTCGTGCTGGCAAGCTCAAACTTGCCTCCAAGCCATCCCACGTGGAGAGACTACGTACCATGGCCGATGATATCCGCCGCGAGGTGGATTCCTCGGCCAGGTGGCTTGATCGCGACGAGGTACGCGCCGAGCTTGGCTCGGAAGCTTTTCACGGCGCTATCCTTTATCCCAAGTCGGCCATGGCGCACATGGGTCGCTACGCGAACGGCCTCGCCGCGGCCGCCAAGAAGCACGGCGCCTCGATCTGGGAGCACAATCCTGTAACGGCAAGGCATAAGGTCGCCAACGGCTGGAAACTCACGACGCCCACCGGAAGCCTGACTGCCCGCCAGATCATCCTGGCGACGGATGCCTACACCACATCCGCCTTTGGCTACTTCCAGCGCCGGATCATTCCTATCGCCTCGTTTATTATCGCGACCCGTCCGCTAACCGAAGTCGAGGTCAAGGAGACGCTCGCGGGCAATCGCACCTATGTCAATTCGCTGAACATCGCCAACTACTTCCGCCTGACGCCTGACAATCGCTTCCTTTTTGGCGGCCGGGCCCGGTTCTCGGCGGCGTCGAACCAGAGGACGGACCAGAGTTCGGGCCGACTCCTGCAGCAGCAGCTGTTGAGCATGTTCCCGCAGCTGAAGGATGTCGCGATCGATTACTGCTGGGGAGGCCTTGTCGGCTGCACGCCGGACCGATTGCCTCGCGCCGGCAAGGCCGACGATGTCATCTTTGGCATGGGCTATTCGGGTCACGGCGCACAGATGTCGACGCTTATCGGCAGCGCATTGGCCGACATCGCCATGGGTCGGACGGATACCAATCCACTCGAAGGCCTCCCGCTGCAATCCGTCCCCCTGCATACGGGCAAACCTTGGTTTCTACCAATTGTTGGCGCCTACTACCGCTTCAAGGATGCGTTGCCCTGATTGGGTGCGATACGCGAGCGGCCAGTGGCCAACGCCCATCTCGTCACAACAACACCGAGCAGCCGCTTATGACTCCGTCCAGCCAGAACGCCGCCATGCGAATTCCCACCTTTGCCGACGTCCGTATTGCCGCAGGGCGCATCGCCGGCTTTGCCCACAAGACGCCGGTGCTTACATCGCGAACCTTCAACGCGGCGACAGGCACCGAAGTTTTTTTCAAATGCGAGAACTTCCAGCGCGGCGGAGCCTTCAAATTCCGTGGCGCGATGAACGCAATTCTCGCTGTAGCCGACGAACCCCGCGCCCGCGGCGTCGTCGCCTACTCTTCCGGCAATCACGCCCAAGCTCTCGCCTATGCCGCGCAGATCAAAAGCGTGCCCGCCACGATCATCATGCCGAAAGACGCGCCGATACTGAAGGTCGAGGCAACCAGGGGCTACGGGGCCGAAGTCATATTTTATGATCGATATACCGAGGACCGCGAAGAGATCGGCCGACGGGTGGCCTCGGAGCGCGGAGCCACACTCATCCCACCCTACGATCACCCGGATGTCATCGCAGGTCAGGGCACAGCCACGCTGGAACTGATCGAGGAAGTCGGGCAACTCGACGCGCTGTATGTTTGCCTTGGCGGAGGCGGGCTCCTTGCAGGCGCGGCCCTCGCAGCGGCGGAGCTGTCTCCAGCGTGTCGCGTCGTCGGTGTCGAGCCCGCCGCCGGCAACGACGGCCAGCAATCTTTCGAGAAAGGCGAGATCGTCACCATCCCGGTGCCGAAGTCGATCGCCGACGGTGCCGTGGTCACGCATCTGGGCGAACACAACTTTCCCATCATCCGCGAGAAGGTTGCGGAGATCACAACCGTAACCGATGAAGAGCTCGTTCGCACAATGCGTTTCTTCGCCGAACGGATGAAGATCATGGTCGAACCGACGGGCTGTCTGGGAGCGGCGGCGGCGCACGCAAATGCCAAAGATCTCGCCGGAAAGCGTGTCGGCGTTATCATCAGCGGCGGGAACATCGATCTGACCCGCTTTGCCGAGTTGGTCACCACAGGGGACCAAGCCTAAGATGGCATCGGAACCCAAGAACGCAATCAAACCTGTCGCGTCGGCCAACGCCCCCGCCCCCGGCGGCCACTACTCGCAAGGCATCTTGGCCAATGGACTCATCTACGTCTCGGGGCAATTGCCGGTCGCCGCCGACGGAAGCCACAATGTGGAGGCTTCCTTTGAAACTCAGGTGCGCATTGCCCTGGACAACATGATCGCCGTCATCAAGGCCGCGGGCGGCTCATGCGACACGCTGGTGTGCGTCACGGCCTACATAGCAGGCGTTGACAATTGGCCGACCTTCAATCGCATCTATGCTGAGGTCTTGGGAGACAGCAGGCCGGCACGCACCGTTGTCCCGGTGCCGACCTTGCACTATGGCTATCTTGTCGAAGTCGATGCCGTGGCGCTCGTCCGCTCGGACGAGTGACTACCTATAGGAGCGGCGGGGCGCCCGTCGGCCAAGGTCCTGGAGCCCTTTCGTTGAGTTGCTCCAAGAGAGATCTAGCCAAGGGCTTGTGTCGCCAGCCCATAGACCCTTGGGCCACCCCCCCCAAGATTCTTGCCGTCTATCCAAGTGCCGCCCAGCGACATCGTGGTCACGGTATCAAATACAGGGAGACCGGAGAGCGTCAAAAACTGCGGAAAATCTCCGCCGTCCTGACGGGTATCGAGGCGGACAAACCGCCCTGCATGATCAACCAGGTGCGGACGGACAACCGCGATCGCATCCTCGTCATTCGAGGCGACAACGGGACCTACGACAGCACCGCGGCCGAACCGACGGCAGAACGAATACGCCACGCAGTTTCCATCGCGCACAAGGACGACGATCTTCGACGCTGCCGCGAGCGTCCCCAGCACCCGGTCTCGCGGCGAGCCAAAGGCCTGCCGATCAAGTTCGAGAATCTCGGATAAATCATTGGCCTGCCTCTCGCCGAGAACACCGGCTGCTTTGGCGGAAGGGGCCAATTGTGAGTGCACCTTGCCCTGGTACTGATAAACCAGGCACTCAGACTGAAACCCGAGCGTGCGATATAGGCGTTTGGCCGCCCTCGTTGCGTTAAGGCCGACGCGGCGCGAGCCGATGTCTTGAAGGATGCGGTCCATTATCCATGTCGCGGCGCCGTGCACCTGCAGGCGCGGTGCGGTTATCACCATGCCGACAGTCGCGAATTCCGGCCCGTAATCGAACCACATCCCGGATCCTATCGGCCGACCAATATCGTCGATCGCGACAATCCCTCGCCCAAGGCTCAGCAGCATTTCCCAGTCACTAGCCCGATGAGGCCAGCGGACGCCAATCGAGAGCGAATGCAGTTGACCGACATCGACATCCCGAATGTCCTTGAGGGTCAGCTGAAATGACTCTAGCTGGAATGAATTTGGGGGTTGCACCGCGGCCCTTCCCGTGTCGTAGCCGTGACCGCCGGACTATCGACTGACACGGCTTTCGCGCTCACAACAATTACAGATATTTCGCAGCATTAACTGTCTGAGGTGCCTCGTTTTCAGCATTTCGTGCCTTACCTGCCTGGAGGTGCTCCGATGTCAGTCCACACTGGGGAAGAGGCTCGACAGGGGCAATGCCGATTTGACGATCGGAGATTTGAGGACCACAAAGCTGAAGTACTTGTCGATCCCTATATCCATATCGTTGAGGCGCTCCATCAGCGATTGGTATTCGCTGATGTTGCTGGTGACTATCTTCATGAGATAATCGTACCCTCCCGACACAAGGTGGCATTCCATAACCGCATCGATCTTCTCTACCGCCGATACGAACCGAGAAAAATCTATCTGCCGGTGGTTCTTTAGGGTTACCTCGGTAAAGACCGTCAAGGTCTGACCAAGCTTTGCAACATTGACCTGCGCCGAATAGCCAACAATGAACCCTTCAGCTTGCAGCTTCTTGACGCGCATAAGGCAAGGGCTTGGCGATAAGTTTACAAGCTCCGACAACTCGACATTCGTGATCCTTCCATTCTTGTGCAATTCATGAAGAATCTTGATATCGATACGATCAAGCTTCATATCGGGACCCAAATTGGCTGTTAATACAGGAGCTTATGCTGCGGCCGAAAATTAGCAAGTAGGCAACGCGCATGCCTCCCCCGGCCCGTGCCGGATACCTTGCCGTTCCACAGTCGCTAAGTGTTTTTGAATGCAGCGCCGACGCGGTGCGTCTGTTCTGATAGGTACAGCTAGTGCTTTCGAATGCGCGCGAGCACGCTTTCAAGGGCCACTGTCATTGCATATGAGCCCCCGTGATCTTGAAACTCACGGTACTGTTTTTGCAGTGGCGATCCCGGCAGGATTCGAACCTGCGACCATCGGCTTAGAAGGCCGGTGCTCTATCCAGCTGAGCTACGGGACCGTCGGCCGGCCGGGCCGGCTGGTGTCATTGGGCCAATTGTCGCCTGGATCGCCGGTCAGTGCGTCCAGGGCGTCTTGCGGTCATAACGGAAATTGTCCGAATAGGAAATCTGCCGGCGCTTGGTTTCCTTCGGCTCCTCGACGCGAAAGGCGATCTTCTCCTTCTCGGCGTAGGCCACCGCCTCTTCCTTGGTGTCGAAGGTGAGCTTCACCTGGCTCAGCATGTCGCCGGACGTGGTGTAGCCCATCAGCGGGTCGATCTTCTTGCGCTGCGCGGGATCGAATTCCAGCACCCATTGGCCGGTCTTTGCCTTGCCGGACTGCATCGCGGTTTTGGCTGGGCTGAAAATGCGCGCGGACATGACCACCTCGTTGCCGCCCGAAAACCGGGCACCCTTTTTGCGGCGCGGCCAGATCCGACTCCGGGCCTGGGGCCTCGCGCCAACCCGTCAATACTGTGCAACGACGCCGGCGGCAAGGCCGTCCGGCAGTCCCCGCGCGATCGCGCGGCAACCGCGCCAGCCAACGCTTCGCCGGCACCAATCCGCGACACAATGCCGGGGCTGTTTGCACCCTGGCCTATTCCCATTGTCTTGCGAGCGGCATATGTCGGATACACGGCCGTGCCATTTGGGGCGATGACGGCGAAGACAGAAATGGGCATGGAAGCGGAAATCGTGCCGGATCGTAGCGGCGAACCGGCGACCTTCGAGGGCGCCCTCGTCATCGGCGCCGGCGCCGCCGGGCTCGCCGCCGCGCATGCGCTGATCGAAGCCGGCATTCCCGCCGAGATCCTGGAGCGCGAGCAGCGGCTAGCCGAACCCTGGCACCGCCGCCACGACAACCTGCATCTCAACACGCATCGCGATCTGTCGACGCTGCCCGGTGTGGCCTATCCCGCCGGCACGCCCGCCTTCCCGCATCGCACCGCCGTCATCCGCCTGTTCAAGGACTTCGCCGAGACGCACCGGCTGCCGATCACCTATGGCGTTGCTGTCGAGGAAATCGCCTTCCGTGGCGACCATTGGCTGGTGCGGACCAGCGAGGGCCCGCGTGTGGCCCGCCATGTGGTGGTCGCCACCGGACGCGACCGGCAACCCTTCATCCCCAACTGGAAAGGCATGAAGGGTTTTTCCGGCAGGATCATCCATTCGGCCGATTTCGGCCGGGCAAGCGACTATGCCGGAAAGAAGGTGCTGGTGGTGGGCGCCGGCAATTCGGGCTTCGACGCGCTCAACCACCTTTCCGGTGTCGAGACCGGGCAGATGTGGCTGTCGGCGCGCAAGGGGCCTTCGCTTTTGCCCAAGCGCATCGGCCAGATCGCCGTGCACCGCTTCTCGCCTTTCATGGCCAGCCTGCCGGTGTGGCTGGCGGACGCCGCGATGGCGGCGACGCAGCGCCTGGTGTTCGGCGATCTCAGGAAATACGGCCTGCCCCCTGCCCCGTCTGGCGGTGCAAGCCGGCTCGGCGCCGACTATACGGCCATCGCCGCCGACGACGGCGCCGTCAAGGCGATCAAGGCCGGGCGCATCCTCGTCGTCCCGCAGGTCCGCGAATTCACGAACGACAGCGTTATCCTGGAAAACGGCAAGGCGATCTCGCCAGACATCGTGATTGCCGCCACCGGCTATCGCACCGGGTTGGAGACGATGGTTGGCAGGCTGGGCGTTCTCGACCCCAAGGGCGTGCCACTGTTCAACGGCGCGGCCGGCGACCCGAAGCTGCCCGGCCTCTGGTTCACCGGCATGCGGCCGAGCATCCGCGGCTGCTTCGCCAATGCTCGCATCCAGGCTGCCGCGATCGCGGCCAGGGCAGCCGGGCGGAAGGGCTGAGCGGTTTTTTCTCGTTTCCCGGGTTGCCTTCCCCGCGCCGGGACCCTATACGCCGCGAGGCCTCGGAGTGTAGCGCAGCCTGGTAGCGCACCTGATTTGGGATCAGGGGGTCGCAGGTTCGAATCCTGCCACTCCGACCAACATTTCAAAAGCTCAACGCGACCTGCTCTCCCAACGGATCTGAACCATCCGGCCAAGAGGCCGTTTGGCTTCCTTTTGTTCTTATTTTGTTTACTGTCGCTCGAACCGACGCCAGGTCTGTGAAACGGGTAACGAAGGCGGGCTGGCCTGGACCAGTGATCGCAAGTTCGAGGCCTGCCACTCCAGCCACTTGCAACGATCGTCCGCCGCTCTTCAGTTCATGGTCAGCCCGCCGGAAGGCTGGTCCTTATGAACCGATGCCAAGCCGCTCCCAGCACGGAGGCGGTTTCGGCTTTGCCGAAGCCCGCCGAAAGAAGGCCTTCCGCAAGGCCGGCAAAGTCGAGGTTCGATCCGAACCAGGAGGGTTGAGGCGGAAAGCTTGCCATCGCTTGAACCTGTCTCGTCCAACGGCCCTCGCGCATCCAGCGCACGACACCGTCGGGTTGGCCCTGGCAAAGATCAGAGCCGATGCCGAGACGCTCCGCCCCCATGATTTCAGAGGCTTCCGCGGCCATTCTGCCAAACTGATTCAGTGTCGTTTCCGCGCCGTTCGGAAGATGCAGCGGATAGAGCGAAAGGCCGAGCAATCCGTCCTTGTCGCGCAGTGCTTGCATGACGGTCCTCGGCACATTGCGGTTGCTGTCGCGGAGCCAGCGAGGGTTGGCATGGCTGACGACCACCGGCTTTTGCGAGAGCGAGATCGCTTCCAGCGCCGTCCGCTCACCCGCATGCGACAAATCGATGATCATGCCGAGCCGGTTCATCTCGGCGATCGCCTCGCGGCCCATCCGCGTTATGCCGCTGTCCTCCTCTTCCATCCAGCCGCAGCCGAGCAGCGATTGGTTGTTATAGGTGAGCTGCATGAAGCGGATACCGAGATCGAACAGCATTTCGATCAGCCCGATATCGTCCTCGATCGGCATCGGGTTCTGCAGCCCGAGGAAGATCGCGGTCCGGTTCGACGCTTGCGCGCGCTCGATGTCGCCGGCGTCGCGCGCCAAGAGGATGAGGTCTTCATTGTCGCGGAAGCGTGTGCGCCAATCGACGAGGTGGCGCACGGTCTCGCGGAAGCCTTCGTGATAGCCGACGGTGGCGTGGACCGCGGTCAGCCCGCCCTGCCGCATCTCTTCAAAAATCTCGCGCGACCAGTTGCAATATTGCAGCCCGTCGATGAGCACCTGCGGCGCATCGGCGGTCATTCTGGCGCGCCCGCATGGATGTAGGACGTCTTGACCTGGGTGTAGAACTCGGCTGCGGAACGCCCCTGCTCGCGCGGGCCATAGCTGGAGGCGCGGGCGCCGCCGAACGGCACATGATAGTCGGTGCCGGCGGTCGCAAGGTTGACCATGACGCAGCCGGAGCGTGACGCATGGCGGAACTTCGTGGCGCGCGCCAGCGAGCGCGTGGCGATGCCCGCCGTCAGCCCATAGGGCGTGTCGTTGGCAAGGAAGATCGCCTCGTCGAGGTCGTCGGCGGCAATCACGCAGGTGATCGGCGCGAACATCTCCTCCTGGTTGATCCGCATGCGCGAGCGCCCGTTCAGGAAGACGGTGGGCGCCATGTAGTGCCCGCGATGCGCACGTTCGAGCGCCTCGCCTCCCGTAGCGAGCTCGGCGCCCTCGCCCTTGCCGAGCGTCACATAGTCGAGATTGGCCGCCAGTTGCGCGGCGCTGACGACCGGCCCCATCTGGACGCCGGCCTCCAGCGCATGGCCGACCTTCAGCGCCTTGGTCTTGGCCAGCAGCTTTTCGACGAAGGCGTCGTGGATCGGCCGGTGGACGATCAGGCGCGACGAGGCCGTGCATTTCTGCCCGGTGCCGCCAAAGGCGCCGTTCACGGCAAGATCGACCGCACGGTCGAGGTCTGCGTCGTCCATGATCACGAACGGGTTCTTCGAACCCATCTCGAGTTGGAGCTTCACGAACCGCGCGGCGGCCAATGCGGCGATACCGGACCCGACGGCGCCGGACCCGGTGAAGCTCATGCCCTGGATATCGGCCTTCGCGGCCAACTCGCGGCCGACCGTCGATCCCGATCCCATCACAAGACTGAAAAGGCCCTTCGGGATCGCCTGGCGGCTGATGATCTCGGTCAACGCCCAGGCGCTGGCCGGCGTGATACTGGCCGGCTTCCAGACCACTGCATTGCCGAAGGCAAGCGCCGGCGCGATCTTCCAGGACGCGGTGGCGATGGGGAAATTCCAGGGCGAAATGATCGCGACGACGCCGAGCGGTTCGCGCTCGATCAGGACATCCACGCCGGCCCGGACCGAGTCGGCCGAGGAGCCAAGATTGCGCAGCGCCTCGGCCGCGTAATAGGTGAAGAACTGCCCGGCGCGGTAGACCTCGCCGACGCCCTCGGGAAGGGTCTTGCCCTCCTCGCGGGAAAGCAATTCGCCAAGCTCCTTCGAGCGCGCCATCAACTCGCGCCCGATGGCATCGAGAACGGCGGCCCTCGCTTCGAGCCCGGCCGCGGCCCACTCCCGCTGGGCGCCTTGGGCGGCCGCCACCCCGTCGTGGACATCGGAAGGCCTGGCTTCCGCAAAGCGCCCGACAATGTCGGTCACATCCGACGGATTGACGTCCTCGATCCAGTCGGAGCCGTCGCGCCATTCTCCAGCAATGAAGTTCTGACCGTTCAACATCGTGTTCGACCCGCATCAATTCGGTTGACAACGACCTAACCAATGATGTGAACTTCAATCAAGCTCAATTTTTGGCATGTTTGTTCAGGCAAGCTTAACAGTGACGAAAAACATCAGCCTCACCGGCATGCGCAGCTTCGTCGCCGTTTGCGAAAAGGGTGGCGTGCGTGCGGCCGCCGACCAGATCGGCCGCACGCCATCCGCCGTGTCGATGACACTCAAGCAGTTGGAGGACGATATCGGCGCGCCGTTGTTCGAAAGCGAACGCAAGGGCGCGCTTTCGCCTGTCGGCCGCATCGTGCTGGACGAGGCGCGCGCCATGATCGCCCATTACGACCGTGCCTGCCTGGCGATGACCAGCTATGCCGCCGATCGCCAGGGCCGCTGCGATGTCGCCAGCGTGCCTTCGGTCGCGGTAACCTTGCTGCCGCGAGCGATCGCCCGGCTGCGCGCCGAGGGCGGCCAGTTCGACATCCGAGTTCGCGACAGCGATTCCAACGCCATCGTCGAGGCGGTCGAAAATGGCATGGTGGAGGTCGGCCTGTGCGTGCTGGCAACCAAGCGGCCACAGCTCAGTTTCGAGGCGCTTTTCCATGAGCCGCTCGATTTCGTGTGCCCGGCCGATCATGCCCTGGCAAAATCGAAGCGTCCGTTGAAGTGGTCGCAGATCGAGGGCGAAAGCTTCATCCAGAACGGTGCCGCGGCTGCGCTTGGCATTGCCGAGACCGAGGCGCTTGCCACCGGCTCGAAACTCACCGCGACCAATGTGAGCTCCAACCTGGCGATGGTGGAGGCTGGGCTCGGCGTCACGATCCTGCCCCGGTTGTGCCGATGGAAATCCAGTCACGCCGTCCGCTTCGTGCCGCTTGCCGATCCGCGATCGAGCCGCACCGTCGGCTGGATCGCAAAGGCCGGCCGGAACCTGCAGCCCGCAGCGCGGCGGTTCATCGAATGCATCCGCGCCCAGACACAGGCGAGCGAAGGAGAATTCGGCTATGCCTCGGCATGATCGGCAGGTGACGCAATGACCGCGACACGTCTGACGGAGGCCCGGATCGAGACGCTTGCAGAGATGGCGCTGACACGCCACGGCGCCAGCGAGGCGCAGGCCCGGGCCTTGGCTGCCGGAATCGCGGCGGCGGAACGCGACGGGCTGAAGTCGCACGGCCTGATGTATCTGCCGACCTATTGCGAGCATCTTACCTGCGGCAAGGTGCTGGGGCTGGCGGAGCCGCGCCTTACACGACCGGCTCCGGCCATTGTCGCCGTCGATGCCGGCAACGGCTTCGCCCACGCCGCCATCGCAATCGGTCTGCCGGCGCTGATCGAAACGGCCCGCTCGCAAGGGGTGGCGGCTCTCGCCATCCGCAACTCCTACAATTGCGGCGCGCTCGGCTATCACACCGAACGCATCGCTCGAGCCGGTCTTGTCGGCCTGGGTTTCACAAATGCGCCGGCCTCGATCGCGCCCTGGGGCGGACGCAAGGCGGTGGTCGGCACAAACCCGTGGTCGCTCGCGGTCCCCGATGGAAATGGCGGCGCGCGGCTCGTCATCGACCAAAGCGCGAGCGTCGTCGCCAAGAGCGAAGTCATGAAGCGCGCGCGCGCGGGCGAGCCTATCCCTCCGGGCTGGGCCTTCGACGCGAGCGGCGAGACCACCACCGACGCCGGCGAGGCGTTGAAGGGCACGATGGCGCCGGCCGGCGGCTACAAGGGCGTAGGCTCGGCGTTGCTGGTCGAGGTCTTCGCCGCATGCCTTGCGGGAGCGAATCCCGGGCTTGTCGCCAGTCCCTTCTCCGGCACCGCCGGAGGTCCTCCGGGGACCGGCCAGTTCTTCCTGGCGGTGGCGCCCGACGCCACCTCGGGCGGTTCGTTTGCGCAAACGCTGGAGACGGTTGCAGGTGGCTTCGCCGGTGATACGAGGCTTCCGGGGACAAGGCGTTTCGCCGCGCGCGAGCGCAACGCAAGTGAAGGCATCGATGTCGCGGCGGAAACGCTCGCCACACTCGAAAAGCTGGCCGGGACATCGGCATGACGGCAATCGCGCTGCGCCCTCCCGAGGTCGTCATGCGCCTGCGGCGGCTTGGCGCGGCGCATCCGACGCGCCTCAGCTTCCTGCGCCAGTTGATCCGCTGCGCCACGAAGGAACGCTGGCGTGTGCGCAAGGACCGGTTCGAGCTGGACGACAACGGGTTCGGGCGGGCGGTCTATGCCGTCGAGACGCCGGGGCGGACCTACAGCCTGGTCGCATTCTCGACGCCCCTCGACGATGAAAGGCGTTCCGACCGTGTGATCGCGCAGGCCTGGGACACGAGCTACGTCCTCTATGACGGGTTGCCGGACGCCGCCGAAATCACCCGGCTGGAGGCAAACGCACCTCTGCAGGAGGCCGGGCGCTACACCAATCGCGAGCTCGTGCTGGCGCGCGCGAACAAGAGCGTGCGCCTGTTCGAAGCGGTGACCACGGCGCTGGCGCAAGGACGACAGCCGGACGAAGAGGAGTTGCTGGGCGTCGGCTATCTGCTGCGCACCACGGCGGTCTATGGCAATGGCAAGTTCGGCATCGCCGATCGCGACCAGATCGCTTCGCGACCGGAGCTAGCGGGATCCTTCCAGGCGGAGATGCTCACCGTCTGGCTGATCCGATCCTTCACGCTCGACCTGGCCGATCATATCGCCTTGCGCCGCAATCCCGCCGGTGCGGCAAGGCTGGCGCCGGGCCTGCGCCGTGCGGTCGGGGTGGGAAATGCGACCGGCCTGGGCATGGCCCCCTTCCTCGTTCGCCATCCGCTGCTAACGCATAGCTGGTTCCTGGCGCGTGAAACCGCGCTGGCGAAGGTGCGCGCCGAGCCGCGCGCCGGCGAGGTGGAGCGAAAGGTGTTTTCGCAAACGCTCGCGGATTTGCGCCAGCGTGTCGGTCACTGGCGCAGCGACGACGGCCGTCAAGCCGCGGCAACGCGGTCGTTGGCCGACGACCTGGATGAGCTTGCGCAGAATCTCGACCGTCTTCTCGTGGAGCCCAGGCCCTGGGATGCGGTTTATCGGTTTGCGGAAGAGCACTTTTCCCTGGAGGGACAAGAGGCCTGTGTTTCGCTGATCCTCGAACCGCACGGGGCGCTGGTCGACGAACTCGGTGAGACAATGAAGGCCGACGAGACGCACGGCCATGCCATCGACGGCGGCATGAGTTGCGGTTCGCTTCGCCACACGCTTCTCGACTGCTATTCCTGGGCGGCAGGTATCGACTTCGCCGCGCCGGCCGCCAATGCGCGGTTCTGGTATGTCTCCGCGGAAAAGCTCGAGCCAAGGCTCGGCGAACGCTTCGAGGAAGATGGGGCCGAACTCGAGCAGCCTTTGGCCACGGCGCGCGACGCGCTCAGCCTGGCCGCCGCGCTGTCGCAGGAACCGGCCTCGACCCCCGTTGCCGAATTTCTTCTTCGCCACCCGGAATGGCGGCATGCCGTGCGGCGCGCCCAGATCGTCGCCCGGTTTCCCTATTCCGAGATCCACGACAATCTGATTGGCGCCGATTTGCGGCCTGTCGACATTTTGCGCGCCAAGCTCGCATTTTTTGGCGCGCGCAGTTTCGATCCGCGCTCGGATCGATGGGTGCGGATCGCGCTCTTCAGTGGCGAGCCGCTGATCGAGGATGTCGCCAACGCGCCGACCGGAGGCGCCGCGTGATCGAGCTCTCGCTCAACGAGGTGGAAACGCTCAGCGCCAAGGCGGCGCGCGGCGCGGGATTCTCATGGGGCCTGGCCGAGGATATCGGGCGTTCGGCACGCAGGCTCGCGGCGGACGGCGAAGACTGGGCCCCGGCCATGCTGAGCCTCGCGGAGAATGCGCAATCCTTCGCGCCGCCGGATTCCGCCCGCGCGGCGTGCTGGCGCAAGGGCGAGGCCGATATCGCCACCGGGAAGCCACTATGCCCAATCCGGACTGCCGCGCTGCTGCTCGACAATCCGCCTCCAGCGCACGCATTGCCGCTCACCATACGCGATGTCGGCCTGCCGGTCTGGCTCGATGCCATGCTGCTTCGCTCCGACATGCGCGTGGCGCATCGGGCGGCCCTGGAAACGCTGCGGGCGGATGTCGCCATCGAACGGCGCCCGGAGCAAGGGCCGCCTCCAATGGGCCGGCGCGGGACGATCGACCGGCAGACGCTTGCCGCGCTGAATGCCTTCGCCACCAAAACCTATGTGCCGGAGAGCGAACGGTCGCGCGTCCGTGGGGCCGGAGGAGGCCGCGTGGACGATGAATAACAAGGGGAGAAGGTAATGAGCGCAGCCGACGGCCAAAAGATCGCCATGCTTGGTGCGGGCTACTATTCGGCCAACACGGTCGGCGCCAAGAACGTCATCGACAAGGTCGGCGATCTCGTCGTCGACGCCGTCGCCAAGATGCCCCGCCCGGCAGACGGCCAGCCGTTCGCGATCGCCGATTTCGGCGCCGCGGACGGAGGCACCTCGATGGACATGATGCGGCGGGTGGTCGGCGCCATTCGCGCGACCGAGCCTCGGCGGGCGATATCGATCACCTATACGGACCTCCCCCACAATGATTTCTCGACCCTCTTCCGGCTCAGCCAGGGACTGCTTGGCAACCCGACGGAGGTTCCGTTGGCGGAGACGCCCGACCTCTACATCTTCGGCAGCGGAACGAGTTTCTATCGCCAAATCGTGCCGGACAACTCGCTGTCGCTCGGCTTCTCCGCCACGGCGATGCACTGGATCAGCAAGAGACCTTGCATGATCGCCGACCATGTCCAGGCTGTCGGCGCAAGCGCTGCCGAGCGCGAGCTGTTTCGCGCCCAGGGGCTTCGCGACTGGGAGACGATCCTGATAGCCAGGGCGCGCGAGCTGCGACCCGGCGGCAGGCTCGCGCTTGCCAATTTCTGCGTCGACGAAGCCGGGCGCTATCTCGGACACACGACCGAGGTCGACATGTTCGATTCGTTCGCGCGCCATTGGCGCGATCTTCTGCGGGCCGGGCGGATCAGCCAGGCGGAGTATGCCAACGCCACCTTCCAGCAATTCTACAAGACGCCGGACGAGTTTGCCGCGCCGTTCGCCGATCCCGACTCTTCCGTGTCACGCGCCGGCCTGACGCTCGAGACGATGTTCACGATGGTGACGCCCTGCCCCTATGCCGAGGCTTTCCGGGTCCATCGCGACGCAGCCGCGTTCGCCAAGGCGTATGTGCCGACACTGCGTTCCTGGTCCGAGACGGTTTTTGCAAACGCGCTCGAGACTTCGCGCCCGGCCAGCGATCGCTCCGCGATCGTCGACGATCTTTACGGCGCCTACGAAGCTGAAGTCGCGCGCGCACCGGAAGGACACCGCATGGACTACGTCCATTGCGTGACGGAGATCGTCAAATCCTAGGACAGGCGGGGTTGCTCGCTCTGAGCGACGCGAGGGAAACGTAAACCCGCCGGGCGAGCCCCCAACAACCTCGAGCCCGGCGAGCCTACCACCCGATCTGGAACGCGATCGGGACCGGGGTCAGCCGGCAGCTGTTGCGCTGCAAGACGGATGCCAGTGAGGTTGTCTCGAAATGGGACGGGGCAAGGCCCCTCTCGTTTTTGGTAAAAAGGCCGAGCTCAGATATCGAACTCGCCCTGCCCTTCATCCATGGCGCTGACGGTTTCGGCGGCGAGCGCGCGGGTGATCGGCGTCTTGCGCTCCAGCGCCGCGCGGTCGAGGCGTTCCACCACCTTCATGGCGGTCGCCAGCGACCGCTCGATGCGCCGCACCAGATATTGCACGACATGCGGCTCGACCTCGACCTGGCGGTCGGCGAAGAGCTTTGTGATGACGCCGGCGAGCAGCAGGTCGTCGGGCTCATGGATCTCGACGGTCGCCGCCGCCTTCAGCCGCGAGATGAGGTCCGGAAGCGTGACACGCCAGGCGGAGGGAAAGCGCCGCGCCGTCAGCATCAGCGTGGAACCGGCGCCGCGAACGGTGTTGATCAGGTGGAACAGGCCCTGCTCGTCGATCGGACCGTTGTCGATGTCGTCGATGAGGGCGGCGCGCGCGCCGAGGCCGGCAATGTGCGAGCCGATCCCGCCGGCGTCGATAGCGACCGCATCGGCATGCGCCTGCCATATCTGGGCAAGGTGCGTCTTGCCGGAACCGGGTGGCCCAGCGAGCACCACCACCGGCGACGGCCAATCCGGCCACCGGTCGACCAATGCCGAGGCCTGCGCGTTGGTGGCCGAAACCACGAGTTCGTCGCGCGAATAGCCGGTGCCGTGGCCGAGATCGAGCGGCAGCTGGCGCGGCGCGTCGGACCTGCGATCGGACATGTCAGCCGCGCGACGAGCGATGGCCGCCGCCGCGATCGGCCGGCAGCGGCGGCACGGCTTCGGCGGCCTCGCCCTTGTAAAGCGGCGATTCGAGATAGCGGGCGATGGCGAAGCGCACCAGCACGGCGATCGCGGCCGAGGCCGGCACGGCAATCAGCAGGCCGACGAAACCGAACAGCGCGCCGAAGGCGAAGAGCGCGAACATCAGCCATACCGGATGCAGGCCGACGCTCTTTCCGACCAGCCTTGGCTGCAGGATGTTGCCCTCGATGAACTGGCCGACGAAGAACACGCAAGCCACCAGCACCACCATGGTCCAGTGCGGCCAGAACTGGACGAAGGCGACGCCGACGGCAAGCACCAGCCCGGTCAGCGAGCCGACATAGGGGATGAAGGAGATCAACCCGGCGAAGAAACCGATGAGGATGGCGAAGTTCAGCCCGGTCAGCGTCAGGCCGGTCGCGTACATCGCGCCCAGCACCAGGCAGAGCGTGCCCTGTCCGCGCACGAAGCCGGCGGTCGCGGTGTTGATGTCGCGGGCCAGCGAACGCACCGTCTCGACATAGTCGCGCGGCACCCAGCTGTCGACCTCCGCCACCATGCGGTCCCAGTCGAGCAGCATGTAGAAGGCGACCACCGGCGTGACCACGAACAGGCTGACCACCGAGACCAGCGCCACGCCCGAACTCCAGATCGAGGTGAAGACGGTGGTGAGCAGGCTGAAGCCCGAAGTCAGAAGCGAATTCAGCCCGTCGCGCAGGCCGCTGGTGCTGACGCCGAAGCGCTGCTCCAGCCATGTCGGGTCGAAGCTGGTGATCAGCGACTGCAGGCGGGTGAGATATTCCGGCAGCTTGCGGGCGAAGTCGGCCATCTGTGTCGCCAGCACCGGCACCAGGATGACGAAGGCCAGCACGACGATGACGATGAAGGCGATGAGGATGACCACCGTCGCCATCAGCCTGGAAAGCCCGAACCGCTCAAGCCGGTCGGCGACAGGGTCGAGGAAATAGGCCAGCACCATGCCGGCGACGAAGGGCAACAGGATGCCAGAAAAGACATAGAGGAACAGCGCGAGCAGGACAGCCGAGCCCAGCCAGAAGAAAATCTGGCGGCGAAGCGCCATGCCTGCCACGATCTCCGCTGCCTCGCTGTCAGGTGTCCGTTGTGGAGCCGCTCGTCTCGGAGCCTTCGCCATAGCCGCTCATATGCCTCAGCCAAGCCACGAGATAGGCCGCGGCCGAAGCCACGGTCAAGACCCCGGACAGTATTATGAGCGCCGGCCGGAGCGGATCGAGACGGATTGAAAAGGCGAGCTCACCCAGCACCAGCGCCGCCAGCACGATCTGCACCACAGTGTTGAGCTTGGATATGTAAAGCGGCTTCACCTCGACCGGATGCGCCATCACGCTGGACAGAAGCACTGCGCACACGATCAGCGCGTCGCGCGAGACCATTGTCACCACCAGCCAGAGCGGCAGTTCGCGGGCAAAGCCCATGACCACGAAGACCGAAACCAGCAGAAGCTTGTCGGCGATCGGGTCGAGATAGGCGCCAAGGCGGGACGCCTGGTTCCAGCGGCGGGCGATGAAGCCGTCCACGCCGTCGGAAATGCCGGCGACGAGGAAGCCGGCGAAGGCCCAGCCCCAATACGCTTGCAACATGGCCAGCACCACGGCTGGCACCAGCAGGAGGCGCATGATCGTGATGAGATTGGGAATGGTCACCGCATGTCCCGCCGAGGCTTTCTCGGGAGATAGATGAGGGAGTTGGGAGGGGTGTGCAAGGGACGGTCTGGCGAAGTCAGCGCGAGGCACCCCCCTCTGCCCTGCCGGGCATCTCCCCCTCAGAGGGGGAGATTGGCTGTATCAGCGTCGGCGCGCTCTTCATGCGATCCTGGCGATTGGCGAAAGCCGGCGTGACATCTGATCTCCCCCCTTGAGGGGGAGATGGCCGGCAGGCCAGAGGGGGGTGCTGTCCCGCCGACATTTCAGCATTTCCCTGGGGCAAAGCTCCCTCACCTGCGCGTCATCCTTGCTCCCCGAAACCATTCATGCGAAGAGCCCGCATGGAAGAAACAGGGACGAGCCGGATATGAGCAAGGGCGACAAGGCCACGCGCAAGAACGGGCTCACCTATGCCGAGGCGGGCGTCGATATCGATGCCGGCAATTTGATGGTCGAGAAGATCAAGCCGCTGGTGCGCGCGACGCGCCGGCCGGGCGCCGACGGCGAGATCGGCGGCTTCGGCGGCCTGTTCGACCTCAAGGCCGCGGGCTTCACCGATCCGGTGCTGGTCGCAGCCAATGACGGCGTCGGCACCAAGCTCAAGATCGCCATCGACGCCGGAAAGCACGACACGATCGGCATCGACCTCGTCGCCATGTGCGTCAACGACATTGTCGTGCAAGGCGCCGAGCCGCTGTTCTTCCTCGACTATTTCGCCACCGGCAAGCTCGACCCCGATCAGGGCGCGTCGATCGTCGGCGGCATCGCGCAAGGCTGCCGCCAGGCCGGCTGCGCGCTGATCGGCGGCGAGACGGCCGAGATGCCCGGCATGTACCAGGACAAGGACTATGACCTGGCCGGGTTCGCGGTGGGCGCGGCCGAACGCGGCCAGCTGCTGCCGACCGACGACATCGTCGAGGGCGACGTGCTGCTCGGCCTCGCCTCGTCGGGCCTCCACTCCAACGGCTTTTCGCTGGTGCGCCGCATCGTGGCGTCGAGCGGCCTTGGCTGGAACGATCCGGCGCCCTTCAACGAGGAGATCAGCCTCGCCGAGGCGCTGCTGGAACCGACACGCATCTATGTGAAGTCGATCCTCAAGGCGATCCGCAACACACATGGCATCAAGGCGCTCGCCCACATCACCGGCGGCGGCTTCCCGGAAAACATCCCGCGCGTGCTGCCCAAGGATTTCTCCGCCGAGCTCGACCTCGAGGCGATCGAGGTGCCGGCGGTGTTCTCGTGGCTGGCATGGACCGGCGGCGTCGCGCCGGAAGAGATGATGCGCACCTTCAACTGCGGCATCGGCATGATCCTGGCCGTAGCCTCCGGCCAGGCGGCGCAGGTGGCGGCCGTGCTGCAGGAAGCAGGCGAGACGGTGACGCCGATCGGCCGCATCGTGCCGCGTCGCGACGCCGGCGTGATCTATCGGGGCTCGATCGGCCTATGAGCAGGAAGCGCACGGTCGTCCTGATCTCGGGACGCGGCTCCAACATGACGGCGCTGATCGCGGC
>NZ_JANINM010000179.1 GCF_024509055.1 Mesorhizobium sp. | reverse complement strand
ACATATTCGCAAAGGCCGACGCCGCCGGCATGCGGCCAGACCGGCAGGCCGAACTTGGCAGCGATCAAAAGCACCGCCAGCACTTCGTTGAGGCCGCCCATGCGGCAGGAATCGATTTGCACGACATCGATGGCGCCGCCAGCGATGAACTGCTTGAACATGATGCGGTTCTGGCACATCTCGCCGGTCGCAACCTTGATCGGCGCCGCCGCCTTGCGGATTTTCGCATGGCCGGCGACGTCGTCGGGGCTGGTCGGCTCCTCGATGAAGAACGGCTTGGCGAAGGCGAGCTCCTTCAGCCAGTCGATCGCCTGGTCGACTTCCCAGACCTGGTTCGCGTCGATCATCAAATAGCGGTCCGGGCCGATTACCTCGCGGGCGATCCTCAGGCGACGGATGTCGTCGGCGCGGTCGCGGCCCACCTTCAGCTTGATGTGGTTGAACCCGTCGTCGACCGCTTCCTGGCAGAGCCGCCGCAATTTGTCGTCGGGATAGCCGAGCCAGCCGGCGGAGGTGGTGTAGCAGGCATAGCCCTCACGTTCGAGAATGGCGATGCGCTGGGCCTTGCCGGCCTCGGCCCTCTTCAGGATTTCCAGCGCCTCCGCCGGCGTGATCGCGTCGGTGAGGTAGCGGAAGTCGACGATCCGTACGATCTCTTCCGGGCTCATCTCGGCGACAAGCCGCCAGACCGGCTTGCCGGCTTCCTTAGCCCACAGGTCCCAGACCGCGTTCACCACGGCGCCGACCGCAAGGTGCATCGCTCCTTTGTCCGGGCCGATCCAGCGCAGCTGGCTGTCGCCGGTCACATGATGCCAGAAGCGGCCAGGGTCCTGCTTCACCCAGTCGAGGTCGAGCCCGACGACCAGATGGCGCAACGCCTCGATCGCCGCGCAACAGATCTCGTTGCCGCGGCCGATGGTGAAGGTCAGGCCATGCCCCTTCAGCGAAGGGACATCGGTGTCGAGGATAACATAGGCGGCCGAATAATCCGGATCCGGATTCATCGCATCCGAGCCGTCGAGGCTCTGCGACGTCGGGAAGCGCAGATCGAAGGTTCTGAGGTCCGTGATCTTGGTCATTGCTGCCTCGTGGCTGGATTGTCGAGCGCGCCGGCGCGGGTATGGCGGCCCTTAGATCGACCAGCCGCCGTCGATGTTATAGGCCTGCCCCGTCGTGTAGGTGGCGCCGGCCAGATAGACCGCGAGGTCGGCGATCTCTTCCGGTGTGCCGATCCGCCCCATCGGTTGGCGGGCGATGAAGGCCGCGCGCGCCGCTTCATAGTCGCCTTGTGCCTGCATGCGGCCCTGCAGCGAAGGGCTTTCCACCGTGCCGGGGCAGATGGCGTTGCAGCGTATGCCCTTGGCAACATAGTCGGCGGCGATCGATTTGGTCAGGCCGATAACGGCCGCCTTTGTCACGCCGTAGGCGAAGCGGTTCGGCACGCCCTTCGGCGCGCCGGCCACCGACGACATGTTGATGATCGACCCCTCACCCCGCTCCAGCATGCCGGGCAATACGGCGCGGATGGTGCGGATCATGGCCCGCACATTCAGATTGACGGCGAAGTCGAGGTCCTCGTCTTTCATCTCGAGGATCGAGCCCGCGTGGACGAAGCCGGCGCAGTTGAACAACACGTCGACGCGGCCGATTTCGGCAAAGGCGGTTTTCACCGCTTCGTCGTTCAACACGTCGAGCTTGCGTGTCTTGATGCCGGGTGTCTTGCCGAGTTCGGCCAGGGCCGTGTCGTTGATGTCCGTGGCATGGACGATGGCGCCTGCGTTCGCGAATGCCAGCGCGCTTGCTCGACCGATTCCCTGCGCGGCCGCCGTGACGACCACGACCTTGCCTGTGATGTCAGCCATGTTCCTTATCTCCGTCTTTCAGCCGGGCCGTCGCTCGACGATGTAGATGTGATCCGCGGCCAGCACGACCTCGTCGCGCTGGTTTATGACCTCGACGCGCTCGATGACGCGGCCCGATCCGGGACGTTTCGGATCGTCCTCCTTCGCGGCGATGGTGGTGCGGGTGCGGATCGTGTCGCCGATAAAGACCGGCTTGATGAAGCGCAGCCTGTCGTAGCCGTAGGAGAAGGCGACGGGGTTGATCACGCTCGCCGTCAGGCCGACGCCGACCGAGAAGACCAGCGTGCCATGCGCGATGCGCTGGCCGAAGGGCGTGGTCTTCATGAACTCGGCGTCCATGTGATGCGGGAAGAAATCGCCGGTATGGCCGGCATGGACGACGAAGTCCGTCTCCGTGATCGTACGGCCGCTGGTGAGGCGTGACGAACCGATCTCATAGTCCTCGAAGTAGGTGATCTGTTCCATGTCGCTATTCTAAGGCTTCACGGCCAGCGGCGTCGACGGCGCGGCACTCGACTTATAGGCGGCCTCGACCAGCGCCATGGTGTTCCAGGCGTCCTCGACCGAGCTGACCAGCTCGGCATCTTCGGCCGCGGCAAAGCGCTGGACATTGGCCATCCGGCCAACGAAGGCGTCGGGGAACCATTCGCCGGTGAGCGGCACACTGACCCAATCCGATCCGCCCTTGGGATAGATTTCCAGCACGTCGGGCTCGCCGCGCGGATAATCGAGATTGAGGCCGAGCTTGACGTAGGCCGCGCCCTCCGTGCCGCTGATGCGGAACTCGCAGGCCTGGTGGCGGCGGCCGAATTTGTGGTCGTGGTTGATCGAAAGCGCGCAGCGCACCGTGTCGCCATAGTCGAGGATGGCGCTGGTGCGCGTCTGAGCGACCTTATGGTTGGGATGGCCGAGCGTCTTGGCATGCACGCCCAGAGGATTGCCGAGAAGCTGGCGGATCAGGTCGAGATAATGGATCGAATGCATGGCGATCTCGACGCGCGGCGCCTTGAGCAGGAATTCCCAGAGCTGCCAGGGGGTGTCGAGCGCAAGCAGCGCGTCGAAGTCGACGACCTCGCCCAGCCAGCCCTTGGCGATGGCATCCTTCAGCGCCAGCATCATCGGCGCGAAGCGAAGCTGGAAATTGACCGCGGCCTTGAGTTGCTTGGCGCGACAGATTTCGAGGATCTCGGTCGCCTCGCCGAGATAGTTGCCCATCGGTTTCTGGATCAGCGCCACGGCGCCATCCGGCAGCGCCTTCAACACATCGGCGTGGCGGCCGGGCGGCGTCGCGAGATCGAAGATCGCGTCCTTCACCGCCGCGGCTTCCTCGACCGAGCGGAACGCCTTTACATTCCATTTGTCGGCTAATGTTTTCGCCTTGGCCTGGTCCGGATCGTAGAGGCCGGCAACCGGAAATCCTGCCTTCCTGTATGCGGGAAAATGTGCGTCGCCGACGATCGAGCCGGCGCCGAAAGTGACGATCGGACGCGGCTTGGAGGGCTTCGGCCAGGATTGCGACAGCGATGCCGGATCGAAGGCATCAGTCATGATGGAAGGCCTCGTCCATCATCGCCCACCACTCGCCTTCCTTGCGTGTTTCCAGCGGCTCCTG
>NZ_JANINM010000178.1 GCF_024509055.1 Mesorhizobium sp. | reverse complement strand
CGCTGTTCCGCTACCAGGGCATCGGCTCGCTGATCTTCACCGCCGCGCGCGGCAAAGACTTTCCGATGCTGGAGGCCGGCATCCTGACAATCGGCATCGTCTATGCGGTGGCGACGCTTGTCGCCGACTTCCTCTATTCGGTGCTCAATCCACGGATCCGGCTGGGGGGAGAACAATGAGCGCGACCGACACGCCCGCCAACCTGCCGGCGCCGGCAGCGCCCGACACCAAACGGCGCGGCCCCTGGGGCGAGGTTCTGCATTCACTGCTCAGGTCCGGCACATTCCTGACCGGGCTTTTCATCGTTGTGTTCTGGGTCGTGTGCGCGCTGTTCGGCCAGTATTTTGTTCCCTACGATCCGCTGGCAAGCGACATCATCAATGCGCTCACGCCGCCGGCGGCCGATCACTGGTTCGGCACCGACCAGCTCGGTCGCGACGTGTTCTCGCGCGTCATCGTCGGCTCGCGCGACATCCTTACGGTGGCGCCGCTGGCCACGATCCTGGCGACCGTCGCCGGCACCGCGCTCGGCCTGCTGATCGGTTATTTCCGAGGCATTGTCGACGACATCGTCAGCCGCGTGCTGGAAGCTTTCATGGCGATCCCTGTGGTGATCATCGCGCTGCTGGCCATCGTCGCGCTCGGCACCTCGAAGATAACCGTCATCGTCGTCATCGGCCTCTCCTTCGCGCCGATCATTGCCCGCACGGTGCGCTCGGCCGTGCTTGCCGAACGCGAGCTCGATTATGTCGCGGCGGCGAAGCTGCGCCACGAGGGCGCGCTGCACACGATGTTCGTAGAGATCCTGCCCAACGTCATCCCGCCGATCCTCGTCGAGACGACGGTGCGGCTTGGCTACGCCATCTTCGCGGTCGCCACGCTCTCCTTCATGGGCTTCGGTATCCAGCCGCCCTCGCCCGACTGGGGCCTCTCGATCTCCTCGAACTACGGCATGATCGGCGGCGGCTTCTGGTGGACGGTGCTGTTCGATGCCCTGGCCATCGCCTCGCTGGTGATCGGCGTCAACCTGGTGGCCGACGGTGTGCATGGAGCGTTCAATGACTGACAAGAACGCGCTCGAACTCAAGGACCTGTCGGTCGCCTACCGCGTCGGCCGCCAAAACCGCGCGGTGCTGCGCAACGTCAACCTGACCATCAAGGCCGGCGAGGCCTACGGCCTGGTCGGCGAATCCGGCTGCGGCAAATCCACCGTGGCGCTGTCGGTGGTGCGCTATCTGCCGCGCAACGGCTCGATCACCGGCGGCTCGATCGCCCTCGACGGGCAGGACGTGATGAAGCTGGACGCCGAGGCGCTCAGGCGGGCCCGCGCGGACAGCGTGTCGATGGTCTACCAGGATCCCGGCAAGGCGCTGAACCCGTCGATCCGCATCGGCCGCCAGCTGACCGAAATCTTCGAGCTTGCGGGCATCACCGGACAGGCGGCCGAGGACAAGGCGATCGCCATGCTGAACCGCGTGCGCATCTCCGATCCCGCAAGCGTCATGCAGCGCTACCCGCACCAGCTTTCGGGCGGCATGCAGCAGCGCGTGGCGATCGCCATGGCGCTGGCCAACGATCCCTCGATGCTGATCCTCGACGAGCCGACGACCGGCCTCGACGCCACCGTCGAAGCGGAAGTGCTCGACCTGATCGCGCAGCTCAGGCGCGAGCTCTCGGCCTCGATCCTGTTCATCAGCCACAACCTCGCCGTCGTCTCCCATATGTGCGACCGGGTCGGCGTGCTCTATGCCGGCATGCTGGTCGAGGAAGGTTCGACCAAGGACGTCTTCAACGATCCGCGCCATCCCTACACGGTGGCGCTGCTGCGCTGCCTGCCGCGCGGCGGCCAGCGCAAGGACCAGGGCCGCCTCGACACCATCCCCGGCTTCCTGCCCGGCATCGGCGCCAACATCGTTGGCTGCGCCTTCGCCGACCGCTGCGCTTTGGCCACCGAGCGCTGCCGCGCGGAGCCGCCGCCGCTCTATCAGCTCGAGGACGGCCGCCTGTCACGCTGCCACTACCACGACAAGGCGCAGTCGCTGCCGCGCGCGACGCCCTCCGAGGTCGCAGCGGTAGCGCCCAAGCAGGCGCCGCCGGTGCTGCGGGTCGAGGGGCTGAACAAGACCTATGCCAGCCATGGCCACCCGCTACGGGCCGTCAAGGACGTTTCCGTCAGCCTGCGGCCCGGCGAGACGCTGGGGCTGGTCGGCGAATCCGGCAGCGGCAAGACGACCTTTGCCAGACTGCTGCTCGGCCTGGTCTCGCCGGATGAGGGCGGCTCGATCGAGCTCGAAGGCAAGCAGCTGGCGCCACGACTCGCCAACCGAGCGGAAGACCAGGTCAAGGCCGTGCAAATCGTCTTCCAGAACCCGGACTCCGCGCTCAACCGCTCGCATTCCATCCGCCATATCCTCAGCCGCGCCCTGAAGCGGCTCGGCGGGCTCTCCGGCAAGGCGCTCGACACGCGACTGGAAGAGCTCGTGCGCTCCGTGCGGCTCACCGATCGGCATCTGGCGGTCAAGCCAAGGCAGCTGTCGGGCGGCTTGAAGCAGCGCGTGGCGATCGCGCGCGCTTTTGCCGGCGATCCGCGCATCGTGGTCTGCGACGAGCCGACCTCGGCGCTCGACGTCTCCGTGCAGGCAGCGATCCTCAATCTCCTGGCCGACCTGCAGTCCAAGCAGGACGTCTCCTACATCTTCATCTCGCACGACCTCGGCGTGGTGCGCTATCTCTCCGACAAGATCGCGGTGCTCTATCTCGGCCGCATCATGGAGTTCGGGCCTTCGGAGGCGGTGTTCTCCGGTCCGCACCACCCCTACACCGAAGCGCTCTTGTCGGCCGTGCCGAAGCTCGACCGAGCGGAAGCCTCGCGCATCCGCCTCGACGGTGAAATCCCCAGCGCCGCCAATCCGCCCTCCGGCTGCGTCTTCCACACACGCTGTCCGCGCAAGATCGGCGCCATCTGCGAGACAAAGGAACCGGAACTGATCGAGGCCGAGCCCGGACACACAATCCGATGCCATATCCCCTATGACGAACTGGCACGGCTGCAGAAACCAAAGACCGTAGAGCCGGCGTGATCGAAGTTAGAACGCGACCGCGCCTGCCATGCTGAGGGCGCGGTCGCCCTCGGCGAACCCTTCGGCGCCGGACAGGTCCCGGGCGAGCGTGCGTAGGCCGGTCAGGGCGACGGCGAGCGCATCCGACGAGGCCTGGTTCGCGGGATAGGCAAGATAGATCGGCCGCTGGAAAACGGGCGTGTCCTCGACACGCCTCAGCTCGCCACGCTCGATATACGCGCTTACCGCGCTCAGCGGCAGGTAGGCAGCCGCCTTCTGCGACAGCACGTGCTGCAGGCCGATGAACACCAGGCCAGCCGAGATCGCCGGCTTCACCATACCGGCAAAGGCGCGGTCATGCTCGATGCGGAACTCCAGCCCCCAATCCATCAGGATGTAGTTGCCAGTCCAAGGACCGACCTGCGCGGTGTGCTGGACAAGGACCACCTGGTCGACGGCGAGCGTCTCATAGACGATGCCTGGATGCGGCCTCGGCAGATAGAGGATGCAAATGTCCAGCAGTCCTTCGGCCAGCTGGTCGACGGCCAGGTCGGGAAAACTGCCCTCCAGCCTCAGCGCCACATTGGGCCGCCTCTCGCGCATCCAGGATATCCACGGAGAGGTGATGCGGTCCCAAAGGTAAGCGGGGGCGGTCAGCCTCAGCAGGGCGTCGTAGCCGTCAGGAACGGCGATGTCCTGGCGCGATTGCTCCCAGGTGCGGGTGATCGTGGAAGCGTGCGGCAGGAATTGCCGCCCCGCGGGCGTTAGCGTCACGCCATCGCTGTCGCGCAGGAAGAGCTTGCGGCCCAGTTGCTCCTCGAGGCCGCGAATGCGCGCGCTGACGGTCGACTGGGCAAGGTTCAACCGGCTTGCCGCGACCGTGAAGCTGCCATGCTCGGCCACCTCCAGGAAACTGCGCAGGTTCTCGGTGTCCATGCCTTCAGTCCCCAAGTAAATCGCCATCGGAAATTTCGATGGCCCTCATCAAAAAATATCGCTTTTCGGCGGTCGTCAACGATGAACTAGATGGCGGAGCCCAACGAGAAGCGAGGAATGCAGCCATGCCGAAGCATTTCAGGACGATCGACGCCGCTCGCAAGACACTCAGCGCAATCGAAAATTCCGCTATCGACGAATTGCTGGCCGGCAAGATCGACAGGCGCGAATTCCTGCGCCACGGCAGCGTGCTCGGCATGTCGCTGCCCTTCCTCGGCGGCATCGCTTCAGCGGTCGGTCTCGGCGGACCGCAGGCACGGGCCGAGGGCAAAGCCGGCGGCACCGTTCGCGCCGGCGTCGCCACGCCGGGCGGCGCCATCGATCCGGTGACCTTCTATGACAGCGGCAGCTACCAGCTCGTCTTCCAGACCGCCGAGTTCCTGTGCGTGACGCAGCCGGACCTGACGCTGAAGCCGGTGCTGGCGGAGAGCTGGTCGCCGAACGCCGATGGGAGCGTCTGGACTTTCAAGCTGCGCAAGGGCGTGAAGTTCCACAATGGCGAGGACTTCAAGGCCGACGACGTGGTGGCCACCTTCGACCGGCTCGCCGATCCCACCGGCACATCCAACGCGCTTTCGGTATTCAAGGGCCTACTGTCGAAGGGTGGTACGCGCAAGGTCGACGACCACACCGTCGAGTTCCACCTCGACGCGCCGAATGGCAGCTTCCCCTACTCTGTGTCGATCGACAATTACAACGCCGTCATCCTGCCGGCGAGCTACAAGGGCGACTACGAGAAGACCTTCGAGGGCACCGGCCCATTTCGGCTCGAAAGCTACACGCCCAAGGTCGGCGCAACTTTTGTGCGCAATCCCGACTACTGGGGTGAGAAGGCCCTGCCCGACCGGCTCGAATTCAAGTTCTACGCCGACGTGCAGCCGCGCATCCTGGCGCTGCAGGCAGGCGAAGTCGACGTTCTTGACGCGATCCCGCTTGATGTCAGCCAGGTGGTGCTCGGCAATCCCGACATCACCGTGCTGCGCGTCGCCTCGACCGCGCATCGCCAGCTCCACATGCGCTGCGACATGGCTCCCTTCACCGACAAGCGCGTTCGCCAGGCGCTGGCGCTGTGCATCGACCGCTCGAAGCTGGTCGACGGCCTCTGCCGGGGCATGGCGGCAACCGGCAACGACAGCCCCTTCGCGCCGGCCTTCCCAGTGACCGACAAATCGGTGCCGCAGCGCACGCAGGACATCGCCAAGGCCAGGCAGCTGATGGAGGCGGCCGGGCTGGCGGGCGGCTTCGACATCACGCTGACGACGCTTCGCTATTCCGACATTCCAGGCTATGCGCAGCTCTTCCAGAACTTCGCCAAGGAAATCGGCGCGCGCATCTCGCTCAACATCGAGGACCAGGACAAATATTACGGCAAGGCGGTGTTCGGCCAGTCCGACTGGCTGGACAGTCCGCTCGGCATCACCGACTACGCGCATCGCAGCGTGCCGAACGTGTTCCTGAAAAGTCCGCTGGTCAGCGACGGCCCGTGGAACGCGGCGCATTTCAAGAACCCCACCTATGACGGGCTGATCACCAGCTACCTCAAGGCGCTCGACTTCGACGCCCAGCGCAAGGCGGCTTCCGACATCCAGAAGCTGCTGCTCGACGAGACGCCGGTTATCTTCAGCTATTTCCCGGACCTTTTGGTGCCGGTGCGCAAGAATGTCAGCGGCCTGCCGCCAATCGCCGCCGGACTGCTGCTCGATCGTGTATCGGTGGCGTCTTGACAATGGTTGCGCGAAAGAACCCAGCCGCAGACGACCAGAAAAGGACGACGACTATTCGCAAGCCCCACCTGCGCGGCCGCGGGCCGCATTTCCCGCTGCTCGACAACATCGTCCAGTACGAGTTCGAGCCGGGCTACATCGCCTTCACCATGCCCTCGCCGAAGCGGATCAGGGTGCAGGTCGGCCCGATGATTGTGGCCGACACGACCCGGGCGCTGGTCTTCTACGAGAGCGACCACCTGCCGGTCTATTACTTCCCGATGAGCGACGTGCGCGAGGAATTCCTGCTACCGAGCAGGACGACCACGGAGGATCCGTTCAAGGGCGTCGCGACACATTACTCGCTGAACACCGGCATAACGCTGGTCGAGGATGGCGCCTGGCGCTATCTCGACCCGGTCAAAGGCTGCCCGCCGATCCAGGACTACATTTCCTTCTACTGGCCGAAGATGACGCATTGGTATGAGGAGGACGAAGAGATCTTCGTCCATGCCCGCGATCCGTTCCGGCGCGTCGACTGCCTGCCCTCGTCACGGCGCGTGCAGGTGATCCTCGACGGCGAGCAGGTGGCCGATTCCCGGCGCGGCGTGTTCCTGTTCGAGACCGGCCACCCCGTGCGGCACTACCTGCCGATCTCGGACACGCGGCTCGATATGTTTTCGCCCAGCCGCTACATCTCGCGCTGCCCCTACAAGGGCATCTCCAACTACTACCATGTGACGACGCCGAAGAAGCGGCACGAGAACCTTGTCTGGTACTACCCCGAGCCGGTGCACGAGGCCGAGCGCATCAAGGGGCTGGTGTGCTTCCACCATGAGCTGGTCGACAAGATCCTGGTCGACGGCGTCGATATCCCGAAAGAGGCGACCGCGGCCTCGGACGGCTATTTCTGAGCTTGCCACTTGACCTGCGGCGACAAGGCATCGCGCCGATCGCTCCATGGCCATCGCGCATTTGGAAAACCTTGGCCGACGAGCCCGCGCACCTAAATCTTTGTTTCTACGCAATTCCGGACGGAAAACCGTTACACACTTTTCCTGGAATTGCTCTAACAATACAGATCACCCGCCACCGACTTGCGTCGATAGCGGGCGATCCAAGGTTGCCACCTTACTCGGCGGCCAGCGCCAGCTGCGGCCGCTCGATGCCTTCGATCGTCTCCGGCTCCACTGCCTGCTCGTCGGTCTTTGCCTTCTTGGGCTCTCGGCCGAAGAACAGGGCGTAGCCAGCCGGCAGCACCAGGATGGTAAGCACGGTGGCGACGAGGATGCCGCCCATCATGGCGTAGGCCAGCGGCCCCCAGAAGACGGCGCGCGAGATCGGGATCAGCGCCAGCACGGCTGTCAGCGCCGTCAGCATGATCGGTCGGAAGCGTCGCACGGCAGCGCCCACGATTGCCTCCGATCGCTCCATGCCCGCCGCGATATCCTGGTCTATCTGGTCGACCAGGATGATCGAGTTGCGCATGATGATGCCGAGCAGAGCGATGACGCCCAGGATGGCGACGAAGCCGAATGGCGCGCCGCTGACCAGCAGTGCCGCGGCGGCGCCGATGATGCCCAGCGGACCGGTGGCCAGCACCAGCATCGATTTGCCGAAATGCTGCAACTGGACCATCAGGAGCACCACGATGATCGCCAGCATGATCGGCGCCTTGGCCGCGATCGAGGCCTGGCTTTCGGCCGAGTCCTCCGCGCCGCCCTGGATCTGGATCTGGTAGCCCGGCGCCAGGCCGGCCCGCAGATCCTTCATGTCGTTATACATCTTGGTGACGACGTCGTTCGACTGCACGCCGTCCGGCAAGGTCGCGCGCACGCTGATGGTCGGCAGGCGGTTGCGCCGCCATTCGATGCCCTGCTCCATCACCGGCACGACCTTGGCGACCTGCGACAGCGGCACCGAGCCGCCGAAGTCGGTCGGGATGTAGACGGAGTCCACCGAGGACAACAGGTGACGCGTCGCTTCCGGCTCGCGGGCGACGATGGAGACCGTCTCCTCGCCGTCGCGGAAATTGTCGAGCGGCGCGCCAGACATCGTCGCCTGCAGCATCTGGCGGATGCGCTGCGAGGTGACGCCGAGCGCGCGGGCGCGATCCTGGTCGATCACCAGCTTCATTGCCGGCACCGGCTCCAGCCAGTCGTCATGCACCGCGCCAAGCAGCGGATTCGCCTGGAACCTCGCCTTCACCTCGTCGGCGATACGGCGCACCTCCTTGCGGTCCGGCCCCATGACGCGCATCTGCACCGGCCAGCCGGTGGGCGGACCGAGGAACAGGCGGTCGACCTTGCCGCGGATCGAGGGGAAATCCTCGGCCAGGATCTTGCGCAGCTTGACGATCAGCCGCTCGCGCGCCGGTTCGTCCTTGGCCATCACCAGAAGCTGGGCGAAGTTCGGGTTCCTGAGCTGCTGGTCGAGCGGCAGGAAGAAGCGCGGCGCGCCTTCGCCGATGTAGGTGGCGATGAAGCGCTTGTCCTGATCGTCCGCCATCCTGGCTTCGAGCGCCTGGGCCTGCTTCTCGACCTCCTTGATCGAGGTGCCTTCCGGCAGCCAGAGATCGACCAGGATTTCAGGGCGCGAGGACTGCGGGAAGAAGTTCTGCGGGATGAACTGGAAGGCCCACAGGCTGGTGCCGAAGGTGACCAGCGTCATCACCAGCACGATGATGCGATGACGCACGGCCCAGGTCACGGTCGCCCGCAGGCGGCGGTAGAAGCCGGTGTCGAAGACATCGTGGTGGGTGCCGGCGTGCTTGCGCTGCTTCAGGATCATGTAGCCCAGCCACGGCGTGAAATAGACCGCGACGAACCACGATACGACCAGCGCGATGCCGACGACGTAGAACAGCGTGCGCACATATTCGCCCGCCGTGGAGGCGGCGAAGCCGACCGGAATGAACCCGGCCGTGGTGATCAGGGTGCCGGTCAGCATCGGGAAGGCGGTCGAGGTATAGGCGAAGCTTGCCGCCTCGATCTTGACCAGCCCCTCCTCGAGCTTCCGCTCCATCATCTCGACGACGATCATGGCGTCGTCGACGAGCAGGCCGAGTGCGATGATCAACGCGCCGAGCGAGATGCGCTGCAGGTCGATGCCGATCTCGTACATGATGGCGAAGGTGGCGGCGAGCACGAGCGGAATGGCGATGGCGATCACCAGGCCCGAGCGCCAGCCGATCGACAGGAAGGAGACGATGAGCACGATGAGCAGCGCTTCGCCGAGCGCGTGCATGAACTCGCTGACGGCGTCGCGCACCACTTCCGGCTGGTCGGAGATCTGGTCGACCGAAACGCCGTAGGGCAACCCTGCCTCGAAGCGCTTGTAGGTCTCCTCGACACCCTTGCCGACATCGGTGACGTTGAAGCCCTTGGCCATGACGACGCCGAGCTGGACGCTCTTATGGCCGTTGAAAAGGTATTTGTTGTCGTAGGGGTCCTGGAGACCGGAAGTGACCGTGGCGATGTCGCCGAGGCGCGTCACCTGACTGCCCGAGCGCAGGCGCAGTTCGCGGATATCGGCGGCCCTGGTGACGTCGCCCTCGACCGAGATGCGGACCGAACGGAGGCCGGTATCGACCGAGCCCGCCGGATCGACCGCGTTCTGGCCCTTGATGGCGTTCTGCAGGTCGAGGATGGTCAGGCCACGCTCGGCAAGCGCCTTGGACGACACGTCGATGTAGATTGTCTCAGGCTGGTCGCCGATGATGACCGCCTTCTCGACGCCGGGCGTGGTCAAAAGCATATCGCGCGCCTGGATGGCGAACTTCTTCAGCTCCGGATAGGTGAAGCCGTCGCCGCTGATCGAATGCAGCGTGATGAAGGTGTCGCCGAACTCGTCGTTGAAATAGGGACCGAGCAGGCCCTGTGGCAGGTCGCTGGCTATGTCGCCGACCTTCTTGCGGACCTGGTAGAAGGCGTCCGCGACCTCAGCCGCATTGGTGTCGCCCTTGACCTGCAAAGTGATGATGGCGCTGCCCGCGCGGGTATAGGAGCGCACGAAATCGAGATGCGGCGTTTCCTGCAGCTTGCGCTCGATCTTGTTGACGACCTGGTCTTCCATGTCCTTGAGCGAGGCGCCCGGCCAGATCGCCTGAACGACCATGACGCGGAAGGTGAAGTCAGGATCTTCCTTCTGGCCCATGCGCATCAGCCCGAGCGCGCCGGCCACGATGATCAGGCCGAACAGGAAGCGCGCGATGCTCGGGTGCCCGATCGCCCAGCGCGAGAGGTTGAAGGGACGCTTTTCGGTGCTGCTGTCGGTGGTCATGGCGCAAGTCCAGTCCAATTGGCCGGCAAGCCACGCTTGCCATGCTGCTCATGAATTTCTCGGTTGGGCTTCCGGGCGGCGAGGCCCCCTCAAGCGGGAGAGACTCGCAATCACGGGGGACGCGGCACTGCTGCGGGGGAGCCAACATGCCGGCATCTCACGATCGGGCGGCTGCCGCCCGGAACCCATGCCCTCCCCGGCTCGCGGCGCACGCAGCGAGAGCGGGAAAGGCGTTCTTTCGCCTGGCTTAAGTCTCAGTTCGACGCATGTCGTTCACCCAAAACCGCTTCGCGCCTTTGGGCGGCATGCATCAGCGCAGGCTGCTGGTGGTGGCGACGTCGTCATCCGCCGAGGCGGATTGCTGGGCGTCGCCGGAAAGCTTGACCTTGAGGTTCTCGGTCATGAACTGCGTGCCGGCGGCGACCACGACGTCACCCTGTTTCAGGCCATCGGCGACGGCGACACCGTCGGCGGTGAAATTGGCAACCTTGATCGGGCGCGGATGGACGGTGTCGGAGGCGCGGTCGACCGTCCAGACGATTTGCTTACCATCCTTCTCGGCCATCGCAGTCAGCGGGATCGACACCATCTGCGCCTTGCTGCCGACAGTCGCCTGGACATTGGCGGTCATGCCGAGCAGCACGCGCGGGTCGTTGGGCAGCGACACCCGGACCGCAAAGGTGCGTGACTGCGCGTCCGCGCTGCCGGCAACCTCGCGGACCTTGCCATCGAGGGTCAGCCCCTCATCCGACCAGAAACTCGCCTTCACTTCCTTGCCCGGGCGAAAGCCGGCGATGTCCATTTCGGGCACCGCGATCAGCACTTCCTTCTCGCCATCGACGGCAACCGTCATCACCGGCGTGCCGGCGGCAACCACCTGGCCGACATCGGCGGAGATTGCGGTGACGATGCCATCCTTGCTGGCCTTGAGATCGGCATACTGAACCTGGTTCTGCGCCTGTGCCAGCGTCGAGCGAGCGGCATCGCGAGTGGCGATCGCCTGATCGTAGGTCAGCACGGCCTGATCGAGTTGCGACTTCGGCGCGAAGTTCTTGGCGTAGAGCTGCTCGGCGCGCTTCTTGGCGAGGTCGACCGTCTCGACCTGCCGCTCGGCTGCGTCGAGACTTGCCTGGGCGCTCTTCACCGACAATTCGTAGTCGGACGGGTCGACGCGGGCGAGCACGTCGCCGGTGTTCACATGCTGGCCGATGTCGACCAGACGCTCGGTGACCTTGCCGGCTATGCGGAAGCCGAGATTCATGTCGGTGCGGGCACGCACCGAACCGGAATAGTCGAGCTGGCGCGTGGTCTGGGCCTCGCCGATCTCGACGACCTTCACGGGCCGGATCACTTCCGCGACGGGTGCTGCTTTCTCCTGGCTGCAACCGGCAAGTCCTAGCGCCGCGACGATGAGACCGGCAACTGGGAGGCCGGCGACTGGCAGCCTGCGAATGATGGAACTGGACAAAGACACCTTAGCACTCCCGAACTGGAGATGAATTGTCGAACACCGGCACCCGGCGGGCAGCGGTTACTTTAAGGCTCTGATCGCGTAGTCGATGAGGTCGTCGGGCATCGCCCGGTTGGTCTTGGCAAGGCATTGCGCCACCATCTGCGGGTGGCAAAGGATGACCGTGGCGGCGCCGAAGCAGCGCGACGCGACGATCGGATCCTGCTTCCTGAACTCTCCGGCTTCGATGCCCTCGCGGATCACCTCGGCCATCAGATCGTGCATGCGGTCGATATGCTTGTCGATGACGCCCCAGTCGCGCTCGAGCGCCACGATGACCATCTCATGCACCTTCTGGTCATCGAGCAGGACTTCCAGCGTCATCTTGTACTGGGCATGCACATAGCGACGCAGCCGCTCCTCGGCGCTGATCGGCAGCCGCGAGATCTCGTAGGCCTGCGCATAACTTGCGCCGAGCATGCGGCCGCAGACGGCCTGGTGGATTTCAACCTTGGATGCGAAGAAACGGTAGATGTTGGCCGGCGACATGCCGAGCTCGCGGGCAATGTCGGCAACGTTGGTCTTGCCGTAGCCGTAGTGCCGGAACAGCCGCTCCGCGCAATCGAGAATGCGCGTCACATTCTCCTGCCTGGCGGGGTCTGCCACGATGTTGGCGGCTTCTGACATGGCGCTTTCTTTTGACAAGTGACGAATTTCAATTTTCGTCACTCGTAAATCGAAAGGCGCGGGGAGTCAATGCGAAATCGACGTACACGTATAATTGGTGACAGATGGTGACAGTGAGTGGACGCCATGAACGACGTCAGCAAAGTTGGCTGATGGCGCCCGTATCGTCGTCATCCTAGGGCGAAGCAAGGAGCGAAGCGACGCGCGCAGACCCTAGGATCCATGCCGTGATGTCGACCGAAGAGCGAGGCAGATCAATAAGTTACGCCGACAGATGCCAGCCGTCCAAGGAAAGAATTCTCGACCGTGGGAGCGCGGCAGCAAGGTCACGGCATGGATCCCAGGGTTTCCGCGACGTCGCTTCGCGACTGCTCCACCCTAGGATGACGACGTCGCGGATACTGGCGCAAACTGTAGACGTCACGGGCTTCTTGGAGCGAGCGAACTACGCCCCCTTCGCCATCTCCCGGAGCCGGAACTTCTGGATCTTGCCGGTCGAGGTCTTCGGGATTTCGGCGAACACCACCGCCTTCGGCACCTTGAAGCGCGCGAGCAGGCCTCTGCAATGCTCGATGATCTCAGCCTCGGTCGCCGTCTTGCCAGGCTTCAGCTCGACATAGGCGACCGGCACCTCGCCCCATTTCTCGTCGGCGCGGGCGACTACCCCGCAAGAGGCCACGGCCGGGTGCTTGTAGAGCGCGTCCTCGACCTCGATTGAGGAGATGTTCTCGCCGCCCGAGATGATGATGTCCTTGGAGCGGTCCTTGAGCTGGATGTAGCCGTCGCGATGCATGACGCCGAGGTCGCCGGAATGGAACCAGCCACCCGCAAAGGCTTCGTCGGTTGCCTTGCGGTTCTTCAGATACCCTTTCATGACGATGTTGCCGCGGAACATGACCTCGCCGATGGTCTCGCCGTCGGCCGGCGTTTCCGCCATCGTCTCCGGGTTCATGACCGTCAGCCCTTCGAGCGCGGCGTAGCGCACGCCCTGGCGGGCTTTCTTCGCCGTCCTTGGCCCCTTCTCCAAATCGTCCCACTCATTGTGCCATTCATTGACGACCGCCGGCCCGTAGGTCTCGGTCAGGCCGTAGAGATGGGTGACGGCAAAGCCGGCATCTGCCATGCCGGAAAGCACGGCCTCGGGCGGCGGCGCGGCGGCGGTGTTGAAGGTGACGGTCTGCGGAAACTGGCGCTTGTCCTCGTCCTTGGCATTGATCAGCACAGACATGACGATCGGCGCGCCACAGAGATGGGTGACGCCGTGGTCGGCGATCGCGTCATACATCGGCTTTGGCCGCACCCAGCGCAGGCAGACATGCGTGCCTGCCTGCACGGCTAAAGTCCAAGGGAAGCACCATCCGTTGCAATGGAACATCGGCAGCGTCCAGAGATAGACCGCGTGCTTGCCCATGCCGGCGTGGATGGTGTTGGTGTAGGCCATCAGCGCGGCGCCGCGATGGTGGTAGACGACGCCCTTCGGATTGCCCGTCGTGCCGGACGTGTAGTTGAGCGAGATGGCGTCCCATTCGTCGTCGGGCATCGACCAGGCGAAAGCTTCGTCGCCGCCGGCGACGAAATCCTCATAGTCGAGCGTGCCGATCCGCTCGCCCTTGGGATAGGGAGCGTCCGCCGCATAATCGGGATCGTCATAGTCGATGACCAATGGCCTGGCCTTCGCCAATGCAAGCGCTTCCTTGACCACGCCCGAGAATTCGCGGTCGACTATCAGCACCTTCGTTTCGGCATGGTCGAGCTGGAAAGCGATGACGGCGGCGTCGAGGCGTGTGTTCAGCGAATGCAGCACTGCCCTGGTCATCGGCACGCCGAAATGGGCCTCCAGCATCGGCGGGGTGTTCGACAGCATTACCGTCACCGTATCGCCCTTGCCTATGCCACGCTTCGACAACGCCGATGCGAGCTTCAGCGAGCGGCGCCAGAAATCGCGATAGGTGACACGCTGGCTGCCATGGATGATGGCGACGTGATCGGGATAGGTCATTGCCGCGCGCTGCAGGTAGGTCAGCGGCGTCAGCGGCTGGTGGTTGGCGGCGTTCCTGTCGAGATCCTGTTCGTAGGGATTGGCCATCCCGTTCCTCCCAATGGTCTTTTTGAGCTTTCTAGCTGCACGCCTGCGTTCATGCCATCCCCCCGAACGACCGAGAAATGCTATGATATGCGGACCTGTTGAAATGACCGTCTCAACCGGGTCATCTTGTGAGGTGATCGAACCCGCCACCCGGATTTGACTTTTGTCGAGAGCCGTGACTAATGTCAGCCGAGGAGACGGCATGGCGATCAGACCGGCAGAACAGCTCATCCACAAGGCCGCCTGGCTGTATTATGCCCATGGCCTTCGCCAGGACGAAGTGGCGACCCAGCTCAAGATTTCGCGTGCATCGGTCGCCATGTATCTGCGCAAGGCGCGCGAGACCGGCATCGTCAACATCTCGACCTCGACGCAGCTCTTCACAGACGACGTCATGGCGCGCCGGCTGGAGGACGCTTTCGGGCTCGACGCCGTCTGGATCGCGCCGGAAAACGCCTATGTCGCCGATCCCTCAACCGACATCGCGGTGCTAGCGGCAAGCGTGTTCCTCGAACTGGTGAAGAAGGGCGACCGGATCGGCGTCGCCTGGGGCCGCACCGTCTACACCATTGCCGACATCATGTCCTATGCCGACCTGCAGGACGTCACGGTGGTGCAGCTCTGCGGCAATCTTGGCGCCCCCTACTCCTACCGCCCCGACCAATGCACGATGGAAATCGCGCGGCGGCTGAACGCCAAGGGTCTCAACTTCTACGCACCCCTGGTGCTGTCGACCGAAGCGCTGGCGCAAGGCCTGCGCGCCGAGCCGGTGATCCGCGACCAGCTTGCTGGAATCAGCGACTGCGACCTCGCGCTCTATTCCGTCGGCGCGGTCGATGCCGACAGCCATCTGGTGAAGTGCGGCGCGCTGACGCCGACCGAGATGGCGGCGCTGCGCAAGGAAGGCGCCGCCGGCGTGATCGCCGGACAGATCATCGACGCCAAAGGCGAAGTGCTCGACTGCGGCTACAACAAGCGGGTCATTTCCGCCGAGCTCGCCTCGCTGCGCGCCATCGAGAAGCGGCTGATGGTGGTGCAGGAAGACAGCAAGTTCGAGCCGCTGCTGGCGGCGATCGCCGGCGGCCTTTGCACACATCTGGTTGTCGGCGCGCACATGGCCGGGCGCCTTCTGGACCACGCCGGCGCCGCCAGCAAAAAGGCCTCGTAGAAACCACCCTCGCCGCCTCTGTCATCAAGACGTCGCGGCTTCCCGTTCATGACCAACAGAAGACAGACATCGGACGAAGCGAAATGAAGAACCTTTGGAACGACGCCGACGCGGAAAAGATGGTTGCCGACTATGCCAAGAAGGGCGTCGGCCGCGACCTGGCGCTACGCGTCTACACGACCCGTCTGCTCGGCGGCGAGCCGCGGCTGGTGCTGCATGGCGGCGGCAACACGTCCTGCAAGACCAAGGCCACCGACCTCGTCGGCGACGAATGGGACGTGCTCTGCGTCAAGGGCAGCGGCTGGGACATGGCGGTCATCGAGCCGCAAGGCCTGCCGGCGGTCAAGATGGGCGCGCTGCTCAAGGCGCGCGCGCTTGCCGAGCTCTCCGACGAGGACATGGTGGCGCTGCAGCGCTCCAACCTCATCGACCCCTCCTCGCCCAATCCGTCGGTCGAGACGCTGCTGCATGCCTTCCTGCCGCACAAATTCGTCGACCATACCCATTCGACCGCGATCCTCGCCATCGTCGACCAGGATGACAGCAAAGCGCTGGTGAAGACCGTGTTCGGCGACAAGATGGGTTATGTGCCCTACATCAAGCCGGGCTTCGACCTCGCCAAGGTCGCGGGGGAAGTCTACGACGCGGATCCCAGCGTCGAAGGCCTGATCCTCGACAAGCACGGCATCTTCACTTTCGGCGACGATGCCCGGCAGGCCTACGACCGGATGATCCATTATGTGAACGTCGCAGAGGAATATGTCGCCAAGCACGGCAAGCCGCAGGCGGCCAAGGCGGCGCTGCCGGCAAAGCTCGCGAAGCCCGGCGACATTGCGCCGACGCTGCGCGGCGCGGTGGCCGTGGCGCGCGGCGAAGGCCGTTTCGACCGCATGATCAGTGACTTCCGCACTTCGGACGCGATCGTCGATTTCATCAATTCGGCCAAGATCGCCGACTATGCTGGCCGTGGCGTCTCGACGCCGGATCTGTCGATCCGCATCAAGACCGGGCCGATGTCGGTGCCGGCGCCCGATGCCGACAAGCTCGGCGACTACAAGTCCGTCATCCGCGGCCATGTCCAGACCTTCGTCGGCGACTACACCGCCTACTTCGAGACCAATGACGCGCTGGACGACGTCAAGCGTACGATGCTCGACCCGATGCCGCGCCTGACGCTGGTTCCTGGCCTCGGCATGTTCGGCCATGGCCGCACGCATAAGGATGCCAAGATCGCTTCCGATGTCGGCGAGATGTGGATCGAGGCCGTGCGCGGCGCCGAGGCCATCGGCAATTTCCACCCGCTTTCCAAGGCAGATCTCTTCCCGCTCGAATACTGGTCGCTGGAGCAGGCCAAGCTCGCCTCCAACAAGCCGAAGCCGCTCACCGGCCAGGTGGTGCTGATCACCGGCGGCGCCGGCGCCATCGGCGCGGCGACGGCAAAGCTGTTCGCCGCCAATGGCGCGCATGCGGTTATCGTCGACCTCGACCCGGCCAAGGCCGCCGAAGCGGCGAAGGCCGCGGGCAACAATTCGATCGGCGTCGGCGCCGACATCACCAACCCTGCCGAGATGCGCGCCGCCTTCGACAAGGCGGTCGCCGTTTATGGCGGCGTCGATATCCTGGTCTCGAACGCGGGCGCTGCCTGGGAAGGCCGTATCGGCGAGCTCGACGACGCGCTGCTGCGAAAGAGCTTCGAGCTCAATTTCTTCGCCCACCAGTCGGCGGCGCAGAACGCGGTGCGCATCATGCTGGAACAGGGCACCGGCGGCGTGCTGCTGTTCAACACCTCCAAGCAGGCGGTCAATCCCGGACCGAAATTCGGCGCCTACGGGCTGCCCAAGGCGGCGACGCTGTTCCTGTCCCGTCAATACGCGCTGGACTATGGCGCCCATGGCATCCGCTCCAACGCGGTGAATGCCGACCGTATCCGCTCCGGGCTGCTGACAGACGCCATGATCGCCAGCCGTTCGACAGCGCGCGGCCTGTCGGAGAAGGACTACATGTCCGGCAACCTGCTCGGACAGGAAGTAACCGCCGACGATGTGGCGCAGGCCTTCCTGCACCAGGCGCTGGCCGACCGCACCACGGCCGACGTGACGACGGTGGACGGCGGCAATATCGCGGCGGCGCTGCGCTGAAGATTAGGGACGGTTCGTCGTTGATGGAAACGGCGAACCGCTTCATCACCTGGTCTCGATGCTCCGGATAGAAAGCCGTTTCGGCCTTCTGCTGGAAAACTGCTCTAACCGGCCAAAATCCGCCCAAACCCTCGGCTTACTGCTAGGACAGCTTTGAGGGGGTGCCTTGCGCCTCATAGGCGAGACGCAAGGCTGGAGTCGGAATGCAATCGAGCGAAGTGCCCTATTTCAGCCAGTGGGAATCGCCCGACATGACTTTGCCGCTTGTGGCGGAAGGTCCGTCGGCGCTCCACCGCGACCCGCTATGGCGCAACTCCGGCGCCGAGACGGTGGAGGACTACGCCCGCTGGGCCGTCAATGTCTGCGGCATGGCCTGCCTGAAGATGATCCTTGCCGTGCGCGGCGAAATCCATCCGACACTCGAGCTCGCCCGCGCCTGCACAGCCTATGGCGGCTACGTCGTCAACGAGGTGGACGGCTCGATCAAGGGTCTGATCTACGAGCCCTTCGTCCGCTTCGTCCGCGACCGGTTCGGCCTCTCCGCCGAAACGATGACAAACATCGATATTGCGATGGTGCCCGGGCTTCTGTCGCGGCGCAGGTTCTTCATCGCTTCGGTGCATCCAGGCATCCGCTGGCCCGAGCGCGAGCCGCCTTCCAAGGGCGGGCATCTGGTGCTGGTTACAGCGGCCTCGGAGGGCGAAATCCGGTTTCACAACCCTTCCGGCCACGACGAGAAAAGCCAGGTGAATGCAACTCTGCCGCCGGCGACCTTCGACCGTTTCTTCGCCAATCGCGGCATCGCCGTCGATTTCCAATCCTGATCATCCCCGGAGATGCCCGTGACCGTCAAAAGACTGCGTATCGGTGTGCTCTTCGGCGGCCGCTCCGCCGAGCATGAGGTGTCGCTGCTTTCGGCGGCTAACGTCATGCAAGCACTCGATCCGGCGAAATATGACGCCGTTCCGATCTTCGTCACACGCGAGGGTCAATGGCTGCTGAGCAGCTACCGGGACAGCGCGCTCGCGACCCCTTCAAGCGGCGCCGAGATTTGCCTGGTGCCGGGCGGCCATGGCCGCATGCTGGCCATCCCGGCCGGCGGACCGCCGCATGAACTCCCCGCCATCGATATCCTGTTTCCGGTCCTGCACGGTCTGCATGGCGAAGACGGCGCCGCGCAGGGGCTGGCCGAAGTGGCGCAAGTGCCGCTCGCCGGCTGCGGCATCCTCGGCTCCGCCACCGCGCTCGACAAGGACATCGCCAAGCGGCTGCTGAAGGCGGCGGGGGTGCCTGTCGCGCGCTCGGTGACGATCGAGGCGGATGCCGCGCCTTCGCTGGGCATGCTCGAAGATCAGCTTGGCCTGCCGCTGTTCATCAAGCCGGCGCGGCAAGGCTCGTCGGTCGGCGTGGCAAAGGTCAATGCCAGCCAGGAATTCGATCGGGCGCTGACTGAAGCGTTCCAGCACGACAGCAAGCTGCTGGCCGAGGAATTCGTTCGTGGCCGCGAGATCGAGTTCAGTGTGCTGGAGAGCCCCGAAGGCGAGCTCTTCGTCTCGCGGCCGGGTGAGATCGTGCCTGCGGAAAGCCACGGCTTCTACAATTACAACGCCAAATACATCGATGAAAACGGCGCTGCATTGATCGTGCCGGCAGAGCTGCCGCCGAAGGTCGAGGAAGCCATGCGCGCCATGGCCGCGAAGGCCTTCAGGGCCCTCGGCTGCGACGGGATGGCGAGGGTCGACTTCTTCCTGAGGCCGGACATGCAATTCTTGGTCAACGAGCTCAACACCATTCCCGGCTTCACCAACATTAGCATGTACGCCAAGGCGATGGCGGCGAGCGGCGTCAGCTATCCCGAGGTCATCGACCGGCTGGTGGCGCATGGGTTGGCCCGCGCCAGCCGGTAAGGTCAACGCCTGGCTGCCTCACTCCGGAAGACCGGCCTTCAGGAAGCCGTCGACGAAATGCCTGAGCGTCGCGTCATCACGGAACGGTTCCGTCTCCACCCAGTGCTGCGTGGAGAAGTGCGGGTTGCCGACGAGGAACAGTGCGACCTCAGTGCGGGCCTCGTCGAGGCGGCCGAGCTGGGCAAGGCTTGCCGCCAGGAAGCGGCGTGAGCTGGTGCGGTAGGTCTCGTCGCGGCGCAGCGTCTCGACGGCCGCCTCGTAATCGCCGGCCGCATACTGCCCCTGGCCAAGGGTCAGGTAATACCAGCTTGGCGGAAACGGGTTCAGTCGGAAAGCCTTGCGAATGTGCTCCAGACCCTCCTCGATTTTCCCAGCCAGCACCTCGATGTCGGACAAGGTCGCCCAGATATCGGCCTCGTTCGGGTCGAGCTCGATCGCCTTGGCGAATTCGGCGTCCGACTGCTCGAAATCTCGCTCATAGGCAAGAAGGTTCGCCAGCACCCAGCGGCAACCGGCATCGTTGGGATCGATCGCCACGGCCTTGCGTGCCAACGCTAGAGATGTGCTGCGGGCGGGCTCGAACGGCTCGCCCCAATGCACCCAGCCCATCCAGTGATTCATCGCCAGCCAGCGATAGGCCTCGGCGTAGTCCGGATCGAGCGTGATCGCGCGCGTCAGCATCAGATGCGCTTCGCGCGCCATTTGCGGCGACTCGTCGAACATTTTGCGCGCCCGCACGACGAGATCATAGGCTTCGAGGTTCTTCGGCCGGTTGCGCTCCGGCAGCGCGCGCAGCCGGCCGAGCAACGCCTCCACGATCTTGGCCGTCACTTCGTCCTGAACGGCGAAGATATCTTCGAGGCCTCGATCGAAGCGTTCCGCCCAGAGATGTTCTCCGCTCACCGCATCGACAAGCTGCGCATTGATGCGAACGCGCCCCGCGGCACGCCGCGCGCTGCCTTCCAAGAGGTAACGCACGCCGAGCTCCCTGGCGATCATGCGCACATCCATCGCCCTGCCCTTGTAGGCAAACACCGAGTTGCGGGCGATGACGAACAGGCCACCCATTCTGGAGAGATCGGTGATCAAGTCCTCGGTCAAGCCGTCCGCAAACGACACCTGTTCTGGATCGTTGCCGAAAGCCACGAAAGGCAGCACGGCGATCGACGGTTTGTCGGGCAGCGGCAAAGGCCTCTTCTGAGCGCCGTCGAGCTTTTCGATGGCGCCTGTAAAACGGTAGCCAACGCGCGGGATCGTGGCGATCCAGTCGCCGCCGTCGATGGCGGGACCAAGCAGCTTCCTGAGCTGCGCGATCTGGACGGTGAGGTTGCCTTCCTCGACGGCCGTGCCTGGCCACGCCGCATCCATCAGTTCGGCCTTGGCCAGAATTTCGCCAGGACGGCCGACAAGCGCCTCGAGGAGCTTGAGCCCACGGTGGCCGGCGGCAACGGGAACATCGTCCCGGAGCAGCGTTCCCGCGCCTGGATCAAACACGAACGGCCCAAATGCAAAGCGCGATCCCTGCATGCGGCGATCTATAGCCGATTTGGAAGTTTTGAGAACTATTTGGGAGGGCTTAATTACGCCGCCGGCCGGCTGCTGCAGAGTTCAACCTCAATCAAATCGAAGGTTTCAATCCCTCGACCGTATGGAGGTTGCCATGAACGATATCGTTGTCTCCTGCACGGATCTGACGGCACGGCCGGCGATGCCCAAGGCGGTCCGCCGTTACAGCCTTGCCGCCTTGCGCAGCCTTATCGCGGCCCGCCGCAAGCAGGCCCGCTTTCGCTTCGACCTCAAGCGCATGGTGACGGACAATCCGCACCTGATCGACGATATCGGTCTGACGAAGGAAGAAGTCGAACTGGAGATCGCCAAGCTGCCCTTCTGGCAGCGATGAGGCCACGGCGCTATCGCCAGAAAGACAGAGAGCGGCCCGTGGGACCGCTCTCTTCGTTTTGCGACTGCCAGGCCCTTACTTGGCGTTCGGGTTCGGCATCCAGGCCGGCATAGCGACATCGGCATGGGCGAACTGCGGCAGCTTGGCCGATAGGTCCTCCATGTTCTTGATGTCCTTGTCGATGAGCTCCTTCTGGGTGATCAGCGTCGGCGGCACGATGACGTTGTGGCCGGGATCCTCGCCGGCGAGCAGCTGCGCCAGCGCGCGCACCGAGACCTGGCCGACGACGGCCGGGTTGGTAGCGGCGGTGGCGGCCCAGGCGCTGTCGGCCTCGCGCATCGCCGAGATGTCCGAGGTCGAGATGTCGGCCGAATAGATCTTGATCTTCTTGTTCAGACCAGCCTCATCGACGGCGATCTTCACGCCCTTGGCGAACTCGTCATAGGGCGCGAACATCACGTTGATGTCGGGATGCGCCTGCAGCACCGAGCGCGCCTGGTTGGCGACGGAGTTGGCGATCGGGTTGTCGAGCGTACCGAACTGCGCGACCTCGCTGATGCCCGCATTCTTTTTCTTCACGTCCACCCAGGTCTCGTTGCGGCGGTCGAGCGGCGCGATGCCGGCGACATAGACATAGCCGGCCTTCCAGCTCTCGCCATTGTCCTTGACCGCCTGCTCCAGCGCGAGCTTGGCGAGATCCTTGTCGGACTGCTCGATCTGCGGGATCTTCGGGTTTTCGACATTGACGTCGAACGCGACGACCTTGATGCCAGCGTCCACCGCGCGCTGGGCGGCGTCCTTCATCGATTCCGTCAGGCCGTGCTGGATGATGATGCCCTGCACGCCGAGCGCGATGGCCTGGTCGACCATGTCGGCCTGGAGCGCGGCGTCCTGGCGGCTGTCGAGCACGCGCAGGTCGACACCGAGCGCCTTGGCCTGCGCCTCGACGCCGGAGAGATAAGCCTGGAAGAAGTCACCGGTCGAGAGATAGCGCACCAGCGCGATCTTGACGCCCGGCTTGTCGAACGGCGCCGGGCGGTCGGCCGCCAGGGCGGTGCCCTGCATCAGCAGCGCCGCGCCCGCCAGGCCGAGTGCGGCCTTCCCCAAAAGTCTTCTTGTAATGCTCACGTCGTTTTCCTCCGTTGTTCTATCCACTATGCCCCGGTCGAAACTAGCTCTTGCCCCTGCCGGAAAGGGCGAAGGTGAAGACAAGGGCGACGACGAGAACCGCGCCCTTGACGAAATCCTGCGTGTAGTAGGGAGCGTTCATCATCGTCAGGCCCTGCAGCAGGACGCCGACGAACACGGCGCCGACGGCGGTGCCGAAGGCGTTGGGCTTGGCGGCGCCGAGCACGGCGTAGCCGATGAGCGCCGCCGCCACCGCGTCGAGCAGCAGATTATTACCCGAGGCGATATCGCCACGTCCAAGCCGGGCGGCGAGCAGAATGCCGCCGATCGAGGCAAATACTCCAGAAATGACGTAGGCCCAGATCTTGTATGCCTTGACAGGCGCGCCGGCGAGTTCGGCGGCGCGTTCGTTGGAGCCGACGGCATACATCATGCGGCCGAAGCGGGTGTATTCGAGGAAGAACCAGATCAGCACCGCGAGCACAACGAGCACGACCACCGAGACCGGGATGAGGTTCGGGAGGAAGAAGTCGATGCGGTGGCGGCCGAGCGCCAGGAAGGCCTCGCTGAATTTGCCGTTGGCGACTGAGCCGTCGGGCATGGTCATGCCAGTGGCGATCGAGCGCCCTTCCGTCGGGATGCGCTGCAGGCCGAGCAGCAGGAACATCATGCCGAGCGTCGCCAGCAGATCAGGCACGCGCATGTAGACGATCAGCCAGCCATTTATCAGGCCGACGATCACGCCGATGACCAGACAGGCGATGACCGCGACGACGGCGTTCTGCTGCAGCACCACCATGGCGTAGGAGGCGGCCATCATGGCGCTGGTGGCGACCGAGCCGATCGACAGATCGAAGCCGCCAACGACGAGCGTTGCGGTGACGCCGAGCGCCAGCACGCCGGTAATGGCAACAGACTGGAAGATGAAGACGGCGCTCTGAGGCGAGACGAAACCGTCGGCGGAGATCGCGAAATAGGCGATCAGCCCGACCAGCAGGACGATGAAGCCGTAGCGGATGGCATAGTCGCGCATCATTCAGCGCCCCGCCGCGCGGCTTTCCAACCCAAACTCATTTTCCATTCCACTCCATGCAATTCTTCGTTTTGATGGATGTCGTTTTCCCAAAACCGCTACGCACTTTTGGGCGACATGCATTGGACCTCACGCCGCGCTGTGAAGCGGCCCTCCGGCCACTTCGGCCAGCAAGCGGTCAAGGTCGATATCGGCGTTCCTGTGCTCGCCAACGATCGTGTGTTCCGACATCACCAGGATGCGGTCGGCGGTCTCCAGCGCCTCGTCGATCTCGGTGACGAAGATCAGCGTTGCGCGGCCGTCGGCGCTGGCTCTGAGCTTCGCCGCGATGTCGCGCCTTGCCGAGATGTCGACGCCCTGGAAAGGCTCGTCGAGGATGAACAAGCGCGAGGCTTGCGACATCCAGCGCGCCACCATCACCTTCTGCTGGTTGCCGCCCGAAAGCGCCGAGAGTTCGTCCTTCTCCGAGCGGCAGACGATGCCCAGTTCGTCGATCTGGCGGCGAGCGGCTGCGCGCTCGGCGCGCTTCCTCATGACGCCGAAGCCCGACATGCGCTTGAGGAACGGCAGGCTGATGTTGCGCTCGATGTTGAAGCCGCCGACGATGCCGCTTGTCGCGCGATCCTTGGCGACGAGGAAGACGCCATGGGCGATCGCCTCGCGCGCCGATACCGGCGCATGGGGCTCGCCGTCCATGCGCATCGTGCCGGCGAGCGGCTTGCGCACGCCGAAGAGAGTTTCGGCCAAGGCTGTCTTGCCTACGCCGACCAGACCGGTGATGGCTACCACTTCGCCGGCGCCGAGCGTCATCGAGATCGGCTTCGACCCGTGCGCGATCTGCAAGCCCTCGGCGCTGAAGACGGCTTGCGCCGAATTCCTCGCGACGACCCGCTCGAGGTGGATCTTTCTGCCGAGCATGGCATTGACCGCGCCCTCGTAATCGAGCGGTTTGTGGTCGAATGCCCCGGCTATGACGCCGTCACGCATCGAGACGATACGGTCGGCGAGCCGGCGGATGTCGGACATGCGGTGCGAGATGTAGAGGATGGCGACGCCCTGCCCGCGCAGGCGGTCGATCAGCGCAAACAGGCGGTCGGCTTCGGCGCTCGACAGCGACGAGGTCGGCTCATCGAGGATAAGCACCTTCGGCTGGTGCGCCATGGCGCGCGCGATCGCCACCATCTGCCGGTCGGCAAGGGTAAGGTCGCTGACACGCGCCTTGAGGTCGATGGCGAGCCCCATGCGATCGGCGACAGCTCTCGCCTCGGCACGGACATTGGCCGGCTTGAACAAGAGCGACGCGCCCTTGCCGCTCAATCGGTCCAAAGTCAGGTTGGTGGCGACGTCGAGGTCGGCCACCACGCCGTCATTGATGTTCTGGTGCACGGTGACGACACCGGCGCGGATCGCTTCGGCCGGGGTCTGCGGGTCGAAAGCCCTGCCCGCCAGCTGCATGGAGCCAGCCCCGCGCAAATAGACACCGCTGACGATCTTGACCAGGGTGGACTTGCCTGCGCCGTTGGCGCCCATCAGCACCGTCACCTCGCCCGCAAACAGTTCTAGCGAGATGCCGCCAAGCACCTCGTTCTGGCCAAAGGATTTCCTTAAGGCCTCCACACGGAACACGGCATCTGCGCCCATTCGTTCCTCCCTGGCCGGTGACGCTATGGGCTCATTCGGCAATTGTCAACACGATTGACAATTGCCAGAGCCGTCCATAGCTTGGCCTCGCCGCCGTGGCTCCGCTATCGTCGGAAACCACGCGCAGGAGGGGAGAGAATGACCGAGAAGAAGCCGTTCGAAGCATTGTCGGTGGAGACGCTGCCAAAGCGCCTTGGCGGGACCGCGGCGTTGACCACGCGCATCGGCAGTGATGCCGCGCAGTGGAAGGTACGCGAGGTCGGCGACGGCAATCTGAACCTCGTCTTCATCGTCGAAGGAGACAAGGGCGCGGCGGTGGTGAAGCAGGCGCTACCCTATGTGCGGCTGGTCGGCGACAGCTGGCCGCTGCCGCTCAAGCGCTCCTTCTTCGAATATCACGCGCTGACCAGGCAGGAGCGCCGGGCGCCCGGCTCGGTGCCGGCGATCTACCATTTCGACGAGGACCAGGCGCTGATCGTGATGGAGTTTCTGTCGCCGCATATCATCCTGCGGCGGGCGCTGATCGACGGTCGCGAGCTGCCCAAAATCGCACGCGACATCGGCCTCTTCATGGCCCACACGCTGTTCCGCGGTTCGGACCTGTCTATGGTGACCAAAGATCGCAAGGCCGACCTGGCGCTGTTCGCCGACAATGTCGAGCTCTGCGACATCACGGAGAACCTGGTTTTCTCCGACCCCTATTTCGACGCCAAAATGAACCGGCACACCAACCCGCAACTCGACGGCTTGGTGGCCGAGTTGCGCGCCGACCGCGACCTCAAGGTCGAGGCGCAACGGCTCAAGCATCTCTTCGCCGCCAATGCCGAGACGATGCTGCATGGCGACCTGCATTCCGGCTCGATCATGGTGACAGACACCGAGACCCGGATGATCGATCCGGAATTCGCCTTCTACGGCCCGATCGCCTTCGACGTCGGCATGCTGCTCGCCAATTTCTGGATGGCCTTCTTCTCGCAGCGCGGCCATGAGGAGAAAGGCAGCCGGGACTCCATGCGCGCCTATCTGCTACGGGTCACCGCCGAGACCTGGTCGGTCTTCCGCGCCGAGTTCTCGCATCTGTGGCGCACCGAGCGCAACGGCATGCTCTACCAGAAGAGCCTTTTCGAGGATCAAGGCGACCTCCTGGGTTCCGAGCAGGCGTTCGACCATATGCTCTCAAGCATCTGGACCGACCTGCTTGGCTTTGCCGGCATCGAGGTGCACCGGCGTATTCTCGGTCTCGCCCATAATGCGGATTTCGAGACCATTGCCGATCAAGACCTGCGCGCCAGATGTGAGGCCAAGGCTTTGCGCTTCGGCCGCCACATCGCCGTCAACCGGCGCCAGATCCATAGCATCGACGAGGTCAACAAGCTGGCCGCGCTGATCGAACAGGAGAGCAGAATTTGAACGTCGGCGAACGCCACTTCCGCACCATCTGGCTGAGTGAAGACAAGCGTTCGGTCGAGATCATCGACCAGCGCTGGCTGCCGCACGAGTTCCGCATCGAGAAGATCGGAACGGTCGCCGGCATCGCCACCGCGATCCGCGACATGTGGGTGCGCGGCGCGCCGCTGATCGGCGTCACCGCCGCCTATGGCGTCGCCATCCAGATGAGCGACGACTCATCGGACGAAGCGCTCGACGCGGTGTGGGAGACGCTTCATACGACGCGACCCACCGCGATCAACCTGCGCTGGGCGCTGGACGAGATGCGGCGCTTCCTGAAGCCGCTCGCGCCCGAGCAGCGCGCGGAGGCCGCCTACCGGCGCGCCGCCGAGATCGCCGACGAGGATGTGGGACTGAACCGCGCCATAGGCGAGAACGGGCTTGCCATCATCAGGCAGATCGCGGCGCGCAAGAAGCCGGGCGAAACCGTCAACATCCTCACACATTGCAATGCCGGCTGGCTGGCGACCGTCGACTATGGCACCGCCACCGCGCCGATCTACCTGGCGACGGAAGCCGGCATTCCGGTGCATGTCTATGTCGACGAGACCAGGCCGCGCAACCAGGGCGCCCAGCTGACGGCCTGGGAGATGGCCGGCCACGGCGTGCCGCACACGCTCATCGTCGACAATGCCGGCGGCCATCTGATGCAGCATGGCGAGATCGACATGGTGATCGTCGGCACTGACCGCACGACCGCCAATGGCGACGTCTGCAACAAGATCGGCACTTATCTCAAGGCTTTGGCCGCCGCCGACAACGACGTGCCGTTCTATGTCGCGCTCCCCTCACCCACCATAGACTGGACGGTGGCCGACGGGCTGGCCGAGATCCCGATCGAGGAGCGCTCCGGCGACGAGGTTTCGCTGGTCTGGGGCCGGACCGCAGACGGCAAGATCGCGCAGGTGCGGGTTTCGCCCGACGCGACGCCGGCGGCGAACCCGGCCTTCGACGTGACGCCGGCGCGGCTGGTAACGGGCCTGATCACCGAGCGCGGCGTGGCGAAGGCCTCACGCGAGGGGTTGAGGGCAATGTTCCCGGAGCGGGGGTGACTGGGTGATCTCCCCAGCGCGTCGTCATTCTCGGGCTTGACCCGAGAATCCATGCCGTGACCTCCATCATCGAGCGCAACGGTGCAGAATTCTGTAGCTGTTGCAATACCTTAGCGTCACGGCATGGATCCTAGGGTCTGCGCGCGTCGCTTCGCTCCTTGCTCCGCCCTAGGATGACGATCGAGGTGTCATCGCCAATTGACAGCACCCACGCTCCTCTTCCATAAAACCACCGTTAATGTTCTCAGGGCGGGGTGAAAGTCCCCACCGGCGGTAAGAGCTTCGGCTCAAGCCCGCGAGCGCCTTCTGGAAACGGAAGGGACAGCAGATCCGGTGTGATTCCGGAGCCGACGGTTACAGTCCGGATGGAAGAGAACGATCGCAAAGACGGCCCTCTCGCGGGCCGTATTGTTGCGTCGTGCGTCCTGATTCTGGTTCGAAACGGAAGGAAGGACCCATGAATCAGCATTTCCCCAAAGACCAACAGACCCGCCGCGTCGCCGTCATCCGGGCGCGCTGGCACGCAGACATCGTCGACCAATGCGTTACAGCCTTCGAGGCCGAGCTTGACGTTCTCGGCGATGGGAACTTCGCCGTCGACATCTTCGATGTGCCGGGCGCCTACGAGATCCCGCTGCACGCCAAGACGCTCGCCGAGACCGGCCGCTACGCGGCGATCCTCGGCACCGCCTTCGTCGTCAATGGCGGCATCTATCGCCACGACTTCGTGGCGGGCGCCGTTCTGGACGGCATGATGACCGTGCAGCTTGCGACCGGCGTGCCGGTGCTGTCGGCCGTGCTGACGCCGCACAACTACCGTGACAGCGCCGAGCACCACCGTTTCTTCCACGAACATTTCGAGGTGAAGGGCCAGGAGGCGGCGAAGGCCTGCGTCGATATCCTCGCCGCACGCGCGCGGATCGCCGCCTGAAACAAGGTGCCGGGTGGGGTTTCCCACCCGGCATTTCCTCAGGTCACAGCTTGAGATCGAAGTTGATTTTGAAGGTGTGGCCCTGCGCTTGCCTGGCGATCTGGCCGGAATAGGACGCACCGAGCGTCGCCTTGGGCGACAGGGACACATCGAACCCGGCTTCCAAGGCAAGTGCATCCCTGGCGATCGGCACGCCAGCGCTGGCGAAGGACGCGCCGGAGCCGAAGGTCAGCGTGGTGGCGGGCTGGACGTTGCCATAGGCATGCTGCCAGCCAACCATGCCATGCAAGGCGGTCATGCCCGTTCCGAACCGGGTCGAGCCGCGCACGCCCAGGGTCGAGAAGGTATTCTCGTTCGACGCCCCCTGGCTGGTCAAAGCCGAGTTGGTTCCGCCGGTCTCGGCGAAGCCACCGGCATTCGCGTGAACATAGGCCAGGTTGGCGAAGGGCTCGAAACCGCCCAGGCTCGTGTCGAACCGGTAGGAGAGTTCGCTGAAAGCCTGCGCGGTCTCTGCCCTGTAGCCCGCCGACAGCGCCTCGCTGAAGGCCGGGAACACGACATCGCGCTTGGTACCGATATCGTGCCAGCCATAGATCGCGCCCGCCCGGAAGCCGAGCGCGCCCATTTGCGTGCCGGCATAGACGCCGAGATCGTAATTGTCGCTGGTGCCCGAGGACGCACGGTCGGAGACGTTGAAGTTCGTGCGGCTGTAGCCGCCGAGCACGCCCAGCCGCCAGCTGCCGACAGGGACATCCGCGCCGCCGACGAAGCCGGCGCTTGTGCGGTCGAAGCCTGCGGCGTCACCCGAACCGCGCACGTTGCCGGTCATGGCGAGCGCTTCGCTCCAGATCACGATGCCGCCGGCCGTGGCGGGCGCGGCATGCAGCCCGGTCCCGTCGATGGCGGCAGTGGTGAGGGACACGTCGTCCGCGTCGAAGGCCGAGCGGAGGCGGCGGTTCGCTGAATCGCGCGCGAAGCGGCTGTCGTCGACGAGCGCACCCAGGACATCGGCGTGAACCTCGCCGGAAAGCGCGTTCCCATAAGGGCGCAGATAGCGGTAGAAGCCGACCGCCTCCACGTTTGGATCGCTCTCCAGCGGTTCCCGATTGAGGATGTACATCGACCAGCCGTCCTTGGTCATGTTGAAGGAGAGGCCCTCGACCTCCTGCTCGCGGTCGAGCTTCAGATTGCCGAGAACCTCGACTTCGCCGGTCTTGAGGTTCGCGCGGTAAATCGTCTTGTCGTCATTGTCGGTGGAAAAATACATCCAGCCGTCGAGCAGCTTGCCGCCCTGCGCCTGGTCGATGGTCTGGGACAGCGGGATGTATTCCTTGAAGCTCCAGTCCGAGAGGTTGTAGACGGCCAGCTCGGTCGCGTTCTCATAGGCCATGCCGTAGCCCAGGCCGTTCTTGGCGTCGACGGCCACCCAGCTGGCGATGTCGTGGATGCCGTGCGGCGTGGTCAGCGCGAAGGCCTGACCGGTGAAGGTCATGTCACTGGCGCGATAGATCGCGAAGACCGGGTTCTCGTACTTGCCGCCGGTGACCGGGTCGCGGTTGCTGGAGTCGAGCGAGATGTAGAGGTAGCCGTCGGCGTAATCGATGTCGCCGATATGGTTGAGCCCGATATCGGAATACTGGGACGGCAGCTTGAGAACGTCGGGAATGGCGGGGGAAACGGTCAGAGACGGGTCATAATTCTTGTCCGTGCGCTCCAGAATATTGGTGCCGGAGAAGTACCAGTTCGTGCCGTCCGTGGTCACGCCCTGCTGCTTCGATGTTATGGCGGAGCCCGTGAAGGTCGTCTTCTCGACCATGACCCACGGCTCGACGGCGAGAGCTGGCGTTGCCGCCAGAACCAGTGCGCCGGACACGAGGAGGCAGGATGCCGTGGCTTTTGGGAGGCAAGTCACGGCCGTTCGTTTCATTGCGGCCTGGCGGGCCGGGATAGTCATCATTGAAGGCATTCTGTCGCGTTCCTGTTGTATGGCTCGATCGACCGAATGCGCGCGACATCGACCGACGGCGGGAGGAGCCGCCGGCGATGTCAAAGACCCAGATTTTTGTGGTTCTCAGGTGCGGTTGCCCGGTATTCTGTCGATCGGCCCTGGCTGCTTTTCCAACGCCGTGCTTACTAGGGTGGGCACGTGACATTCATATGAATAATGGGAATAGTATGAAGAATTACGCCAACCGTCTCCGAGGGCTCCGGATGACGCCTTATATGGCCGGCTCCTCGCACACCGGCCTGCATGCCAGGCTGCTCAACGAAATCGGCCAAAGCATCGTCAGCGGCGAATTCGCCCCCGGCGACCAGTTGCCGAACGGCGATGACTGGAGCGCCTCCTACGGCGCCAGCCGCACCGGCTTGCGCGAGGTCGTCAAGGTCCTTGCCGGCAAGGGCATGGTGGAGATGCGCCCGCGGACGGGAACGCGCGTGCGGCCGCGCAAGGATTGGAACTTCCTCGATCCGGACGTGCTGACGTGGCGCTTCGGCGCAAGGACGACGGCGGAGGACGCGCGCGCGCTGTTCGAGCTGCGCCGCGCGATCGAGCCGACGGCGGGGGCACTCGCCGCCGAGCGCGCCACGCCCGAGCAGATAGCCGAATTATGGGCTATCCTAGCGGAGATGGAGGAGGCCGGCGACGATGGCGCGCGCTTTGCCATACCCGATCTCGCATTTCACCAGTCGATCCTGCATATGTCCGGAAACGAGCTGATCGGCTCGCTGGCCGCATTGATCGAGACGGCGCTGATGATCAGCTTCCGGCTTTCGGACGACAATCCGGCCGGACAGCGCCATTCGCTCGGGCTGCACCGTGAGATCGCGCAGAATATCGAGAAGCGCGACCCGGTCGCCACCCGCGAGGCGCTGCTCGTCCTGCTCGACGGGGCGGAGGAGGATGCGCGGATCTCGCTCGCGGCCAGGCGTAGCAAAGAAGAATAAGGCCCTCGCGCCTTCTACAGGCTGTAACAAGAATTGCGATCGGCCTGACCCAGGAAGGTTGCGGTCGGGACGGATTCCGGCCAGAAGCGTCGTGGCCGCCCGACGCCCGGACGGCTCAACACGCAAGCTCGACACCAGATACGGGAGACTATTGGGTGGCTCGCATCACACTGAGACAATTGCTCGACCATGCCGCCGAACACGGCTATGGCGTGCCTGCCTTCAACATGAACAACATGGAACAGGGGCTCGCCATCATGGAGGCGGCCGAGGAGACCAAGTCTCCGGTCATCCTGCAGGCCAGCCGCGGCGCGCGCGCCTACGCCAATGACGTGGTGCTGGCCAAGCTGATCGATGCGCTTGTCGAGATCCATCCCGACATCCCGGTCTGCATGCATCTCGACCACGGCAACAACGAAGCGACCTGCGTCACCGCGATCCAGTACGGCTTCACCTCGGTGATGATGGACGGCTCGCTGAAGGAAGACGGCAAGTCGCCGGCCGACTATGCCTACAATTCCGGCATCACCCGGCGCGTCGTCGACATGGCGCATTGGGGCGGCGTGTCGGTGGAAGGCGAGATCGGCGTGCTCGGCTCGCTGGAGAGCGGCGGCGGCGAGCAGGAAGACGGTCACGGCGTCGAAGGCGCGATCAGCCACGACCAGTTGCTCACCGACCCGGAGCAGGCCGTGCAGTTCGTCAAGGACACGCATGTCGACGCGCTGGCCGTCGCCATGGGCACCAGCCACGGCGCCTACAAGTTCTCGCGCAAGCCGGACGGCGCGGTGCTGGCGATGAACGTGATCGAGGAGATCCACCGCCGCCTGCCGAACATGCATCTCGTCATGCACGGCTCGTCCTCGGTGCCGGAGGAGCTGCAGGAGATCATCAACAAATATGGCGGCCAGATGAAGCCGACCTGGGGCGTGCCGGTGGAAGAGATCCAGCGCGGCATCAAGCATGGCGTGCGCAAGATCAACATCGACACCGACAACCGCATGGCGCTGACCGGCGCAATCCGCAAGGTGCTGACCGAGAACCCTTCGGAGTTCGATCCGCGCAAATATCTGACGCCGGCAATGGCCGCGATGAAGAAGCTCTGCAAGGAGCGCTTCGAGCAGTTCGGCACCGCCGGCAACGCGCCGAAAATCAAGCCGATCCCGCTGGCGGACATGGCCAAGCGCTACAAGTCGGGCGGCCTCGACCCGAAGTTCGGCTAAGCCACATCTTGCCGCGACCGTTTCAATTGCGGTCGCGGCATGCCGTCCTTATCACGCCCTAATCGGCCCCGCCCGCCGTCTCGCTGTCCGCGCGAATAAGCTTGATGTCGGCGCCAGCCGCCCAGGCCTCTATGTCCTCGCGGCGCAATGCGGCAGCCATCATGTCGGGGAAGTGATCCGGCGTGCAGGCAAAGACCGGAATGCCGAGCGCCGCGACCGAACCGGCCATCGACGGATCATAACCGGGACGGCCCTGGTCGGTGAGCGCCAGAAGCACGATGACGTTGACGCCGGACCGGACCAATGCGGCCAGCCTTTGCAGAAGCTCCTTGCCGTTGCCGCCTTCGTAGAGGTCGGTGATCAGCACGAAATGCGCCTTGGTCGGCCGCTCGATGCGCTCGGCGCAATAGGCGACCGCCTGGTTGATGTCGGTGCCGCCGCCGAGCTGGACGCCGAACAGCACTTCGACCGGATCGCTGAGCTCCTCAGTCAGGTCGACGATCGCGGTGTCGAAGCAGACCAGCTTGGTGCGAACGACCGGCAGCGAAGCCATCACCGCCGCGAAGATCGAGGCGTAGATCACCGAGCTTGCCATTGAGCCGGACTGGTCAACGCACAGCGTCACCTCGTCCAGGTCGACCAGCCGCCGCTGGCGGCGCATGAAGCCGACCAGCTTCTCGGGCACGACCGTCTTGTGATCCGGCTGGTAATGGCGAAGGTTCGCCGCGATGGTACGCGGCCAGTCGATGTCGCGTTGCCGAGGCCTGTTGGTGCGCCTGGAGCGGTCGAGCGCACCGCGGATCGCCTCAGCGGTCTTCTGCTCGAGGCGCTGCATAAGCTTGGCGACGATGTCGGAAATGATCGAGCGCGCGATGTCCTTGGTCTTGTCCGGCATCGCCGAGCGCAGCGAGACCAGGTCGGCGACGAGGTTGACGTCGGCCTCGATCGCCTTGAGGAATTCCGGCTCCATCAGCATCTGCTTCAGATTCAGCCGTTCGAAGGCGTCCTTCTGAACCACCTGGACGACCTGCTCGGGGAAGAAGGAACGGATATCGCCCATCCACTGCGCGACGCGCGGCGCCGAGCGGCCGAGGCCGCCTCGCCGCTTGCGCGGATCGCCGGCCGTTTCGCCGCTGCCGTCGCCATAGAGCGCGTCGAGAGCCGCCGAAAGCCGACGGTCTTCGGCCGACAGCGCAGAGGAAGACTCATCGTCGACGCCGATCGCCAGCCGCCAGCGCCGCTCCCTGCTATCTGCAGTCGGATCGAGGTCCGGTTCGATTGCGTCTTCAGCCATGACCGGGCTCCCCTGCAAGCAGCTTGCCGAGAAGGCCGAAATGCCTGCGCCAGGCCTCACCGCCGTCAGGGGCAGGTGTCAGCCCGGCGGGCAGGCTCGCCCGCCTGCCAAGGACGGCCTCGATCAGCCGCCGGCGCTCCATGCTGTCGAGATTGGAAAAGACGCGGCGCAGCAGCGGCAAATGCGCGACGAAGGCTTCCTCGTCGAGCGAGGCCAACCAGGCATCGACAGCGCCGCGCAGGCCCTCGTCATAGATCAGCCGCTGGCCTGCGCCGCTGAAGAAGCCTTCGAAGAAGGCCGCGGCAGCCGCGACCGGCGTTCCGGGCGAGAGGCGTCTCGCCAAAAGGCCGGCGGTCGCTTCAGCGGAGAGCCCCCCGGCCTCGTAGAGCAAATGCGCGGCGCAGCCGGCAACGAGCGCCGTCGAACGCAAGGAGTCGAGCACGGCAGCCAGGCCGTTGCGCCAAGCCTCCAGCACTTGCTGATCCGGCTCGACCAGCCTGATCGCTTCATCGGCCTTGCGCAGCGCGGCCATCAGCGCCGCGGCGGCCTGCGCGTCGAGATCGCGCGCCGCGTAGGGCAGCGCGATCGAACCTTCGACGATCAGCCGCTCCAGCAGGCCGGCGAGACGCTCCGTCTCCGTCTTGCGCGCTTCGCCATAGCGGATGATGTCGGCGAGCGGCGGCACGGAGGCGAGCATCTCCAGGCATTCGCTGCTGTGAGCGGCCTTCGCTTCGAGCGCGGCGAGGCCGGCCGCCGAAGCTTCGCCCAAAGCGGCGGTGATGGCGCCCTGGACCAGCGTGGCGAGGGCATCCAGCGTCGCGGCCGCGCCGATCATCTGGATCAGCCGGTCATTGGCCGCCTTCTCGATGGTCGGCCCGTAGACCAAGTTTTCGACCAGGCGAACAGCATATTCGGGTTGCCAGGCCAGCACCCAGCGCTCGCGAAACGTGCCACGGCTGCGCCCAGCGTCCGTCAGCCTGCCCCAGCTCACGCCGAGCACATTCAGCCGGTGCAGAAGCGTCGACCGGAAGAGCCCGCTTTCGCTGCGCAGATCGACGGAGAGTTCGCGCTCCAGCGCCTCGGGCTTCAGCCGGGCGGCCTTCTGGTTGCGCTGCAGGTCGTCGATAAGCGGCGCAAGCGGCGTGTCGGCCGGTATCTCGCCGACATCGGCGCCGAGAAGCAGCTCGGCCTCGACCATCTTCCACAGCAGGGCTTCACCGTTGAAGAGCGCCGCGATCGAGGCATCACGCAGTTCCTCAAAACCCGGTTTCGGCCGCTCGCGTATGGCGGCGAGCGCCCTCGCCAGACGCTCAGCCTCGATCAGCGACGCCGTCGAGATCGTGTGACCCTTCACCCTCAGGACCGCGGCGATCCGCGTGAGCCACAGGATCGAGGCGTCATCGTTACCGCGCGTCTGCCACAGATGCTTGCACCAGCCGGGCGCGATGACGCCGGCGCCGTAGCCATAGCCCAGCGCCAGGCGCGGTCCGGTCCATGGCGCGAAGGTCATTGTGGTCTTGCGCCGTCCGATGCCCTTCAGCAGTGCCAGGTCGCTCTTTTGCGTATGCGCGGCCTGCAAGGCCGGCACATGCCAGGCACCGCAGACGACGGCCAGCGGCCCTTCGAATTCTTTCCGAGCGGCGGCGATCTCGAGGCGCATATGCGCCTCCCGCATCGCCTCGAATTTAGCAATTGCGCCCTCGCCGTCGCGCAGTGTCGTCATCGCGTCGGCGATAGCCGCGAAGATCGGCCCGGGTTCCGGATTCTGTTCGATGATGTCCGACCACCAGCTCTCGCCGTCCTCGTAGCCGGCAGCGCGCGCCAAGGTGCCGATCGGGTCCTTGATGCGCGTGGGTTCTTCGTCCTGCTCTTCCGTGGTTTCCGCCTCAGTTGCGTCGGCGTCAGTGGTTCCTTCAGGCGCCTTCTCAGCGAGCCGCGCGGCCGACGGCAGGTCGATGAAGCGCAGCGCCGCCTTGTTGGCGACGGCCCACAGCGCCGCCTGGTATTCGGGAGAGAATTCGGCGAAGGGCCAGAAGCTAGTCGCGGCCGGATCATCCTCGGGATAGCAGAGCAGCGCCACCGGCGGCTTCATGTCGGGGCTGGCGAGCAGCGGCAGCAGCGGCGAAGCGTCCACTGGCCCCTCTATCAGCACCGCAACGGGCTGCAATTCCTGCAACGCCTTGACCAGGCTCCCGGCGGAGCCCGGCCCGTGATGGCGAATGCCGAAATAGCTGATGCCGCCCTGCGTCATTGCTTAGATGGCCGCGTTGAGCGCCGCGTAGTAACCGGAATAGTCCGGCCGCTTCTTCAGCACCGTCTCCAGATACTCTTCCAGCACGACCTTGTCCTGCACGGGGTCCTTGACGATGGCGCCGACAAGGCTGGGCGCCAGGCCTTCGGCGTGCAGCTTGCCGCCGTCGAACCAGGCCGCCTGGCTGAGGCCGCTGACCATGGTGGCGATCGCCTCGGCGGTGGAGAGCGAGCCTGACGGCGTCTTCAGCGTCACCTTGCCATCTGCAGTCGCGCCGGAGCGAAGCTCGCGGAAAATGGTGAGCACACGGGCGATCTCCTCGCCGACATTCTTCGGCACCGGCAGGTCCAGCCCACCCGCCATCTCGCCGACGCGCCGGGAAACGATCGAGACTTCCTCCGCCATATCGTCCGGCAAGGGCAGCACAACGACATTGAACCGCCGCTTCAGCGCCGAGGAGAGCTCGTTGACGCCCTTGTCGCGGTTGTTGGCGGTGGCGATGATGTTGAAGCCGCGCTGCGCATAGATCGAGGTGTTGAGTTCCGGCACCGGCATCATCTTTTCCGACAGCACGGTGATCAGCGTGTCCTGCACGTCGGAGCCCATGCGCGTCAGCTCTTCCAGACGGCAGAGCTTGCCGTCCTGCATGGCGCGGTAGAGCGGCGTCGGGACAAGCGCCTCCTGGCTCGGGCCCTTTGCCAGGAGTTGGGCATAGTTCCAGCCATAGCGGATCTGGTTCTCGTCGGTGCCGGCGGTGCACTGCACGACCAGCGTCGAATTGCCCATGATGGCGCCGGCGAGATGTTCCGAAACCCACGATTTCGCCGTTCCGGGAACGCCGAGCAGAAGCAGCGCGCGGTCGGTCGCGAGCGTGGCAATGGCTGTTTCCATGAGCTGCCGGCGGCCGACATATTTTGGCGAAATCACCGTGCCGTCGCCGGCCTTGCCGCCCATCAGGTAGGTCAGCACGGCTTTGGGCGACAGGCTCCAGCCCGCAGGCTTCTGGCGATCGTCGCCGCGGGCGAGCGCCTGCAGTTCGGACGCGTAGACCTGCTCGGCCGGGAGGCGGATGGCTGCGTTCATGCGATCTTTCTCCGGATTGCTCATCTGGGGGAATGGGAAGGACTTTCGGTCAGCGCAGCGTTGAGCCGCAGCAGGCTGAGCGATGGCGATGCGGGCGGCAGACCGGCGGAGACGACCTCGTCGATCAATTTTTCCGCTGTCACAGGATTGGCCAGAAATCCTATGGTTTCGAGATGTTGCTCGGCGTTCCTTTTCATGACGTCGTTGTCACCCGAGACAGCGGATCGCAGCGCCGAAAGCGTTTTGCCGTTGGCGAGGTCGCCCCATTCCAGCCAGCCTGCTTCCGCGCCTTCGACCGAGTTGAGCGCGGCCGGATTTTGCGCGTCATTCAGGAGCTGCCTGATCAAGACACGCTTCCTGCCGCTTTCCAAACGCGACATCAGCTGGAGCGCGAGAAACGCGAGCCTGCCTCCAGCGGCGACAAGCAGATCCGCCAGAGAGGCCACCGCCGCATCGCCGCCGGACCCCGCGACCATACGAACGAGGAAGAGATCGGCCCCGTCATCGACACCGAACTGCCATGCGCCGATGAAATCGGGCTCCGTCTTGCCGAAGCGCGCGACGAGATCGCCGAAGTAGCAGGAAGCGAACAAGTCGGCGCGACGTGCCTGTTGCGCCTGTGACTTGGGCTTTATCGGCGCATAGGTTGCGCGACGGCGGATGAAGCCGGATTTGCCTTCCTCGATGAAAGCTGCGAGCTCGACTGTCGAATCCTCCGACCCCCCGTCAGCCGAATTGCCGTGTTCCCCCAGCCTTGCCAGGAGCCGGCCGGCCATTTCGCGCACCTTGCCTGAGCGATCGGCGGAGAGGCTTTTCAGGAACGGAATATCGTCGGCGCCCAAGCCGAAGCGCATGAGTTCGATGAGCGCAAGCCTGATCTCCGCAGGCTCGCTTGCCCCTTTCGTCTCGATAAGAGTTCGCGCCAGGGCGGGCATGGTGCGCCGCAGCTCGACCAAAGCCGTGCGGCGCGCAGAGGGATAGAAATCATCCCAGCTTTCTGCGGTCAGATGCTCGCGCCGGGACTGTTTTTCGCTAGCCGCGCCTGCCTGCCAGTCTACCCAGGGGGCATAGACCTCCGGACTTTCCTGATATGACGCGGCGGGCATCCAATCCATCGGATGGGTGACAAAGCCGCGGCTGGCTACGAGCGTGGCCACGCGCGTTTTGAGCCTCGCATCGGCTGCATACTTCATTGCCGCACGCAGCGGCGGCCGCAGCCGTTCAGGAAGCATCGGCAGCGCGAGCACCGGCAGCGGCGGGCGCCGCTTCAACGTTTTCGGCGCGGCCGGCCGAAGCGCAACGTCCAGCGCCTGCGCGGCTATCGCCAGCAGCCGGCGCTCCTGCTCGTCGGGGCTGGAGGCAGCGGCCACTTCCTTCCATTCGGCGGGCGCAAGTTCGAAACCCGCGCCACCGGAAATCCAGCCGTCGCGCAATCTCGCCAATCCGTCCAGCTCCAGCTCGTTCATGACAGATCGAGCCTCCCGATGCTGCTTTGCGATGCCAGTAGCTCGAGCCTGGCGCCATTCCAGAGCGCCGCCGTCGCCGCAAGATCGAGCCCCAGCAGAGTCGGACTGACGGAACCCGCCACAGGCAGCGCGATGCCGTGCGGATCGCTCGCCGCCTGCCACCAGGCGCCTTCCTTCTCATCCAGCGCGATGGCGCCGGCCGGCAGGATGACCGGGCAGTCCGACTGCCATGGCGCGCCGTCCTGGAAGGCGGCGTAAGCGGCCAGCGGATCGCCGGCCGCGTCCGGCGCAAAATCGGGCCAACTGCCCGGCGCGGCATTGCCTAGCCTTTCCGCGACGAGTGCCCGCAACGGATTGCGCGATGGATAGAAAACCAGCCTGGCCTTGAAGCGGTCTCCCGGCGCAAAGGCGCCGGACCGCCGGCCGGCCGAGGCGGGAAAGAAGTCAAGGAGGACGGCAAAGCGCGGAGCGGAGGTTTTCAGATCGAGGAGCCATGTCGCGTGACTGACCAGCCCGTCGCGGCGGGTCTCGATCTTCTCGCCGAGCACCTCCCAGTCGCTCTCGACCTGGAGCGCGTCCGGATTGGCGAGTATCTGGTCGCGTGTTTCCGACGACGAAACCAGGCGCTTCAGTTCGGCATCGTCGGGCGCCAAGCGCCAGGCCTTGGCGAGCAGCACCAATTTGCCAAGCTCGCGGATCGCGGCATCCGGCCGCTCTTCGCCGCGCAACGCCATCAGCCGCGCCGGCAGTTCGTCGATGCGGCCGGCAAGTGCGGTCGCCTTGAGGTCGACGAGCCTGGCCGCGATGCGGCGGCAGCGCTCGCTGCTGGCGTCGACAAAACCGGCAAGTCCGAGCCGAAGCTGGTCGGCCACCCATTGATCTAGCTCGTCGAGCCCCGCCGAGACGGCGCTGCGCGTGTCCTCGGCGCGCTTGCGCTGTGCTTCCTCGCGGCGCTCGGCAGCCGCGGCGTCTTCCGCCGGAGCGCTCTCCTGGGGCCGCGAAGCGTCGTCGATGCTTTTGCCTTCCGCGCGCGCTACCGGTTGGGCCGTCGGTTGCCCGGGCTTGCGGCGGCGGCCGAGCCAGTCGTTCACCCAGTCCGGCGTCTGGCCGACGGGGGCGAAACTGGCCGGCGCCGTCGCGCCGATCCATGCCAGCGCCAAGATGTGCTTGCACGGGAATTTCCGCGACGGACAAGTGCATTTATAGCCGTGATCCGACGTGTCGAACGCGACGCGATAAGGATTCGAACCGGAACCCTGGCATTCGCCCCAGATCAGCGGCAGTTGATCATGCGCTTCGAGGCGGGGCCAGTTCGATCGCTTCGTCAGCTTGGCGGCGGCGCCAAGCGAGGCCTGGTCGGGGGCCAAAGCCTCGATTGTCTTCAAATCCAGCTGCAAGCCGCGCCTCTCATGATTCCAATCATGATGTCGCGACGATTGATAGCCGTTTGCGGTGCGTTGGTGTAGCTCCGGATGCCGTAAAGTTGAGGCCTTGTCTAACGTTCCGTTGCCCTACTGACAAAGCAGTATGTGATGGCTCCGCGAAAGTCAGGCCGAGGCGTTGGCTTCCGCTCCGCCAAGGTAGAGCCTGTGCAATTCATCCGGCGATTGCCGGAGCTTTGCGCAGTCGCCGTCATAGACGACGCGGCCGCGGCGCATGACATAGGCGCCGTTGCCGATCGACAGCGCAAGGGCTGCGAACTGCTCGACCAGAACCACCGCCAGCCCGTCGTCAGCGAGCTTGCGCACCGCCGTCATCAGCCGCGTGACGATGACAGGCGCCAGGCCGGCCGACATCTCGTCGATCAGCAGCACCTTGGGGCGGGTGAGAAGCGCCCTTGCAATGACCAGCATCTGCTGTTCGCCGCCAGACAGCAGGCTCGCTTTCACGGTACGGCGCTGCACCAGCTCGGGAAACAGCGCATAGGCTTCCGCGATGTCGGCGCCCGGATGCAGGCTGACGCGCAAATTCTCTTCCGTCGTCAGCTGGCGGAAGACGGTGCGGCCCTGCTCGACATGGGCAAGCCCTTCGCGCGAGCGGGCGCCCGGACGCGCCTTCTGCAACTCCCGGCCGTCGATGGCGATGGTGCCGCCTGCGACCGGGATGATGCCCGACAGGCCTTCCAGCAGCGTCGTCTTGCCGGCGCCGTTGGCGCCGAGCACGACACTGATCGCGCCGCTTTCGGCGACAAGGTCGAGCGAGGAGACGACCGGCAGTTCGGCGCGATTGATCGACAGGTTGGAAACGACGAGCCTGCTCATGCCGCGACGCTCTCCTCCTCGATGCCGAGATAGGCTTTCTTCACCGCGCGCTCACTCAAGACCCTGGCCGGCGGCCCGGAAGCGATGACCTGGCCGAAGTCGAGCACGGTGATCTCCGAGCAGGCCGCGCGGACCAGATCCATGTCGTGCTCGACCAGCAGCACGGCCGAGCCGAACAGTTTCGGGATCTCGGCGATACGCTGGCCAAGGCGCAGCGTTTCCTCATGCGACTGGCCGGCAGCCGGTTCGTCGAGCAAGACCACGGCTGGACGGGCGGCGACGACGCCGGCGACATCGAGCAACCGCCTTGTGCCGGCATCGACCGATGCCACCAGCGTGTCGGGATGCGGGCAATCCAACCAATCGAGCACCGCTTTGGTCTGGCTCGCCGTCAGTCCCTTGGCCGCGAGCGCGAGATATCCGCCGACGGTGAGCTCCGGCGCGATGCGGTTGGTCTGCCACGTGCGGCGAACGCCGGCGCGGGCACGCTGATGCGCCGACACGCCTTCGAGCGGTCGGCCGCCCAAACTGACGCTGCCCTGGTAGGATGACAGGAAACCGGCGACGGCATCGATGAAGGTCGACTTGCCGGCGCCGTTCGGGCCGATCAGCCCGGCCACCGTGCCCGCGGCAACAGACAGGCTGACATTGTTGAGGGCGACGACGCTGCCGTAGCGAACCGTGAGCCCGTCTATGCTGAGCGCCGGACCGGTGGCGCGTTCGACCGCGGCCGGCAGGTCCTGCGCCGATCCAGTCGCGACTTTCGGCGCGCGGGCGGGCAGCAGCTTGCGGAACTGGCGCCGGAAGGTCTCGCTCATCGTCTCGCCGGTCGACAGCGCCTGCGTCGCGCCGATGGCGAACAGCACGTTGCCGATATCCTGCGGCCAGTCCAGCCGGCGCAGTATTTCCGGGAACATGACGACGAGCAGGCCACCGATAATCGCGCCCTCGGCGAAATGCGCGCCGGTCATCACCGAAACGGCATAGAGCGACAATGACTGCATCATGCCGAAATTTTCGGCGACGAGTGTGCCCAGATAGCCGGCGAGCAGGCCGCCCGAGATGCCAGCGACAAAGGCGCTTATGGCGAAGGCCGAGAGCTTTGCGGTGGCGATGCTGACGCCGTGGGCGGCGGCGGCGCGCTCCGAATGCCGGACCGCCAGCCAGGACGCGCCGAGCCGCGAGCGGCTGATGATTTCGAGCGCCACGGCGATCGCCACGTAGAACAGCAGCACGAAGACGAAATAGCCTTCGTCGGTATCGAACAGTTCAGGACGCGGCACCTGCAGGAAGTCGGTCTGGCCGGGATAGGTCATCGTCGCCAGGATGGTGTCGAAGGCGGTCGCGAAGGAGAGCGTGACGATGGCCAGATTGATGCCGCGCAACCGCAGCGCCGGCAGGCCGATCGCGACGCCGAACGGCACCGCCGCAAGGCCGCCTATCAGGATCCAGGCCGCCAGGCCGCCCGGCGCCTCGGCGAGGTTCAGATAGCCGACCGTCCAGGCGCCGACGCCGGCGAACGACATCTGGCATAGAGCGATCATGCCGGTGCGGCCGGCGACGAGGCCGAGGCTCTGCAGCGCGACACCGGTGATCAGCACCGAGGTTGCAAGGAACACCCAGTAGGACGGCAGCAAGCCGGCATAGGCGACGCCGCCGGCGACCAGCGCCACGACGATGAGGGTCAACGAGGCCCGAAGATTAGCGCGCTTCATCCCAGCGGGCCTCCCGCTGCGACCAGAGGAGAACGGCAAGCACCACCAGGAAGGGTATGGCGCTGCGATACTGGCTGATGCTGTCGACGGAACTCGCAAGCCCTTCGACGACGCCGAGCGCGATGCCGCCGGCCAGCGTCCACCAGAAGCTGCGGAAGACGCCGACGAGCGCGGCGGCGAGCGCCGGCACCACGAGCAGGCTGAGGGTCATGAAATTCGGCGAGCGCTGCGGCGCGATGATCATCAGCGCGAAAGTGGTGAAGGCGCCGGTCATGCCCCACACCAGCAGGGACAGGAGCTGCACGCGCACGCCGAGCAGTTCGGCGGCCATGGGCCGGTCGGCCAGGGCGCGAAGATTGAGGCCGACCTTGGTCCTGTTCAGGAAGAGGTCGGAAAGGATGGTGAACAGCACCGCCAGCCCGATGGTGAGCACCGAGGCGATGGTCACCTCGACGCCTGCCAGACGGAACGCCGAGCCCGGAAAAAGATCCGGCATGTTGTGCGGGTGCTGGCCGCCGGTGAGGCGCAATCCGACAGCGATCAGGCCGACGAGCAGCGCCACCGTCACCGCCGCCTTGGTCGAGGCGCTCGCCTCGCCGAACCACCGCGTCATGATGTAGCCGACAGCGACACCGGTCAGCGTGCCGGCCGCAATGCCCGCCAGCACCGAGGGCCAGATCGGGAAACCGGCCTCGTAAAGCGCGATCAGCACGAAGGTGCCTGCAGTGCCGATCGCGGCCCCGGTGAAATTCACCACGGCGACGAGCCGGTAAGTAAAGACGGCGCATACGCCGAGCAGGGCATAGGTGCCCCCGGCCGTCAGCCCCGCCACGGCGGATGTGAGCAATGCGTTCATCGGCTTCCCAGTTTGAAACAACCTGTCGAGGTCGGCGCCGCCTCTTCGTCCCTGCCGGACATTCTCTCCGGAGAGAGAAGCCGGCAGCGAGAGGCGGCGCCAACGCCCGGGAGGATCTTACTTGGCCTGCGGCAGCACGACCCAGTCCGGCGTCTCGACCTTCCAGGCGCCGGCCTCGAGCTTCATCACCTTGGTGGCCTGCATCGGCGAATGCGTCTTGGCCTTGCCGAAGACATATGGCGAGCCGGCGAGCGGGTTGGTGAGCGGCTGCATGTCATGCAGCGCCTTGGCGACGCTTTCGCGCGTGACCTCGCCGTCGATCGAGGCGACCACCTTGAGGAACAGCTCGGCGGCGAGGTAGCCGCCCTGCGAGAAGGCCGTGAGCGGCCGGTTCGCCTTCTGCATGTCGGCGATCCACTGCGCGTTGGCGGCCGAGTTCTTCTCGGTGTAGGGCTCCCATTCGGTGCCGACATAGATCGGCTGCTTGGTGTCGGCGAGCGCCTTGGCGACCTGCTCGGTGTAGCCCGGCGCCAGGAACAGCCAGTTGATGCCGGTGATCTTCTGGGCATCGACCGTCTTGATCAGCTGCACCACCTGCGGCTCGACCTGGTTGGTGAGCACCGCGTCGCAGCCGGCGTCGCGCGCCTTGATGACGTAGGGCGTCAGATCGCCCTGGAAGGGCAGTGTCAGGTCGATCAGGTGGATCTTCTGGCCGCTGATCTTCTCCCAGTTCTCGATCGCCTTCTTGTAGGCCTCCTGGGTGCCACCGATGATGATGAAGAAGGCGCAGAGCTTCTTCGCCTTCAGCTCGTTGGCGGCGTAGTAGGCCATTGCCGTTGACAGCGTGTAAGGGCCGACATTGACCGGCGCGACATTGGGCGAGGAGAAGCAGGCGGCGTCGACGCCCAGACCCTGCACCGAAAGGATCTTCTTGCGGCTGTAGGTGGCCGAGTTGACGGCGCAGTCGAGCAGGCTGGCCGACCCGACGAGCGCTACGGCTTCCTTGTTGTCAATCAGGTCGCGCGCGGCCTGGGCGGCCACCGCCGGATCGGCCTTGTCGTCGGCGATCGTATAATCGATCTTGCAGCCGTTGATGCCGCCGGCGGCATTCACCGCATCGAAGGCGGCCTGCGTCGCCTTCGGCACTTCAGAGAAGTCGGCCGGCCCGGTGATGGTCGATATGGCGCCGACCTTGATCGCGCCGCCCTTGCAGGTCGGGCCGGCGGCGGAGGCGGTGCCGGCCATGGCGGCAAGACCGATGCCGGCCAGTGCCGCCGCGAGAAGTCTCAATTTCCATTGCATGTTTCACTCTCCCATTTTTGTCATGCGTATTTCGGTCAGGCGGCGGCCAACACCGGCGCGGCGATGCTGGCTGCGTCGATGGCGGCGAACTTCACCAGCGTGCGCGCGATGGTTTCGCGTTCGATGTCGCGGACGATGAAGACCAGCCGGGTGCGGCGATCGGCCGATGGCCAGCGGTCGAGCCGCGCCGGCGGATGAAAGACATGCTGGACGCCATGCAGCACGAGCGGGCGCTCCGGCTCGTCCGTGACATGGACCAGGCCCTTGAACCGCAGCAGGTCCTCGCCCTTCAGCGCCGCGACATAGTCCAGCCAGCGGGCGAAGGCGTCCCATTCCACCGGCTTGTCGATGACGAAGCTGAAGGACTGGATGCCGTGATGCGTGTCGTGGTGGCCGTGATTTTGATGATGGCAATCCGGACCACAGTCGTGATCGTGATGCGCTCCCGCTTCGAGCCGGCCGGCGATGCGGATCACATCGGCAGCCGCGTCGGCAGGCAGGCTTGCCAGCAGGTCGAGGTCCACCTCGCCATTGTGGGCGATGGCCTGCTCGACCGTAGGCGCCAGGTGCCCCAGCTTGTGTCGCAGTTCGCGAAGCGCCTCTTCCGAGACGAGATCGGTCTTGGTGATCAGGAGACGATCCGCGACGGCGACCTGCTTGGCCGCTTCGGAGTGACGGGCGAGCGTCGCCGCGCCATTCACCGCATCGACGGTGGTGATCACGCCGCCGATGCGAAAGCGAGCGGTGAGCTCAGTTTCGGCCATCAGCGTATGCAGGATCGGCGCCGGGTTGGCGATGCCGGTCGTTTCTATGATCACCCGCGTGAGCGGTGGCGTCTCGCCAGCCGCGCTCTTGCGGTCGAGTTCCTTGAGCGTGGCCACCAGGTCGCCGCGCACGGTGCAGCAGACGCAACCATTGTCGAGCAGCGTGAACTGCTCCTCGCTTGTCTCGATCAGCAGGTGATCGAGGCCAACGGCGCCGAACTCGTTGACGATGACGGCCGCACCCGCAAGCGAAGGCCTGCGCAGCAGACGATTGAGCACTGTCGTCTTGCCGCTGCCGAGGAAGCCGGTGAGGACAGTGACCGGGATCCTGCCGTCGCTCGAAGGATCAGGCGCGTTCATAGACCACCCTCCCCTCGAAATAAGTCGTCAGCACCTTGGTGTCCGCGAGATCCCCGGCCGGCGTTTCCAGCACGTTGCGGTCGAGCACGATCAGGTCGGCCGACTTGCCGATCTCGATCGAACCGACAGTGTCGGAAAGGCCGATGGCACGGGCGGAGTTGATGGTGAAGATTTCGAGCGCGGTGGCGACGTCGATCGCCTGCTCCGGCCATAGCGACGCGCTGGGGAATTCGCCGCTCGGATTGCGGCGCGTCACCAGCCCCTCGATGCCGTCCCACGGATCGGGGTTCGGCATCACCGGCCAGTCTGAACCGCCGGCAAGCAGCGCGCCGGCCGCCAGCAGGTCCTTGTTCGGCCAGAAGCGCAGCGCGCGCGCCTCGCCCATGGTCTGCTTGTGGCCTTCGAGGAAGCTGGTCGGATACCAGAGGAAGGGCGAAAGGTCGGCGACTACGCCAAGCTCGGCGAAGCGGGCAATATCGTCGGGCGCGATGTAGCTCGCATGCGCGATGTGATGCTTGAGCTTCGTCGGCC
>NZ_JANINM010000177.1 GCF_024509055.1 Mesorhizobium sp. | reverse complement strand
TGGTGAGCGGCATTGCCGGATGGGGTGCGGGCGTGGGTGTCGGAGCGGCCGGATGGATCGGCGCGTGGCAATGCGGCGCATCCTGAAGGATCGTATCGCCCATACGCGCCGCATTCATGTCGACACCCCCCCTTTGCCGCGCGTATCCGTCCTCTTGATCAGGCGCAATATATTCCAACCCGCCTCGCGGCGATAGCCGACCTCGTCGGCCACGGTCCTGACGAAATGAATGCCCAGGCCACCGACTTCGCGCTCGGCAAGCTCCGAGGTAAGGTCAGGAGGTAGGATTCCCAGCGGATCGAACGGCGAGCCGTCGTCGCGGATCTCTATCGACAGGCAATTGCCGGCAAAGGAAATTTCCACATCTATGGTATGGCGCGCGCCGTCTCTGAAGGCGTAGCTGATCACATTGGTGAGGATTTCGTCGGCTGCCAGATCGATGCCGTCGACCGCCTGCGGCTCGATGCCGTGAAGCGCGCAGAAACGCTCGATCGCGGCAAGCGTGCGCGGAATTTCCGCAAGATCATTGGCAAGCGTGACCAATTCGATATTCGGTGGGTGCGCCGCGCGCTTGTAGAGGACGATGCCCGCCACCGCGCCACCCGCGGCGTTTGAGAGAATGCGCTCGGCCACCGTCGAAACGGCAGCCGTGGCAGTTTCGACGGTGACGGGCACATCGCCAAACGCGCCTACAGTCAGCCGCAGCGACATTCCCGGCGCGAGGGCGGCCAGCCCGGGCGGCAAGGGACGGCTATCATCGGACCGGACTTCTCCGCTTCCCGAAACCGCCTGGATCGACCGGCCAGTCTGCAGGTCGAGCATGACGACGGCGCCGTCTATGTCGCCGACCCGGCCGAGGCGCAGGCATGTCTGGAGCGCGTTGCCGGGGTCGCGGGACCTGGCCAGCGCGGCACGGAGAAGCTCCTTCAGCGCGGCGCCGGACATCGCTCCCTCAAGCCCACCCAGCGGTAGGCGTATGACGGCGAACGCGACGGTACAAGGGTCGAGCCAGAACGTATCGTAGTAGCAGGTGCTGCCGGCGTCTATGGCGAGGGCGGCCGCGAATTCGACCTCTCGACGCAACGGAAAGGGCTGCGGCAGTAAGGCCAGGCCGATGGAACGCGCAAGCTCGTTTTTAGTCGCTCCGTCGGACATCGCACTCGTCTTGTCAGCGTCCGCAGAGGCTGGGGCCGGATTGCCGCCGCGGGGAGAATATGGCGATTACCACTGACTTTGGTTTGCGCGTCAAGCCGAGATCGTTCAATGTGGACGCGAGACGTATCGGGATCCAATCTGAAATGAACATTACTGAAAACCGTCGCGACGGAGTCCTGATCGTCGTCCCGATCGGACGGATCGACAGCAACACGTCGCCGGAATTCGGCAGGCACATGAATGCAGTCATAGATCGTGGAGACGTCAACATAGTCGTCGATATGGCGGGGCTTGAATACATCAGCAGCACCGGCCTTTCGGTTTTCCTGTCCTCTGCCAAGAAGATAAAGGCGGCAGGGGGGCGCATGGCGCTCAGCGGCCTCAACAGCCGCATCCGCCTGGCATTTGAGATGAGCGGGTTCCTGCGCCTCTTTCCCGTCTTCCAGAACGTCGACGCTGCCGTCGCCGGGTGACATCGGTCGGCCACCGATCACGGAGGCTTCTTGCCGGCAATGAGCTATGCACAGGTCTAGTTTTCGGACTAACGTGCGTCTTTGACTTCGCGGGGCAAATCATCCAAAAGAATGCATGGGCGTGGTCGTGCTTGAGCACGGGCGAAGAGGGCGCGCATCAATGCATATCGGAGGCAGGCGGCAAGTAAGCGCAACGCAGCCGCGCAGCGCTTCCTCTGATGAGCGGGACTGCAATCGGCGTCGGCAGGCGCGGGACGCTCCCGGCGGTCCGCCGTCTGCAAGTCGCGCCGGGTTCGGCGAGGTTGGTCGCAGATGAGACGCACAGCCTGCGTGCTATGTCTTGCCCTGGTCCCTGGTCTTCTCGCGCATGACGGCCAGGCATTTGCCCAGGAGACCAGCGCCGGCAACGTGCTGCCAAGAATAGAGCAGGGCAGCGCCGCCCAGAACGCCGCTCGTCGGAAAATACTGTTTGCGAAAATGATGGCCGAACCGGCCAACCTTGAGATCGCGTTCGAATATGCGTCGCTCTCCGCCCAGGCCGGAGATCTGGAAAGCGCGATTTCCACGCTGGAACGCATGCTCATCTTTGCGCCTGACGAACCACGCCTTCAACTGGAACTGGGGGTGCTTTATTATCGGCTCGGCTCCTATGACGTGGCCAGGAACTACCTGAACGCCGCGCTTAAAGCTCCGAATATTCCGATCTCGGTCAAAACGCGGGTCGATTCCTATCTGACGGAAATCCGCGACCGCACGGCGATCGATCGTTTCAACGGTGCAGTCGTCTTCGGAACGCGCTTCCAGTCCAATGCCAACGGCGGCACGCGCAGCGATACACTCAACTTAGGATGGTTTAATTTACCTTTGCCCGACGACGTAAAGGCGGATTCCGACTTCAACGCTTTCATGTTGGGCAATTTCCTCTATTCCCACGATCTGGCCTCGCAGGGCGACCGGTTCGACGTGCAGCTTCTGACCTACGGCACGCTCTACGGGGAGCATCATGAGATCAACACAGCGTTGGCGGAACTGACCTTCGGGCCGGTGTTCAGCCTTGACCGGTTCGATCTCGACCATACCGATTTCGGCATCTACGGCATATTGGGCGGCGTCACGCTGTCGGGTGATCCTTACCAGCTGAGCGGCGGCGGCGGCGTGATGCTTGACAAGGCGTTCACGCGCGACACACGAGCCCGGCTCCAGATTGAATACCGGCATCAGGGCTATCGCGACTCGGAACTGCGCCCGAACGCGTCGGACCATACCGGCAACGACATCCGGGTCGTCGGCAGCCTGAGCCATCAACTGACGGACCGGTTAGCCGTCTTTGCCTCCGTCGAAGGCGAGCGGCAATATGCCCGGCAGGACTATGCAAGCAATCGGCAGATCGGGGCGATTATCGGAGGCACCTATCTGCTGGATCCGCCGATCGGCGAGGGTTCGCAGCCCTGGACGGTCGGCCTCAGCTTCGGCGCCATCGACTGGCGCTTTGACGGTCCTGACCCGACCATGTTCACGACCACCGATGACCGCCATGACGCCGAGGCGTTCGTGCAAGGATCCCTGACCATTCCCCTGCGCAGCAACTGGTCGGTTCAGACCGTGCTCGGCTATCGCAACGTCCGTTCGAACGACGAGATCAACGCCTTCGACGACGTCAGTGTTTCACTCGGCTTGATGAAGAGCTTCTAGGAGCGGCCATGCGGATCGAGGTGCTTTCCATCGCCCTTTGCCTGCCCTTCCTTAATTGCGCCGCCTTCGCCCAGCCTGTCGGCACGGCGGCCGCGGTCAACCAGAGCGCGCACGGGACGGCTCCACAACAGCCGGTCCGCACGATCACAATCGGCGACAACATCATTCACGACGAACGGATAGAAAC
>NZ_JANINM010000176.1 GCF_024509055.1 Mesorhizobium sp. | reverse complement strand
CATCCGGCCGCTCCGACACCCACGCCCGCACCCCATCCGGCAATGCCGCTCACCATCATCAAGGGGCAGCCCAACGTGCTGATCGGCAACCAACCGGCAGCGCGCGCCACCGACATGTCGCAGCCTTGCATGCTGGCAACCTGCGTCCCGGGCGGTCCCGGCATGATCGCCAAGGGTTCGGCCACGGTGCTGATTGGCGGCCTTCCGGCGGCCCGCGTTCTCGACATGACCTCGCACCCCGCGTGCGTGGCACCCATTCCCAGCCCTACCGGCAAGATTCTGCCGCCAGGATGCCCGACCGTGATGATCGGCGGCTAGAGTGCTTCGCGGTCACTTCGACGAGCTTCGTCCCTTATGCCCGCGCTGCCGCATTGGCGGCCAGGTTGTGGCGCTCGGCGTGACGGTTGTGGAGGAGGAGCGGGACGACGACATCATTTCAGGCATTCTTGGCTGCGCCGCCTGCGGGGGAGAATACCCTATCATCGATGGATTGCCGGTAATCGTCGCCGACGTGCGCCGCTACGTACAGGACAATCTGTTCTATCTTCTTGCACGCAACGACCTCAGTCCGATGATCGAAAGCCTGATCGGCGACGCGGCAGGCCCGGCAAGCAGCTTCGATTCGGCGCGCCAGTATCTTTCGTCCTATGTCTGGGACCACTGGGCCGAATTCGACACGAACGAGACCAAGCCCGCGCCCGGCGGCGCGCGGCCCGGAGCCATCGCCCGCGGACTCGACTCCGCGATCGTCCTTGCGAGCGCCGACCTGCCGGAAGGACCCGTGCTCGACATCGGTTGCGGCGCAGGCCGTACCGTTCATGAACTCGCCAGGCGCACTGGACGCCGCGTCCTCGGCATCGACCTTGGTTCTTCGCTGGCGCGCGCGGCCCGTCGCGCGATCGTCGAAGGCAAGGTCGACTACCCTCGCCGCCGGATCGGCATCGTCTTCGACCGCCGCTCGTTCGCCGTCCCGCAGGCGCCACGGGGAAGCGCTGACGTTTGGATCTGCGATGCCACGGCACTGCCGTTCGCCGACGGAACCTTCGCTTTCGCGCTCGGCATGAACGTGCTGGACTGCCTTTCAAGCCCGCGCGACGGCCTCGTCGAATTCGATCGCGTACTCGCCCCGGGTGGGGAGATCGTCCTTTCGGTCCCGTTCGACTGGACCGCCACGGTTACCCCCGTGGAGAACTGGATCGGCGGCCATTCCCAGAGGAGTCCCCTTGACGGCGATGCCAAGGAAATCCTCGATCTGCTGCTGACGGACGGGCCGATGGCTGCGGGAAAACTTCGCCGCAAATCGCAGGCCATTGAGATTCCCTGGCACGTGCGTCTTCACGAACGCTCCTGCATGCACTATTACGCATATGGGCTCGCAGCGATAAGCGGCTAAGCGTTGCCAAGTAGGCCCGCGAGGGGATCGGGATGGGGGCCATCCGGTGAAACTGACGCTTTCTCTGAGGGAGCCCCAGCGCCTCCCGGGCACAAAGCCCACCCATATCCTGGAAGATGGCAGCATGATCATCGGGCGCGGCTCCGACGCCGACTGGAGCCTGCACGATCCCGAGCGTCTCGTCTCCAAGGCACATTGTCGGATCGATGCCGAGCCGCACGGGTTCGTGCTCACCGATGTCTCGACCAACGGCGTCCTCGTCAACGACGAACCGCTCGGTTTCCAAAGCAGGCGGCTGCTGACCAGCAGTGACCGTCTCAGGCTTGGCAACGTCGAGATCGGTGTCCTTGTGCACAAGGGCGCGCCGGAGGCGCCGGCGCGCGACTTTGTTTCGGACGGGCCTTTCGGGAACGAATCATCGGCAAGCATCGATGCCGCATCGCTACTCTCCGCCGCCTTGCAGGAGACCACATCCGGAAATGACTCCCCCATCGGGTCCGACGGGCCGATCAAGGAAGATTGGTTGGCCGCTCCCACGCCGCCGACAACGATGAAACCTGTGGATATCGTCGATCGGACGCCCGCCGGCAGGACACAAACCGCATCGGCGGGTCAGCCTGCGATATCATCGGACGATGCGATCGTGATCAGCTTGGTCCAGTCCTTCCCGAGCCTCGATGTACCGACCCTCGCTTATGCGGTCGATACGGCGGGCGCGGTCATACCGGAGGACAGCTGGCAGAGCTTTTACGAGCGCCTGCGCATATTCCTTCGAGAAAAGTACCCGGATGACGCGTAAGGCTTAATAGGTAACGGTCTCCGGTCTTGGGGTCTTTTGATGGTAGGCGTTCTGCGGATGGTCATGGTAGCCCTGCTGGCGCTCGGACTATCCGCGTGCGGGCTGCTGGGAAAGAGCAAGCCGCCACCGACTGAGATCGAGATCAAGCCGGCTCCAGCGGACGCAGGGATCGATTTCCTGGTGACAGCCTCGCCGCTGGCCAACCCGCAGCCGGATGGATCGCCTTCGCCCCTCGTTCTTCGGCTTTACCTGCTGTCCGGTGACACGGCATTTGCCAACGCAAGCTTCCGGCAGTTGTGGGAGGACGACGCCAAGACCCTCGGGCCCACGATGCTCGGCAAGACGGAGATGATCCTTCAGCCGGGTGGCGTGCAGAGAGTGAAGGCGCCTATGGCTCCGGGGACGCTGCTCGTCGCCGTGGTAGCGGGATTCCGCGACTTTCAAGACGCGAAATGGCGTGCCATGGTGCCTTTGCAGGGCGAGAAGAACCTGAAGCTGAAAGCGGATATCAAGTCGCTGTCTGTCGGCCTCGGGCCGCAGGACTGATATGCCTGCGAACGAACGAGCAAGAGGGATTGGGAGACGATGCCGTTCGACAACAAGGTGATCTGGTCCGAGGGCATGTTCATCCGTGCCCAGCATTTCCAGCAGCAGGCGCGCTACGGCGAAGCAATGGCGCGCGACCTCTTCCGGGCGGCGAGAGGATATGGTTGGGGCTTCTCGGATTTGAGGCTTAACCGTGACCTTTTGTCGATCGGCAAGTTCGCCTTGGAACGGGCGGCGGGGGTGTTCGCGGACGGTACCCCGTTTGAACTGCCCGCCGATGCCCACCCTGTCCCTCCCCTCGAACTTAACGAGAACACGCGCAACCAGATCATCTACCTGACGCTGCCCGTGCTTCAGCCGGGCGGACTGGAAGCGGCCGATCCGGCTGCCGACAACCTTACCCGGTACGTGATGCAAGATGTCGACGTCGTCGATGCAAACACGACCAACAGCACAGCCGCCCCCGTTACCATAGGCAAGCTGCGCTGCCGCTACGCCCTGCACACCAGCGGGCGCGGCGGCTTGCTCAGTCTTGGCATCGCACGCGTAAGCGAGGTTCGCTCAGACAATACCGTCGTGCTCGATGAGGCCTATATCCCGCCGATGCTGGATGTGCGAGCCTCGCCGATCGTCAGCGGCCTCCTCACCGAGGTCGTCGGGCTGCTCAATCATCGCGGAGAGGCGATCGCCGCGCGCCTGGCCGCCGGCAGCGAGGGCACGTCGGGAGAGCTGTCCGACACGCTCATGCTGCAGACCATCAACCGCTGGCA
>NZ_JANINM010000175.1 GCF_024509055.1 Mesorhizobium sp. | reverse complement strand
GAAATGGCGCGGTTCTCGTTCTCGCTTATCGAGCGCAGGATCATGCCGAAGGGCGAGTTGACGATGCGCCAGATGGCGAAGACGCCGATCAGGAAGACCGCGAGCACGAAGAAATACATGTTCAGCGGCGCGTTGAGATCGAGGACGCCGAAGAGGTGGCCGCGCGGCACACCCTGGATGCCGTCCTCGCCCTCGGTGAAGGGCGCCTGCACGCAGAAGAAATAGAACATCTGCGCCAGCGCCAGCGTGATCATCGAGAAATAGATGCCCTGCCGGCGGATGGCGAGGAAGCCCATGACGAGGCCCATCAGCGCGGCGCCCGCGGTGCCGAGCAGGATGCCGGCCTCCGGCGGCCAGCCCCAGGCCTTCACCGCATAGGCGCAGAAATAGGCGGCGCCGCCGAAGAAGGCGGCATGGCCGAAGGAGAGCAGGCCGGTGTAGCCGAGCAGCAGGTTGAAGGCGCAGGCGAACAGCGCGAAGCACAGCATCTTCATCACGAAGATCGGGTAGACGAAGAAGGGCGCGGCGATCAGCGTCACGATCGCCAGCGCCACCAGCACGCGTTCCAGCCGCATCGAGGCCGCCGCCTGTCGCTCGTGAAGGGTTGCCTCGCTCATCTCAAGCGTCCCTTCCGAACAGGCCGGCCGGCCGCAAGAGCAGCACGATCACCATGATGACGAAGACGACGAGATTGGATGCCTCGGGGTAGAAGACCTTGGTCAGACCTTCGGCGAGGCCCAGCATATAGCCGGTGACGATGGCGCCGAGGATCGAGCCCATGCCGCCGACCACGACGACGGCGAAGACGACGATGATGAGGTCCGAGCCCATCAGCGGGCTGACCTGATAGACGGGCGCGGCGAGGATGCCGGCCAGCCCGGCAAGCGCCGCGCCCAGCCCGTAGGTGAGCGTCAGCAGCAACGGCACGTTGACGCCGAAGGCCTGCACCAGTTGCGGGTTCTCGGTCGCCGCGCGCAGGTAGGAGCCGAGCCTGGTCTTCTCGATCAAAAGCCAGGTGCCGATGCAGACGACCAGCGAGGCCACCACCACCCAGCCGCGATAATTGGGCAGGAACATGAAGCCGAGATTGGTGCCGCCGGCGAGCAGCGCCGGCACGGCGTAGGGATTGCCGGAGACGCCGTAGTAGTAGCGGAACACGCCTTCGATGACCAAGGCGAGGCCGAAGGTGAAGAGCAGGCCGTAGAGCGGGTCGAGCCGATAGAGACGCGATAACGCCACGCGCTCCACCGCCATGCCGAACAGGCCGACGATGAGCGGCACCAGCACCAGCGCCGGCCAGTAGCCGATGCCGAGATGCACCAGCAGCAGGTAGCCGATGAAGGCGCCGAGCATATAGAGCGCGCCATGAGCGAAATTGATGATGCGCAAGAGCCCGAAGATGACGGCAAGGCCGAGGCTGAGCATGGCGTAGAAGGAACCATTGATCAGCCCGACCAGCAATTGCCCGAGAAGCGCCTGGATGGGGATGCCGAAGATCGTGGTCATTTGGCCATCAAACTCCCAGCACCTCGTGCAGCTTTTCGGTGTGCGTGGAAAGCTCGCCGACGGGAAAACCCTCAACCACCTTGCCATGGTCCATCAGGTAGAAGCGGTCGGCGATGCGGGCGGCGAAGCGGAAATTCTGCTCGACCAGCAGGATCGTCATGCCGCGCTTCTTCAAGGTCGCCAGCAACTCGCCGATGCGCTGGACGATGACCGGCGCCAGCCCCTCGGTCGGCTCGTCGAGCAGGAGCATGTCGACGCCGGTGCGCAGTATGCGCGCCATCGCCAGCATCTGCTGCTCGCCGCCCGACAGCTTCGTGCCCTGGCTGTTGCGGCGCTCCTTCAGGTTGGGGAAGATCTCGAAGATCTCCTCGACGCTCATGCCGCCCTTGGCCACCACCGGCGGCAGGACGAGGTTCTCGTCGACGGTAAGCGTGGCGAAGATGCCGCGCTCCTCCGGCACGAAGCCGATGCCCTGATGCGCGACGCGGTGCAGCGGCAGGCGCATCAGGTCCTTGCCGTTGAAGGTGACGCTGCCCGTCCGCTTGCGGACCAGCCCCATTATGGCGCGCAAGGTCGTGGTCTTGCCGACGCCGTTGCGGCCAAGCAGCGTGACCGTCTCGCCACGCAAGACGTCGAGGTTGACGCCATGCAGCGCGTGGCCCTCGCCATACCAGGCGTGGAGATCGCGCACGGCAAGCAGCGGCTCACTCATGTTCCGTCCCCATATAGGCGACGCGGACGCGCTCATCCTTGCTCACCGTCGGATAATCGCCGGCGGCCAGCACCTGGCCGCGCTGCAGGACGGTGATCCAGTCGCAGAGATCGGCGACGACGGCGAGGTTGTGCTCGACCATCAGTATGGCGCGGTCGCTGGCCAAAGAGCGGATGATGCCTGAGATCATGCCGACGTCCTCATGGCCCATGCCGGCCATCGGCTCGTCGAGCAGCAGCACCTTGGGGTCGAGCGCCAGCGTGGTGGCGATCTCCAGCACGCGCTTGCGGCCATAGGAAAGATCGCCGGCCAGCCGGTGCTCGGCATCGTCCAGCCCGACGATGGCGAGCAGCGCGCGCGCCCGGGGCGTGAGCTGGTCGAGCGCCGAGACAGGGCGCCAGAACTGGTAGCCCAGCCCACCGGGACGCTGCAGGGCGACGCGGACATTGTCGAGCACGCTGAGATGCGGAAAGATCGCCGATATCTGGAAGGAGCGGACGAGCCCCATGCGCGCCACCTTGGCGGGCGGCGTGCGGGTGATGTCGGTGCCGAGCAACTCGATCCTGCCGCTGGTCGGCTGCAGGAATTTGGTCAGCAGGTTGAAGATGGTGGTCTTGCCGGCGCCGTTCGGCCCGATAAGGGCGTGGATCTTGCCGTGATGGATATCGAGGTCGACATCCTTCACGGCGACGAAGCCGGCAAAGTCACGCCGCAGACCACGGGCGGAAAGCACCACCCGCGGCCTGTCTTCGCCGTCCGGCCGGACGGCCGTCGCGGTTTCGAGCGTCACTTGGTGACGAGCGGACAGCCGCTGTCCTCGGCCTTCATGAAAGCCTTGTCGCCCGGAATGGTCGCCAGGTACTTGTAGTAATCCCAATCCTTCTTCGACTCTTCCGGCTTCTTGACCTGGTAGAGATACATGTCGTGCACCATCGAGCCGTCGGCCTGTACCTTGCCGTTGGCGGCGAAGACGTCGTTGACCGGCATCTCATGCAGTTCCTTGGCCACCGCCTCGGTCTCGTCGGTGCCGGCCTTGTCGACAGCCTTCAGATACTGCGTCACCGCCGAATAGGTGCCGGCCTGGATCATGTTGGGCATGCGGCCGGTGCGCTTGAAGAAGCGGTCGGCAAATTCGCGGCTCTTGTCGTCGCGGTCCCAGTAATAGCCCTCGGTGAGCACGACGCCCTGCGCCGCCTGCAGGCCGAGGCCGTGCACTTCGGCCAGCGTGAAGAGAAGTGCCGCCAGCCGCTGGCCGCCGGCGACGATGCCGAACTCGGCCGCCTGCTTGATGG
>NZ_JANINM010000174.1 GCF_024509055.1 Mesorhizobium sp. | reverse complement strand
CGAGCCTGATAGAGGGGCTTGGGAGAACATCAGGGAGTGCTCAATGAAAAAGACAATGACTTTTGCAGCCGCGCTGCTGGCTGCAAGCGTCCTGGGTGGCATGGCCAATGCAAAGACGCTAGTCTATTGCTCCGAGGCGTCGCCGGCCAATTTCGACCCGGGTACGACGACCGGCGGTAACGATTTCGACGCCTCGTCGCGCACCGTCTACTCGCGCCTGGTCGAATTCAAGCATGGCGGCACCGAGCTCGAGCCTGGCCTTGCCGACAAGTGGGAAATTTCCGATGATGGCCTGGTCTATACTTTCCACCTGCATCCGGGCGTGAAATTCCAGACCACCGACTATTTCAAGCCGACGCGCGACCTCAACGCCGATGACGTCGTCTTCTCCTTCGACCGCCAGTTCAACAAGCAGAACCCGTGGAACGGCGACAAGTATCTGCCGAACCTGACCTGGGACTACTACACCGGCATGGACATGCCGAAATATGTCGCCAAGTGGGAAAAGGTCGACGACCTCACCGTCAAGCTGACGCTGACCGAGCCGAACGCGCCGATGCTGGCCAACCTTGGCATGGACTTCGCCTCGATCGTGTCGAAGGAATATGCCGACCAGCTCGAGAAATCCGGCAAGATGGCCGACTTCTCGACCAAGCCGATCGGCACGGGCCCGTTCCAGTTCGTTGACTACCAGCTGGATTCGGTCATCCGCTACGCAGCGAACCCCGACTACTTCAAGGGCAAGGAGAAGATCGACGACCTGGTCTTCGCCATCACGCCAGACGCGACCGCCCGCATCCAGAAGGTGCTGGCCGGCGAATGCGACGTCGCTCCCTATCCGAACCCGGCTGACCTTGCCACGATCAAGGCCAACAAGGACGTCACGCTCCTCGATCAGGCCGGCCTGAACATCGGCTACATGAGCTACAACACGACGATTCCGCCGATGGACAAGCCGGAGGTTCGTCATGCGCTCAACCAGGCGATCGACCGGGAAGCGCTGATCAAGTCGCTCTTCCAGGATGCTGGCGCTACGCCCGCCGAGAACCTTATCCCGCCGACCATGTGGTCGTGGAACAAGGACGTGAAGGTCGATGCCTATAATCCGGAAGCGGCCAAGAAGGTGCTGGCTGACGCAGGCCTCAAGGAAATCCAGCTATGGGCGTCGGATCGGGTTCGTCCTTACAACCCGAACTTCCAGCGCGCGGCCGAACTGATCCAGGCCGATTGGGCCAAGGTCGGGGTCAAGGCCGAGATCGTCAACTACGAATGGACGAAGTATCGCAGCGAAGGAAAGAAGAAGGACCGCCCAGGCGCCTTCCAGATCGGCTGGACCGGCGACAATGGCGATCCGGACAACTTCTTCGCTACCCTCTTCGCCTGCTCGGCAATCGGGGTGTCGAACTACTCCAGCTGGTGCGACAAGGACTTCGAGGACCTGATCCAGAAGGCCAAGAAGACCAGCGACCAGGCTGAACGCGCCAAGCTCTATGAACAGGCGCAGGTGGTGTTTGCAAAGGAAGCGCCCGCTTTCCTGCTGGCCCACAGCCAGGTGTATTCGGTCGTTCGCAACAACGTAACCGGGTATAAGATGGATCCTCTCGGCATTCACCGCTTCGACGGCGTTGACAAGTCCGAGTAATATTGCGAACGGGGCGGCGCGAATTCCAACGCCGCCCCATTCCTTTTGAACGATGCTCAGATATCTTCTAAACAAAATCGCCCTCCTGATCCCGACCTTGGTCGGCATCACAATCTGCGCTTTCGCCTTCGTGCGGCTACTGCCCGGCGACCCGATCCTCGCCATGGCGGGCGAGCATGGCGTCGCCCCCGCCCGCTACGAGGAGCTCAAGGAACAGTTCGGCTTCAATCTGCCGATCTGGGAGCAATACGCGCGCTATGTCGGTGAGGTCGCCACGGGCGATTTCGGCGTTTCCATTTCGTCCAAGCGCCCGGTCATTGAGGAGTTCAAGACACTCTTCCCGGCGACGCTGGAGCTTTCCTTCTTCGCCATGGTCTTTGCCATGCTCATCGGCATCCCGGCCGGCATAGTCGCGGCCGTCAAGCGCGGCTCATGGTTCGACCAGTCGCTGATGGGCACCGCGCTCGTCGGCTATTCCATGCCGATCTTCTGGTGGGGCCTGCTGCTCATCATCTTCTTTTCCGGCTATCTCGGCTGGACGCCGGTTTCGGGCCGAATAGGGTTGCAGTTCTTCTTCAAGCCGATCACCGGCTTTATGACAATCGACAGCATCATCTATGGCAAATGGGACGCGCTGCGCTCGGCGCTCAGCCATCTCATCCTGCCATCGATCGTGCTCGGCACCATTCCGCTCGCGGTGATCGCGCGCCAGACGCGCTCGGCTATGCTTGAGGTGCTTGGCGAGGACTATGTCCGCACCGCCCGTGCCAAGGGCCTTTCCGCGGCCAGGGTCATCGGCGTGCATGCCTTGCGCAACGCGCTGATCCCGGTCGTCACCACGATCGGCCTGCAGGTCGGCACGCTGCTTGCAGGCGCCATCCTTACCGAAACCATCTTCGCCTGGCCGGGCATCGGCAAGTGGATGGTGGATTCCATCTTCAAGCGCGATTATGTCGTCGTGCAGTCGGGTCTGCTTTTGATCGCACTCATCGTCATGGCCGTGAACCTCATCGTCGACGTGCTTTATGCCGTCATCAACCCGCGCATCAGGGCAGCCTGATGAGCCAGTCGACCCAAACCGCCCCCATGGCTGCCGGCAACCCTGATCGCCTCACCGGCCTCAGGACCTTCTGGCACTATTTCTCGGTGAACCGCGGCGCCGTCATCGGCCTGTTCGTCTTCATCATCCTCGTGCTCGCCGCGCTGTTCGCCCCGTTGCTTGCGCCTTATGCGCCCGATATCCAGGACAAGACCGCGTTCCTCAGGCCTCCTGCCTGGCAGCAAGGCGGCTCGACGCAATATCTGCTCGGCACCGATCCGGTTGGCCGCGACATCCTCTCGCGCCTGCTCTACGGCGCGCGTTTCTCGCTGCTGATCGGCGCGGTCGTGGTCACGCTGGCGCTGACCGGCGGCATCACGCTCGGCCTGCTGGCGGGCTATTTCCGCGGCTGGGTCGATGTCGCGATCATGCGCGTCATGGACCTGATCCTGGCCTTCCCGTCGCTGCTCCTGGCGCTGGTGCTTGTCACCATCCTCGGGCCCGGCCTGTTCAACGCCATGCTGGCGATCGCGCTCGTCCTGCAGCCGCATTTTGCTCGCCTGGTGCGCGCCGCCGTGATGGCCGAGAAAAGCCGCGAATATGTCGTGGCGGCAAAAGTCGCTGGTGCCGGACACCTCAGGCTGATGCTCCGCACCATTCTGCCCAACTGCCTGGCGCCGCTGATCGTCCAGGGCACGCTGTCCTTCTCCAATGCCATCCTCGAGGCGGCGGCGCTCGGCTTCCTCGGTCTCGGCGCCCAGCCGCCGACGCCGGAATGGGGCACCATGCTTGCCTCGGCGCGCGAATTCATCCTGCGCGCCTGGTGGGT
>NZ_JANINM010000173.1 GCF_024509055.1 Mesorhizobium sp. | reverse complement strand
CCCGCGTCGCGGCCTCCACCGGCGCGCCGATCGCCGCCTGCCTGCTCGCCGGTCTCGCGACGCTCACCGGCCCGCGCCACGGTGGGGCGGGTGCGGCGGCGATCGCGCTCGTCGAGGATGCGGAGCGGCTAGGCCCGGACGAGGCGATCGCCCGTTGGCTCGCCCACGACCGGCCGCTGCCGGGTTTCGGCCATCCGCTCTATCCGGAAGGCGATCCGCGCGCCGTGGGCCTGTTGCCGGGTCTCGATGTCGACCGTGGACTGCTGCAATTGCGCGACGCGGTCGTCGCCGCGACCGGCCTGCAGCCCAATATCGATTTCGCGCTGGCCGCGATGACCCGCGGCCTGCAGCTGCCCGCCGATGCGCCGTTTCGCCTGTTCGCGCTCGGCCGCAGCATCGGCTGGACCGCTCATGCCATCGAGCAGGTGATGAGCAACCGGCCGATCAGGCCCCGTGCGCGTTATGACGGGCCTGCCGGGCCGGCATGAGGGCTTCCAGGGATTAGCCGGAATGCGTGTCTGTCGTCATCCTAGGGCGGAGCAAGGAGCGAAGCGACGCGCGCAGACCCCAGGATCCATGCCGTGACGCTAAGGAATTGCAACAATTGCAGAATCTGCACCGTTCCATCCTGCGACCAAGGTCACGGCATGGATCCTCGGGTCAAGCCCGAGGATGACGAAGGGATGGGCCTTTTCGGCTAACCATGAACGCTTGCGACTGTCACAAACGGTGACACACCCGTCAGGACATCGTGTCCAGCTTGCGCTGCATGGCCGCGATCTGCGCCTTCAATTCCTGCAGGTCGTCGGATTTTTCTTCTTTCTTGGTCGGCTCGGCCGGCGCGGCTGAATTTGTGCCGGCGGGCGGGAACGGCGTGAACATGCGCATGGCGTTCTGGAACATCTCGACGTTCCGGCGCGTCTGCTCCTCCAGCGCCTTCATCGGCGTCTTCATCATGTCGATTGGCGTCTTGCCGAAGGCGCCCTTCATCTGCTCGCGGAAACGCTCCTGCTCCTTGGTGAAGGCGATCATCGACTGCTCGAGGAAGCTCGGCACGATCATCTGCATCTGATCGCCATAGAAGGCGATCAACTGGCGCAGGAACGGGATCGGCAGCATGTTCTGCCCATCCTTGTTCTCCAGCTCGAAGATGATCTGGGTCAGCACCGGATGGGTGATGTCATCGCCGGTCTTGGCGTCCTGCACCGTGAACTCCTCGCCCTTCTTGACCATCTCGGCCAGATCCTCGAGCGTCACATAGGTGCTGGTGCCGGTGTTGTAGAGCCGGCGATTGGCATATTTCTTGATGACGATCGGGTCGTCTTTCGCGGCCATCCGTATCCTCCCCAGGATACCGGCGCATTGAGAGTAAGCAGCCGGTAACGATTGCGCCATTTGTCGAGGATATGCGCAAAAGCGTCACAATTCCAAGTGGTTTGTGCAGTGCGGCATCAATTAATGCTGCATGGCCGGGCGAAAAATGCTGCGCGACCGTGATTGCGTTGCGGCGGGCCGCCGGTGCGGCGTGCTTGCGGCGCATGGCGGCCATGCCCATTTCCGGTTTGACTCGGGTTCTGGAACGGGCAAGAAAGTCCATAACGGTACCCTAAAACACGACACCTCGAAGTCTGGAGAAGAAAAATGTCCGCTTCCAATTCAATTGTCGTCGCCAGCGCCGCCCGCACGGCGGTCGGTTCCTTCAACGGCAGTTTCGCCGCAACGCCGGCCCATGAGCTTGGTGCGGTGGTCATCAAGGAGTTGCTGGCGCGGGCCAAGGTCGATCCGGCGGAAGTCGACGAGGTCATCCTCGGCCAGGTGCTGACGGCAGCCCAGGGCCAGAACCCCGCCCGCCAGGCCTCGATCAATGCCGGCCTGCCCAAGGAGACCACCGCCTGGGGTCTCAACCAGGTCTGCGGCTCCGGCCTGCGCGCGATCGCGCTCGGCATGCAGCAGATCGCGACCGGCGACGCCAAGGTGATCGTCGCGGGTGGCCAGGAATCGATGTCGCTGTCGCCGCACGCCCAGCACCTGCGCGCCGGGGTCAAGATGGGCGATTACAAAATGATCGACACCATGATCAAGGACGGCCTGTGGGACGCCTTCAACGGCTACCACATGGGCAACACCGCCGAGAACGTCGCCCGCCAGTTCCAGATCACCCGCGACGACCAGGATGAGTTCGCTCTGGCATCGCAGAACAAGGCGGAAGCCGCGCAGAAGGCCGGCAAGTTCAAGGACGAGATCGTCGCCTTCACCATCAAGGGCAAGAAGGGCGACACCGTCGTCGACCAGGACGAGTATATCCGTCACGGCGCGACGTTGGACGCCATGACCAAATTGAAGCCCGCCTTCGACAAGGATGGCACGGTCACCGCCGCCAACGCATCCGGCATCAATGACGGCGCCGCCGGCGCGCTGCTGATGAGCGAAGCCGAGGCTGTCCGTCGCGGCATCACGCCGTTGGTGCGCATAGCGTCCTGGGCGACCGCCGGCGTCGATCCGGCGATCATGGGCACCGGCCCGATCCCGGCTTCGAAGAGGGCGCTGGAAAAGGCCGGCTGGTCGGCGAAGGACCTCGATCTCGTCGAGGCCAACGAGGCCTTCGCCGCGCAGGCTTGCGCCGTCAACAAGGGCATGGGCTGGGACACCTCGATCGTCAACGTCAATGGCGGCGCCATCGCCATCGGCCATCCGATCGGCGCTTCCGGCGCCCGCATCTTCAACACGCTGGTGCATGAGATGCGCCGGCGCGGCGCCAGGAAGGGGTTGGCGACCCTATGCATTGGCGGCGGCATGGGCGTCGCAATGTGCGTGGAAGCACTCTGACGAGATGACTGACGGGCGGCGCAAGCCGCCCGTTTTGTATCTGACAGGCCCGGATACAGGGCCACTTCAAGAAGGGGAAGCGCATGAGCAAGGTAGCAATCGTCACGGGCGGATCGCGCGGCATCGGCGCGGCAATATCGGTCGCGCTCAAAAATGCAGGATATTCGGTGGCCGCCAACTATGCCGGCAATGACGAGGCGGCCGCGAAGTTCAAGGCAGAGACCGGGATCCCTGTCTACAAATGGTCGGTCGCCGATTACGACGCCTGCGCTGCCGGCATCGGCAAGGTCGAGGCCGATCTCGGTCCGGTCTCGGTATTGGTCAACAATGCCGGCATCACCCGCGACGCCATGTTCCACAAGATGACTCGCGAGCAGTGGAAGGAGGTCGTCGACACCAATCTATCCGGCGTCTTCAACATGACGCATCCGCTGTGGAGCGGCATGCGCGACCGCAAATTCGGCCGCGTCATCACCATCTCCTCGATCAACGGCCAGAAGGGCCAGGCCGGGCAGACCAACTACTCGGCCGCGAAGGCCGGTGACATTGGCTTCAGCAAGGCTCTGGCGCAGGAAGGGGCGCGCGCAGGCATCACCGTCAACGTCATCTGCCCCGGCTACATCGCCACCGAGATGGTCAAGGCGATCGACGAGAAGGTGCTCAACGAGCGCATCATCCCGCAGATCCCGGTCGGCCG
>NZ_JANINM010000172.1 GCF_024509055.1 Mesorhizobium sp. | reverse complement strand
GATGGTGGCTTCCATATGCGCGCGGCCGGCCCAGGCCTGCGCCTCGCGCGCCCAGCTGATCGGCGCGCCCATCTCCTGGCTCACGGCCTGGGCGATGTCCTCATAGCGCTCGTTGTAGACTTCGAGGATGCGCTTCAGAAGCTTCAGGCGCTCGCCCTTGGTGGTCTGCGAAAAGGACGGGAACGCGGCCTTGGCGGCGGCAACGGCCTTGTCGACATCGGCCTTCGAGCCGACCGAGATTTTCGTATAGGCTTCCTCGGTCGACGGATCGATGACGTCCAGCGCCGCCGGCGCGACCGGGTCGACCCATTTGCCGTCGATGAAAAACTTCAGGTGATTGCTCATGAAGGGCTCCGTTATCTGGAAAATGGCGGGGAAGTTAGTTGGATAGCATAGGGCAGTTAGCGCCACGCCGGAGACTGATATGCGCCACGTCGCCGACGCTGAATTGAAAACCGTCGGCGCGGCGCGGCGCATCGATGACGATCGATGTCCCTTGCCCAAGCTCGGCATGAAGGCGCAACGTGCGACCGTGGAAGACAATGCCGTTGACCCGCGCGGGCGTGGTTCCTTCGGCCGCTTCGGTGGCTGTCAGCAAATCCTCCGGACGCACACCTAGGGTGCGAGTCTCGCCCGCAACCGGCGTTTGGCCGGTTTCGGACTGGGCCTCCAATGTCAGGTTGCCGGCGGCAAAGCGTAGACGCTCGCCGTCTTTGCCGAGGAAGCGTGACTGCAGGAGATTCATCGTGCCGATGAACGAAGCGACGAAACGTGTCGCTGGCCGGTCGTATAACGTCGCCGGCGGCGCGATCTGCTCGATGCGGCCCTTGTTCATGACGACGATGCGGTCGGAGATCGACAGCGCCTCGGTCTGATCGTGGGTGACCATGACGAAGGTGGTGCCGAGGCGCGACTGCAGGCGTTTCAGCTCGATCTGCATCTGCTCGCGCAGATGCGCGTCGAGCGCCGACAACGGCTCGTCGAGCAGCAGCACGCGCGGTTCGCAGACGATGGCGCGGGCAAGCGCGACGCGCTGGCGCTGGCCGCCGGAAAGCTCCGGGATGCGGGCACGCAGCTTGTCGGCGAGCCCGACCATGTCCAGCGCTTCGCCGACGCGCCTGGCCTGTTCGGTGCCGGAGAGCTTTCGAAGCGACAGGCCGAAGCCAACATTGTCTGCGACGTCCATATGCGGGAACAGCGCGTAGTCCTGGAAGACCGTGTTGACTGGCCTATCGAAGGGCCGGAGGCCGGTGATGTCACGGCCTTCGAGCAGCACGTTGCCGCCGGTCGGGCTCTCGAAGCCGGCAATGACGCGCAGGCTGGTCGTCTTGCCACAACCGGAGGGACCGAGCAGGGTCAGGAATTCGCCCGGAGCAATGTCGAGATCGACGGCATCGAGGCCGACAATGCCGCCCGGAAAGACTTTTGAGACTTTCTGCAATCGAACGAGCGCGTCAGGCGCCATCGCGCACCTCGGACGGCTTGGTCGTGTTCACCCACAGGATCTGGCAGCGCTCGAAGCCGGGATTGCGGAAAGCATGCAGCAGCGTGCTCTTGAACGCAAAGCTGTCGCCGGCCTTCAGAACATAAGTCGTGGCGTCGACCACCAACTCGACCTCGCCGGTCATGACGAAGCCGAATTCATGGCCGGCATGGGCGTAGGCTTCCGCCGTGCCGCCGCCCGCTTCCACCGTCACCAGCATGCCGGTGAGCGTCGCCGCGGGCGGCGACAACAATGCCTTGGCGATGCCTTCCGACTTGACCGGGATCGAACGCCGCTTGTCGGCGCGCACGCAATAGAGGTCGTTCACCGCATCATTGCCGTCGGTGATCAGCGCCGATGGTTCGATGTCGAGGGCGGCGGCCAGCGGCCAGATCACCTTGACGCGCAGCGAGGACATGCCGCGCTCGATCTGGCTGAGCGCGCCGATGGAGATGCCGGCCTTGGCCGCAAGCTCCGCCAGCGACAGGTTGCGCTCGAGCCGCAGCGCCCGCACGCGCCGGCCGACACGGACGTCGGCTTCGTCCTTCGGCTTTTCGGCTGCTTCGTCCAGAACATCCATGCAATAATCCTCGTCCAGTCTTTCGGCGCGGCGCAGCGCCGCTTGGCTCCCCCTTCTCCCCTTGTGGGAGAAGGTGTCGCCGAAGGCGACGGATGAGGGGTGCTCCAGCTTGGCAAGGACGGCGATCCGTCACCCACCCCTCATCCGTCTCGGCGCTACGCGCCGATCCACCTTCTCCCACAAGGGGAGAAGGGGAGTTCTCGCTCAGCCCCCTGCCTTCACCTTCTCGAACATTTTCGCCACATCGTCGTTCTGCTTCATCGGCCCGGTGAAGATCGTCGACTTCAGCATCACGTCCGGATCCGCCGGCAATTGCAGCTTGTCCAGTTCCTCCTTCGAAATCCCAGCGAAAGCGGTGGAGAGCGAGCTGCCATAGCCGTAGGACTGGATAAGGAACTTACCCGAGTCGGCGTCGAGCCGGCTGTTGATGAAGTCATAGGCGAGATCGACGTTCTTGGCGTCCTTCAGCATGACGAAGCCGCAGGCCCAGGTCAGCATGCCTTCCTTCGGCTTCATGAACTCGACCGGGACGCCCTGCTTCTTCAGCGATGTGGCCGACGCATTCCAGGTCATGGCGGCGACCAGTTGGCCGCTGGCCAGCGCCTGCTCGACGGAGGTCATGTCGGTGGTGTAGCTCGAAAGCACCGGCCGCTGTTCGCGCAACTTCGCGGCGACCTTGTCCATCTGCTCCGGCGTCATGTCGAAGGGGTTCACGCCCGCCAGAAGCGCGGCAACGATCGGCGTGTCATGCACGGCGTCGATAGTTGCCATGCGGCCGGCATATTGCTTGTCCCAGAGAAGATTCCAGCTGGCCTCGGGGTTCTTCACCAGGTCGGTGCGGTAGAGGATCGACGTATTGCCCCAGTCCCACGGCACCATCCAGACCTTGCCGTCGCCGGCCTGCAGGTCGGGCAGGTTCTTGAACACCGGGAAGATGGAGTCCCAGTTCTTGATGCGCTTGGTGTCGATCGGCTGCAGCAGGCCTTCCTTGTTCCAGCGCGCCACCTTGTCGTAGCAGGGGTGCGCGATGTCCGGGCGGAAGCCCGCCTTGACCTTGGTGAAGGCATCATCGTCATCGCCGAAGATCGTCGCCTCGACGCCGTCCGGATGCGCGGCGAGGAAGCTCTTGTTGAAGTCGGGCAATTCGTAACCCGACCACGTGAAGTATTGCAGCTTTTCGGCGGCCAGAGCGACCGTCGACGACAGCGCGAGCGCCAGAGCGGCGAGGCCTGCGCGAGCCCTGTGCCCGGTAAGCGATTTCAGATGCAATGTCATTTCCGTTCTCCTCTTTCTTTGTTGTGGTTTCAGGCTGGATTGCGGCGCGCGGCGCCAAGGCCGCGATGGCGAAGGATTTCGGCGGTGCCGGCGATGACGAAGGAAACGGCGAGGATCACCGTGCCCAGCGCCATCACCGTCGGCAGCGAGCGCGGGAAGCGCAGCTGGCTCCAGATGTAGAGCGGCAGCGTCGGCTCGGTGCCGGC
>NZ_JANINM010000171.1 GCF_024509055.1 Mesorhizobium sp. | reverse complement strand
GACCAGTTGGCGCCGGAAATGCCCGCCGCCAGCACCTCGACCATCAAGGCGATGTTGGCCCCGCGCTGGCCGCCGAAGGCAAGCATCGCTCCCTTCATTGCCGCCGCAGGGTCGGTGGTCGGATTGCCGTTCGCATCCAAGGCCCAGCCTTCGGGGATATTCTTGCCGTCCTCCGCCGCTTTGCGGATGTTGACGAAGGCCGTCGCGCTCGACGATTGGTCGATGACCAAAGGCGGTCCGTCCGCGGCGGGCGCGGCAAAGGACATCGGGTTGGTGCAATAGACCGGCTTGACCGAGCCGGAGCCTGCCAGCACCGCCGGCCCGTTTGTTGCCGCGAAGGACACCAGCCCCTGTTCGGCCAGCCGCCCGGTGAAATAGCCAAGCGCGCCGCAGGTATAGGCGTTCTTCTGCGAGAAGATGGCGACGCCGAACAGCTTCGCCGCCTTGGCGAGATCCTCGATCGTGCGGTCGAAACCGGTGTGGGCGAGCCCGCCCCGCGCGTCGGAAAGATAGACGGCGAGCGCCGGCCTGGTGATCACGGGATCGGCGTTGCCGTCGATACGGCCGGCTTCCAGCGCTTCGAGGTAGTCGATGAAATGCGACAGGCCGACCGTCGATAGGCCTTCGGCCTCGGCCGCGATGATCGAGGCGGTCAGCGATTGCGCCGCCTCCTCGTTGGCGCCCGCGCCGAGCGCCGCCATCCGGCACAGCCCTGTTGCCTGGTCGAGAGAGAGTTGCATTGTCGCCATCCTGAGATTCCAGAATCTGAATGCGTAGCCGGGTCTGGGATTAGCAGCAGACAAGGCGATGTTTGTGTTGAAAATCGTCCGTCACTGCAAGAATTGCGGCGGACACTCTTTCGTGCCGTCCCTGCTAACCGATCTTGACCGGGATGCGTGCCTCGATCCTGCTGAAGATGAGCACCAGGATGCCGGTGATCGTCATATAGATCAGCGCCAGCAGCAGCAGGGGTTCGTAGGTCAGGTAGGTGTCCTGCCTAACTTTGGACGAGACGGCGAAGATGTCGATGACGCTGATCGTCGCCACCAGAGGCGTCGACTTCAGCTGCAGCACGGTTTCGCCGGTCAGCGTCGGCAGCGCCCGGTAGAAGGCCTGCGGCAGCCAGATGCGCCGGAATATTTTCCAGCGGCTCATGCCGAAGGCGCGGGCGGCCTCCAACTGGCCCTTGGGCACGCCGGCGAAGGCGCCGCGCATCACCTCGCCCTCATAACCGGCGAAGGACAGCGTCAGGGCCACGACGGCATATGGCCACGCCTGCCTGAGATAGGGCCACATCCAGGAATCGCGGATCCAGGGATACTGTGGGAACAGCGAGCCCAGCCCGTAATAGAGCAGCCATAGCTGCAGCAGCAGCGGCGTTCCCCGGATGATGGTGCAGAAGACCTTGGCTGGCACGGCGAACCAGAACGGCCCGCCGGCCTGCGCAAGCCCGAGCGGCACGGCAAGCAGGAAGCCCAGCGCGCAGGTAACAGCGAGGATCCACAGCGCGCGCCAGATTCCGAGCAGCCCCATTTCCCAATATTGCGGCAGCCAGTCCCAGCGCATGAAGAAGGCGGCGCAAAGCGCCAATCCAAGGGCGATCAGGATCAGCACGATACGGTGCGGCTTGAGCCAGATGGAGGCGCGCGCCGCCATGGTGATCGCGGTGGCTTCCGCGGACATCAGCGTGCCTCCTTGACCGACGGCATACCACGCCGCGACCAGGCTTCGACGCGGCCGATGATCAGGTTGGAAAAGAGCGACAGGGCAAGGTAGAGCACGCCCGCCGCGAGATAGAAGATGAGATAGGCCTTGGTCACGCCTGCGGCCTGCCGCGTGGCCAGCGTCAGTTCGAAGAAGCCGACCACGGCGAGGAGCGCCGTGTCCTTGGTGGCGATCAGCCAGAGATTGGCAAGGCCGGGTATCGCGAAAGGCAGCATGGCCGGCACTGTTATGCGCCTCAGCATCAAGCCAGGCGACATGCCGTAGGCTCGGGCGGCTTCGATCTGGCCCTGCGGAATGGCGAGGATGGCGCCGCGAATAACTTCGGTCGAATAGGCGCCCTGGACCACGCCGAGCACGAAGATGCCGGCCGCCAGCCCGCTGATGTCGACGCGCTGGTAGCCCATCGCCGTAAGCACCTGGTTGATGAGGTCCGTGCCGGCATAATAGAGCAGCAGGATCAGCACCAGCTCAGGCACGGCGCGCACCACGGTCGTGTAAACGGCGAGCAGGTCGCGCGTCACCGGGCCGCCATAGAGCTTACCGAAGGCGCCCGCGGTGCCGATCATCAGGCCGAGGCACGTGGCGCCGACGGCGATCTCGATCGAATGCAGCAAACCGACAAGCAGCGTAGCGCCCCAGCCGGGGGGCTCCGGTGACAGGAGCTCAAAGATGCCGGCCGCCGAGGCCGGAAGAAACACGTCGATCAGCTTCGCCCCCGATTGCTGTCAAACCGCTGACCAGGCGGTCAGCGGCGAACATGCATGGCACAAGGTTTGGGCTTGAAAGGGCATGGCGCCAGCGCCATGCCCCGGCTTGTCTGATGCCGTCAGTTCGACTGCGGCGCGGCGCCGTAGATGTCGAAATCGAAGTATTTCTTCGAGATCTCGTCATACTTGCCGTTGGCGCGGATCGCCTTGATGCCGGCGTTGAACTTTTCCTTGAGCGCGGTGTCTTCCTTGCGCACGCCGGCGCCGACGCCCGAACCGAGCACCTCTTCGTCAGGTGCGACCATGCCCTTCAGGTCGCAGCAGGCCTTGCCCTGGTCCGTCTTGAGGAAATCGCTGAGCGCGACCGAATCGGCCTGCACCGCATCGAGGCGGCCGGCGGCAAGGTCATTGTTGGCCTCGTCCTGGGTCTGGTACTCCTTGATTTCCTGCGCCCCGGTAAAGTGCTTCTTGGCGTAGACGGCGTGGATGGTCGACACCTGCACGCCGATGACCTTGCCCTTCAGGTCGTCCGGCGTTGGGCCGAACTTCTTGTCCTTTGGTCCGATGATGGCGGTCGGCGTGTTGTAATACTTGTCGGAGAAGTCGATCGTCTTCTTGCGCTCGTCGGTGATCGACATTGAGGACACGATCGCGTCGATCTTCTTGGTGGTCAGCGCCGGAATGATGCCGTCCCAGGCGACGGGCGTGATCACGCAGTCCATCTTCTCTTCGGCGCACACGGCATCGACGAAGTCGATTTCCCAGCCCACCCATTTGCCGGAAGAATCAGGCGAGGTGAAGGGCGGATAAGGCTCGGCTGCAACGCCGATCTTCACCTGGTCGGCCTTGGCCACGCCCATCGCGGCGACGCCGAAGAGCAGCGTCGCGGCGAACGTCTTGAGAACAGTCTTCATATCAGGACTCCCACTTTGTTGTTGTTCCCGGTTCTTCGCCCCGCTTGACGCCGACCCTAACCGACGTTGCGGAGGAATTGCTTGAGCCTTTCGGATTTGGGCGCGCCGAACAGCTGTTCGGGCGGACCCTCTTCCTCGACCAGCCCGTTGTAGAGGTAGACGACATGCGTCGCGACCTCGCGGGCAAACTTCATTTCATGCGT
>NZ_JANINM010000170.1 GCF_024509055.1 Mesorhizobium sp. | reverse complement strand
TGATCTCTTTCCCGTCGACCTTTAGCTTTGCCATTCGCCTCAAACCCCTGCGGATTTCCCGCAATCTCTCTTTACGGGCGCGACCGAAGCCGCGCCCGGCATTTCAATTTCACTTGGCCGCGGCGAGCGCCGCCGCCTGGGCAGTCCAGTCGTCGCGGCCGACGCGGCCGGCAAGCGACAGGTAATCCTCGACCCAGGCGATCTCTTCCAACGTCCAGGCGGCGATCTGGCCATAGGTCCAGATGCCAAGCCCGTTCAACACTTTTTCCAGCTTCGGCCCGATGCCCGATATCGCCTTCAGGTCCGAAGGTTTCGCCGGCTTCTGCATGGATTTCGGCTGCCGGAAATCTTCCGGCATCAGCCCGGCCGGGGCTGCTCCCGGCACGATGTCGGCACCAGCCGAGTCGAGCGCCTTCTCTGTGGCGTTCGCCGCGATATCGGTCACATCCTTGGCGAAGGTCTGCGCCTCTGCGATCAGCGTCTCGGTGGCCTTTCGCGCCTTGGACGAATTGGCGGCGGCCTCGGTTCGCGCCTCGAGGTCATCGAGGAACGGCTGGAACATGCGTTGCGAGGCTTCGATCGTGCCGGACACGGCGCCCATCCAGACGCCGAGGGCATGGTTGGCCAGGCCGACGCCGAGCGCCGACATCGCTGCCGCCCCGGCCACGGGATGCGCGAAAAGGTTGACGGCGCCAGCCATCTCCTTCGGCATCATCCTGGTCAGGTCCTGGTTCATCTTCTCGAGTTGTTCCAAACTGGGCATCAGCGGATAGGGTATCGAATACGGCGCCATAGACATCTCCTGGTCGTTTCTTCGTATGCCCCGCCCCTGCTTTCCGTCTCGGGCTTTCGCCCGCATTCCCAAAATCCTATTCCGCTGCCACCATCACCGGCTCGACCCGATGTGCGTTGCGCGAAAATTCGTCGATACGCCGCTCCACCTCGCCGCGGAAGTGCCGCATCAGGCCCTGGATCGGCCACGCAGCCGCGTCGCCCAGCGCGCAAATCGTGTGCCCCTCGACCTGCTTGGTCACGTCGAGCAGCATGTCGATCTCGCGCTTCTGCGCCTCGCCGCGCACCAGCCGCTCCATCACCCGCCACATCCAGCCGGTGCCTTCACGGCACGGCGTGCACTGGCCGCAGCTCTCATGCTTGTAGAAGTAGGAAAGCCTGGCGATCGCCTTCACAATATCGGTCGACTTGTCCATGACGATGACAGCCGCCGTGCCGAGGCCGGACTTCAAATCGCGCAACGCGTCGAAATCCATCGGCGCGTCCATAATCTGCGCTGCCGGCACCAGTGGCACCGAAGCGCCGCCCGGGATGACTGCCAGCAGATTGTCCCAGCCGCCACGAATGCCGCCGCAATGCGTATCGATCAGTTCGCGGAACGGGATCGACATCGCCTCTTCGACCGTGCACGGGTTGTTGACGTGGCCGGAGATGCAGAACAGCTTGGTGCCGGCATTGTTCGGCCGGCCGAAGGATGAGAACCAGGCGGCGCCACGGCGCAGGATGGTCGGCGCGACGGCGATCGATTCGACGTTGTTCACCGTCGTGGGACAGCCATAAAGGCCGACATTGGCCGGGAACGGCGGCTTCAGCCGCGGCTGGCCCTTCTTGCCTTCGAGGCTTTCGAGCAGCGCCGTTTCCTCGCCGCAGATATAGGCGCCGGCGCCATGATGCATGTAGACGTCGAAATCATAGCCCGACGTATTGCCCTTGCCGATGAGCTTCGCCGCGTAGGCTTCGTCGATCGCACGTTGAAGCGCCTCGCGCTCGCGGATGAACTCGCCGCGCACGTAGATGTAAGCAGCAATCGCGCCCATGGCGAAGCCGGCGACCAGAGCGCCCTCGACTAGCGTGTGCGGATCGTTGCGCAGGATGTCGCGGTCCTTGCAGGTGCCGGGCTCGGATTCGTCGGCGTTGATGACCAGATAGCTCGGGCGGCCGTCGCTCTGCTTGGGCATGAACGACCATTTCAGCCCGGTCGGGAAACCGGCGCCGCCGCGGCCGCGCAGGCCCGACGCCTTCATCTCGTTGACGATCCAGTCGCGCCCCTTGGCGATGAGACCGGGCGTATCGTCCCAGGCACCGCGCGCCTGCGCGCCAGCCAGCGACTTGTCGAACAGGCCGTAGATGTTGGTGAAGATGCGGTCTTTGTCCTGAAGCATTTTTCGTCCCTCAGACCGGCTTCTTGCCGAAGACGCGGATGTATTCGGCGACGCCGCCCTTGGCGAGCGCCTTCGCCTGCTTGATCCAGTCGTCGCGCTCGATGCGGCCATGGAAACTCAGATAGCCGTCGACCCACTCGCGCTCGGCCTTCTTCCAGGAAGCCACCTGCGCGAAGGTAAAAATGCCCAACGAATGCAGGATGCCCTCGATCTTCGGGCCTACACCCGAGATCAGCTTCAGGTCATCAACCGCCGCCGGACGCTCGATGCCGGCCGGACGGTTCTTGTCCTCGAGCGAGGGCTTTGCCGGCTTGGCGGCGGGCTGCTTGGTTTCCGGCGACTTGAAGGCAGCAGCCGGTTCCGCCTTGGTCCTCGGCCCGCTGCGCGGCTTCGAAACTGCCTCGACTTCCGGAGCGGTCTGGTTGGCGTTGGCGGCCGAATGGCGCGGCGCCCTGACGCTGGCGCCGTTTTCGGTGGCCGGGGCGACTTTGACCGGCGACGGCGTGTTGAGTGCCGGGCTGGTTTCAGCTGCATGAGTCTTCGGCTTGCTGGATTTGGATGGCGCAACAGGGGCGGAGGCAGGCGCAGGTGCCGCCTGTGAGACGACGGCGCCAGGCGCGGCCGCCGAGGCCACGGCAGCGGCATCCTTGGCCGCTTTCGCAGCCGCCTTGGCCTCCCTGTCGCGGGTCGACTTCAGGATCGCCTTCTCGCTCGTCAGCGACGTCAGGCCGGAGGCCGGCTCCGACCCGGTGCGGCCGTTCTGCGGGCCGGGCGTCACCGAAGCGCCTTTGCCGGCGTCATAAAGATCGATGATCTCGGCCAGCCGCTCCGGCGTCAGATCCTCGAACGTGTCCTTGAAGATCATGACCATCGGCGCGTTGACGCAGGCGCCGAGGCATTCGACCTCCTCCCACGAAAGCGTGCCCTTGTCGTTGGTGTGGAACTGGTCGTGATGGATCTTCGAGCGGCAGACATCCATCAACGCTTCCGAGCCGCGCAGCATGCAGGGCGTGGTGCCGCAGACCTGGATATGCGCCCGGGTGCCGACCGGGTTGAGCTGGTATTGCGTGTAGAAGGTCGCGACCTCGAGGCCGCGGATTCGCGGCATGCCGAGCATGTCGCAGATCGTCTCGATCGCTGCCTTGGTGACCCAGCCTTCCTGCTCCTGCGCGATCATCAGCAGCGGGATGATGGCCGACTGTTCGCGCCCCTTCGGGTATTTGGCGATCCATTGCTGCGCCGCCGCCGCGTTCGCCTTGTTGAAGGAGAAGGAGGCAGGCTGGACGCTGGCATCTGCGAGACGACGAACTGACATTAGCGATCGACCTCACCAAACACGATGTCGAGAGAGCCAAGCACGGCGGTGACGTCGGCCAG
>NZ_JANINM010000169.1 GCF_024509055.1 Mesorhizobium sp. | reverse complement strand
CCGGCGCTTGCCGCGAGCCCGTCGAGGAAGGCGGCGAGCGCGACCTCCTCCTGGCGCAGGCGCGTCTCGTCGGGATCGCGCAGGTCGACGGTGAAGGTTGCCCGCGACGGGATGACGTTGATGGCGTTCGGTTCGAAGGCGATAGTGCCGACGGTGGCGACCGTGGGCGTCGGCGAAGCGCCGGCGCGATCGGCGAGGAAGGCAATGACGCGAGCGGCGGCAACGCCGGCATCCTTGCGCATCGCCATCGGCGTGGTGCCGGCATGGTTGGCGACGCCCTCGATGGTGATGCGCTGCCAGGAAATGCCCTGCAGGTTCTCGACCGCGCCGATGGCGATGCCTTCGCGCTCGAGGACCGGCCCCTGCTCGACATGCAGTTCGACATAGGCATGCGGCTTGAGGAAGCCGGGCTGATGCTTCCCGGCATAGCCGATGCGTTCCAGTTCCTTGCCCAGCACCGAACCGTCGGTCCCGGTCGTGGCCAGCGCTTCCTCGACGCCGAGGCCACCGGCATGGACCAGCGAACCCATCATATCGGGCGAGAAGCGCACGCCTTCTTCGTTGGTGAAGGCGGCAACCACGATCGGGCGCGTCGGCGCGAAGCCCGCCTCCTTCAGGCTCTCGATTGCCTCCAGGCCGGCGAGCACGCCATAGCAGCCGTCATAGATGCCGGCGTCGATCACCGTGTCGATATGCGAGCCGAGCATGACCGGCGGCTGGCTCTTGTTAGCGCCATCTGCCCAGATGCCGAAGATGTTGCCGATGCGGTCGATAGCGACCTCCAGCCCTGCCTCTTCCAGCCAGCCGACGAAGCGGTCGCGGCCGAGCCGATCCATATCGGAGGCAGCGACGCGGACGAGCCGGCCCTGCACATCGCGACCTAGGCTGCCGAGTTCCTCGATGCGGGCGAGAAGGCGGTCGGCGTCGATCGTCAGGTTGCTCATGCCGGCTGTCTCGCTTGCCCGACTTCTTCTGGTGCCATGCCCACCAATTCCGCATAGCGGCCGGGATCGGTGGCGCCTTCGGAATTGATGATGAGAACGCGGGAGCCGGCGTCGAGGCCGAGCGCCGCGCGCATCTTCTTGTCGGCGGCTGCGCGGATCAGGCCGGCGAGCCCGGCCCCGCCGCTCTCGCCGGAGACGATCGCCGGATCGTTTCCGGCAGGCCGCGCCAGTCGGTTCATGACCGACACCGCGTCCTCCTCGTCCACCGTCATGAAGGCATCGCCGAGGCGCGACAGCACGCGCCAGGCGACCAGCGACGGTTCGTAGCATTCGAGCATCGCCATGACGGTCGGCTGGCTGTGCGCGATCGTGACTGGACGCCCGGCCTTGGCCGTCTCGTAGATGCAGGCGGCGCGCGCCGGCTCGACCACTGTGACAGTCGGCCGCTTTTCGCCGAGCACGATGGCGAGATGGCCGGCAATCGCCGCCGCGAAGCCGCCGACGCCGGCCTGCAGGAAAACATGGGTGGGCGGCTCGGGCAGGCGCTTCAACGCCTCGCGCACGATCACCGTGTAGCCCTGCATGACCAGCCCCGGAATGCGCTCATAGCCCGGCCAGGAAGTGTCGGAGACAACCGTCCAGCCGCGCTCGGCGGCGACGCGGGCGGCTTCCCTAACCGACTGGTCGTAATCGCCCGCGACGCGCACCATCTCGGCGCCGAAGCGGGCGATGGCCGCCACTCGCTCGTTGCTGACGCCCGAATGGACGAAGATGACGGAGCGCGCGCCGACAAGGTTGGCGCCCTGCGCGACGGAGCGACCGTGATTGCCGTCAGTGGCGCAGGCGAAGGTCATCTGCGCGGCGACCGCCTTCACCTCGGGCTTGTGCAGTTCGGCGACATCAACGGCGCGGCCAAGTCGCTTGCCGGCCTCCTCCAGCACCAGGCGCATGACGGCATAGGCGCCGCCCAGCGCCTTGAAGCTGCCGAGGCCGAGGCGCTTGCCTTCGTCCTTGACGTGGAGCGCGCCGATGCCGAGCTCGCCGGCAAAAGCCGGCAAGGCGTGCAGCGGCGTCTCGGCGTGGTTGTCGCGCGCGGCGAGGAAGCGCTCCGCCTCCCCGGCACCGACTGTCCCAAGCGTGGCGGCATCTTCATGGGTCAGCGGCTGGCGATGGTCAGGGTGGCGATTGAGCAGCAGCATGGCTTGGCTTTCTCCGTCTCGATGGCTGAAATTTATTGCAAGAGGAGCGAGAAAGGCGCTCTGTTTTGCCGCTTGAAATGCAAGTTTGTTTCGTCTGGGATGTCGCCATGACCGCTTCGCCCGAGCTCGACCCCTTCGACCGCGCCATCCTCGCCATCCTGCAGAAGGACAACACGACGCCGCAGCGGGTCATCGGCGAGGCGGTCAACCTGTCGGCGCCTGCGGTGCAGCGGCGCATCAAGCGCATGGAGGAGACCGGCGTCATCCGGGCCAATGTGGCGCTGGTCGACCCGGCCAAGGTCGGCCACCCGATCACCATTTTCGTCGAGGTGGAGGTGGAGAGCGAGCGCGCCGAACTGATCGACGCCGCCAAGCGCGGCTTCGCCGAGGTGCCGGAAGTGCAGCAATGCTATTACGTAACCGGCGAGGCCGATTTCATCCTCGTCGTCACCGTGGCGACCATGGCCGACTACGAGGCGCTGACCAGACGGCTGTTCTTCGAGAACAACAACGTCAAGAGATTCAGGACGTTTGTGGCGATGGACAGGGTGAAGGTGGGGCTGGAGGTGCCTTTGGACGTGTCGCGTCCACGGTGACTTAGTGGATTTGCATCGAAGTGTTCGTGTCACAACATGATACTCTACGCTTGACGAAGGAACGTATCATGATAAGATACGTTAGTCGGAGCTGCCGGTGATACGCTCGTTCAAGAACAAAACTTCCGAAGCGGTATCGACAGGCAAGGCCCTGAAAGGGTTTCCGGCGGACCTCGTGCGTGTCGCTCAGCGGAAACTGTTCATGCTCGATAACGCCGCGGAACTAGTGGATCTTCGAGTCCCGCCGGGAAACCGGCTGGAAGCGCTGAAGGGCGATCGGGCTGGCCAGTATTCAATTCGCATCAATGACCAATTCCGCATTTGCTTTCGATGGACGGATGGCGGCGCGGAGGATGTTGAAATCACCGATTATCACTAGCCGAAAATGACCGGCTCTGTGCGACGGAGTAAACCAGATGATCAATCTCGATAAGCCGATCCATCCCGGTGAGATATTGAGGGCCGAGTTCCTCGAGCCACTCGACCTAAAGCCTTACACCTTGGCGAAGAAGCTTCATGTGCCGCGCACCCGTATCGAGCGCCTGGCCAACGAAACCACGCCCGTCACGCCGGACACCGCTTTGCGCCTGGCAAAGTTCTTCGGGACGACCCCGCAGTTCTGGATGAACATGCAGGCGAGCTACGACCTTGCCGTCGAGGGCGCCTCCATACAGGAAGAACTCAAGGAGATCGAACGCTTTGAGGCGGCTGCCGCTTAAGGGCGTGACGCGTCGTCGCTTCCCGTGAAGGTCGGGCTGGAAGTGGCGCCTTCGTCATTCTAGGGCGAAGCAAGGAGCGAAGCGACGCGCGCAGACCCTAGAAT
>NZ_JANINM010000168.1 GCF_024509055.1 Mesorhizobium sp. | reverse complement strand
TGAACATGCACGCACAGCCCCAGCGGACATTGGCCGAGACGGCGCTGATCGACGCCTTCGGCGAGCAGCTGTCGCTGCTGCCCGGCGACGGCGCGGTGATGGTCAAGCGCGACGACGCGATCGAAGCCATCAAGCACGGCCTGCCGACGCGGCGCGTCGAGTCCTGGCACTATACGGACCTGCGCCGGTTGCTGACCAAGGTGCCGGCTTTCGAAGCCGGTGCTGTCGTGAAGGCGCTCGAACCCATCCTTGGCGGTTCGGCCGTGCTGCCGCTGCTGAATGGCGTTTCGAATGCCAAGGTGCCGGCGGTCGAGGGCGTCACGGTGCAGCGCCTTTCGGAAAAACTTACCGATGGCAGCGTCGCGCCCGGGCTCGATCCCTACGGCTCGGATGACGCGATCGGCGCGCTGAACACGGCCTTCGTCGCTGACGGCTATTTCGTCGATGTTGCCGAAGGCACGCAGCTGGAAAAGCCGATCGAATTGCAGAACCTGCAGGCCGGCGGCCAGTCGCATGTGCGGCTGCTGACGCGCGTAGGCGCCGGCGCCAAGGCAGTGATCGTCGAGCGCCAGGCGGGCGAGGGCGGCGACGCTCTCGTCAGCTCCGTCAGCCAGCTTGTCGTCGGTGACGGCGCGGAGGTGTCCTGGCTGATCGTGCAGGAGCAGCCGGACACGGCCACGCATCTTGCCCAGTTCAAGGCGCATATCGGCAAGGACGCCAGGTTGACGCTGTTCGTCATGAACGCTGGCGGCAAGCTGGTGCGGCAGGAGGTCGTGGTCAGGACGACAGGCGAGGGCGCGGACTTCAAATTGCGCGGCATCAACCTTCTTGCAGGCGACACGCATACTGACACCACGATGGTGCTCGACCATGCCGTGCCGCACACGACCTCGACCGAAGTGATCCGCAACGTGGTGACCGGCAAGGCGCGCGGCGTCTTCCAGGGCCGCATCAACGTGCATCAGTACGCGCAGAAGACCAACGCCAAGATGGCGTGCAACACGCTGCTCCTGTCGGACGATGGCGAGTTCTCGACCAAGCCGGAGCTGGAGATATTCGCCGACGACGTCGTCTGCGGCCATGGCGCGACGGTGACCGAGATCGACCACAACCATCTGTTCTACCTGATGGCCCGCGGCATCGACGAAAAATCCGCGCGTGGCCTTCTGGTGAAGGCATTCGTGGCTGAAGTGATCGAGGAACTGGACGACGAGGCGCTGGTCGAGGCGCTGGAAGCGCGGCTCGACGGCTGGTTCGCGACGCATGGGTAGTTCCATTCTTCCCTTGTGGGAGAATGTGGCCGGGCGAAGCTCGGTCGGAGAAGGGTGTTGGAAGGATCGTGGCCTTGGCCGGCAAGGACTTCGAAATGGACCAGAAGATCGAAACCACCCCCTATGACGTCGAGGCGATCCGCCGCGACTTCCCCATCCTGTCGCGTGAAGTCTACGGCAAGCCGCTGGTCTATCTCGACAATGGCGCCTCAGCGCAGAAGCCGCAGGTGGTGCTGGACACCATCCAGCACGCCTATGCCCAGGAATACGCCAACGTCCATCGCGGCCTGCATTTCCTGTCGAACGCCGCGACCGATGCCTATGAGAAGGCACGGAAGTCGGTGCAAAGGTTTCTGAACGCGCCAAGCACCGACAACATCGTCTTCACCTCCAACACCACCTCGGCGATCAACACGGTCGCCTATGGCTATGGCATGCCGCGGATCGGCGAGGGCGACGAGATCGTGCTCTCGATCATGGAGCATCACTCCAACATCGTGCCGTGGCATTTCATCCGCGAGCGGCAGGGCGCCAGGCTGGTCTGGGTGCCGGTCGACGATCTCGGCGCCTTCCATATCGAGGAGTTCGAGAAGCGGCTGACCACCCGCACCAAGCTCGTCGCCATCACCCAGATGTCCAATGCGCTGGGCACGGTGACGCCGATCAAGGAGATCGTGCGCATCGCACATGCGCGAGGCATTCCGGTTCTCGTCGACGGCAGCCAGAGCGCTGTCCATATGCCGATCGATGTGCAGGATCTCGACTGCGATTTCTTCGTCTTCACAGGCCACAAGGTCTACGGCCCGTCGGGCATCGGCGTCCTCTACGGCAAGAAGGAACGGCTGGAAGAGATGCGGCCCTTTATGGGCGGCGGCGAGATGATCGAGGAAGTGACGGAGGACATCGTCACCTACAACGAGCCGCCGCACCGCTTCGAGGCAGGCACGCCGCCTATCGTCCAGGCCATCGGCCTCGGCGCCGCGCTTGAGTACATGGAGAAAGTCGGTCGCGAGCGCATCGCGGCGCATGAGGCGGACCTCAAGATCTACGCGCATGAGCGGTTGCGGGCCATCAACTCGCTGCGCATCTTCGGCGACGCGCCCGGCAAGGGCGCCATCATCTCGTTCGAATTGCAGGGTATCCATGCCCATGACGTGTCGATGGTGATCGACCGGCAGGGCGTTGCGGTGCGCGCGGGCACCCATTGCGCCCAGCCGCTGTTGAAACGCTTCGGCGTGACCTCCACATGCAGGGCATCCTTCGGCATGTATAATACCAGGGCCGAAGTCGACGCTTTGGCCGATGCGCTGGAAAAGGCGCGGAAGTTCTTTGGGTGACGATGATGGACGATGTGAGCACCACTGCAGAAACCGCGTCGGAAGCGACTGCGAACGGCATTGTGTCGGCTTCGGCCATTCCCGCCGACGAACTGGCGCGGCTGACCGACGACATCGTCTCGGCGCTGAAGACGGTCTACGACCCGGAAATCCCGGCCGACATCTATGAGCTCGGCCTCGTCTACAAGATCGACATTGAGGACGACCGGACAGTCAAGATCGACATGACGCTGACCGCGCCGGGCTGTCCGGTTGCCGGCGAGATGCCGGGCTGGGTCGAGAATGCCGTCGGCGCCGTCGAAGGCGTTTCAGGCGTCGAGGTGAACATGACCTTCGATCCGCCATGGACGCCGGACCGCATGTCGGAAGAGGCGCAGGTCGCGGTCGGGTGGTATTGAGGCTGGCTTGCACGCTAGGTGAAACTTCACCATCTTAAGGGAAGACTCATTCCGTGGGCCTTGAACCCACGCGAACGTGGAGAATGACATGGGACGCTTCGCCGTCATCACGATGACCGACAAGGCCGCTGGCCGCGTGCGCGAGATCGTCGCCACCCGCGACAACGCGCATGGCATCCGCCTTGGCATCAAGAAGGGCGGTTGCGCCGGCATGGAATATACGGTCGATCTCGTGACCGAGCCGAACCCCAAGGACGACCACATCGAGCGTGACGGCGCACACGTCTATGTCGCGCCTGAGGCTGCGCTTTTCCTGTTCGGCACCGAGATGGATTTCGAGCAGACGACGCTGCGCACCGGCTTCACTTTCAAGAACCCGAACCAGAGCTCGGCCTGCGGCTGCGGCGAATCCGTGGAATTGAAGCCCGCCGACCTCAAGGCGCTGGCCGAGGCGCGCGCCTCGGCCTGATTTCCCTTCGCCCCACCTACGGGAGCAGGGGCTAATCCACGCACATGCCGGTGCGCTTGTGCCAGTCGGCGATCGATTCCTCGGGATAGACGTCGA
>NZ_JANINM010000167.1 GCF_024509055.1 Mesorhizobium sp. | reverse complement strand
GGCTCGCTGATCTTCGGCGTCATCATTTCCGGCTTCACCTTCCTGCGCCTCGACGCCTACTATCAGGAGATGGTGAAGGGCGTGATCATCGTCGGCGCGGTCGTTCTCGATCAATGGCGCCAGCGCCGCCGCGCGATAGGAGCTTGACCATGTCGGACATCGTTCTGAAGACCGAAAACCTCACCAAGCACTATGGCGGCGTGCACGCACTTCAGGAGGCGAACTTCGAGCTGCGCAAGGGCGAGCACGTGGCCATCATGGGCGACAATGGCGCCGGCAAGTCGACCTTCGTGCGCCAGATCACCGGTGTCGAGCAACGCACCGGCGGCAAGGTCTGGTTTGACGGCAAGGAGGTCAATTTCGCCGGGCCGATCGAGGCGCGCGAGGCTGGCATCGAAACCGTGTTCCAGAACCTCGCCCTTGCCGACGATCTCGACGTTCCGTCGAACCTGTTCCTCGGCCGCGAGAAGGTGCTGATCAACCTCGGCCCGTTCTCGATCCTCGACCGCAAGGCGATGCGCAAGGCGACCGAGGCGGCGCTGATCCGCACGGCGGTGAAGATCCCGAACCTCTCGAGCACCATCCGCCACATGTCCGGCGGCCAGCGTCAGTGCGTGGCGATCGCCAGGACCGCCACTTTCGCCTCCAAGCTGATCATCATGGACGAGCCGACGGCGGCGCTCGGCGTGCAGGAGACCGCACAGGTCGAAAACATCATCCGCACGCTGAAGGAGAACGGCGAGCCACTGATCCTGATCAGCCACAACATGCGCCAGGTGTTCGACCTGGTCGACCGCATCGTCGTCTTCCGCCGTGGCCGCATCGTCGCCAACCTGCGCAAGCAGGACACCGACGGCAATGACATCGTCGCCTACATCACCGGCGCCAAGACCGGGCAGGCGGAACTCCAGGCCGCCTGACGGCGTCACGACGAACCAGCCAATCAACTGCGCCGGGCAGGCGCGGATACCTTTAATCCCCATCCTCGAAGGACTTTTCATGACCCTCCGCTTCGCTCTTCTCGGCGCCGGCCGCATCGGCAAGGTGCATGCCCGCGCTGTTGCCTCCAACCCGCAGGCCAAACTCGTGGCCGTCGCCGACGCCTTCGAGAAGGCCGCGACGGAACTGGCCTCCGCCTATGGCGCTGAAGTGCGCACGATCGACGCCGTCGAGAAGGCCAAGGACATCGACGCCGTTATCATCTGCACGCCGACCGACACCCATGCCGACTTGATCGAGCGCTTCGCCAAGGCCGGCAAGGCGATCTTCTGCGAGAAGCCGATCGACCTCAGCGTCAAGCGTGTAGAGAAGTGCCTGGCGGTGGTGGAAAAGACCGGCGCCACGCTGATGGTCGGCTTCAACCGCCGCTTCGATCCGCATTTCGCCGCCGTCCGCAAGGCGATCGACGACGGCGCCGTCGGCGCGGTCGAGATGGTCACCATCACGTCCCGCGATCCCGGCGCGCCGCCGCTCGACTACATCGCCCGCTCCGGCGGCATCTTCCGCGACATGACCATCCATGACTTCGACATGGCGCGCTTCCTGCTCGGCGAAGAGCCGGTGGCGGTCAGCGCGCATGCCTCGGTGCTGGTCGACAAGAAGATCGGCGAGGCGGGCGACTTCGACTCGGTCAGCGTCATCCTTGAGACGGCGTCCGGCAAGCAGGCCGTCATCTCCAACTCGCGCCGCGCCACCTACGGCTACGACCAGCGCATCGAGGTGCACGGTTCGAAAGGCATGGTCGCGGCCGAGAACCAGCGTCCGGTGTCGATCGAGCTTGCCAACGACAAGGGCTATACCCGCCCGCCACTGCACGACTTCTTCATGACCCGTTACATCGACGCCTACGCCAACGAGATCGCGGCCTTCATCGCGGCCAAGAGCGCCGGCAAGGCAGCATCGCCGAGCGGCAAGGATGGGCTGGTTGCGCTGAAGTTGGCCGACGCGGCACTGAAGTCGGCCCAGACGGGCAAGACCGTGCGCGTCGATTGACGCGATGAGGCAGGTGTTTCGGTGGCGACCGGATTGTCGGTCTCCAACACTTGGAGATTAGCCGGAACGCTGGTCACGTCGTCATCCACGGGCGGAGCAAGGAGCGAAGCGACGCGCGCAGACCCGAGGATCCATGCCGTTACATCGGAGCGATACTGCCGGCACGGATTCTGCCCTGTCTCGTTCTTCGGCCGGAGGCACGGCATGGATCCTAGGGTCTGCGCGACGGAGCTCCGCTCCTGCTTCGCCCTAGGATGACGAAGTCGAGGACGCTTCGACCAAGTTATCAACGTTGCGGCAAGACATCGGGCAACCGATACGAACCTCAATGAATCTTTGAAAATGCATTGGTACTCAAAAACACAGGAGCAGAGCGATGAGCGGTTTGGCCGGTCGCAATCATGAAACGCGCGCCATCGTCACCGGCGGCGCACAGGGCATCGGCTTCGCCGTCGCCGAGGCCTTGGCGGACGAGGGTTGTCGCGCGCTGGCGCTCATCGGCCGCTCGCAGGAGAAGGGCGACAAGGCCGTCGCGGCGCTGAAGAAGAACGGCGTCGATGCGATCTTCATCAGCGCCGACGTCGCAAAGGTCGCCGACTGCAAGCGCGCCGTCGCGACAGCGATCACTCATTTCGGCACGCTGAACGCGCTGGTCAACGCCGCCGCCACCTCCGCGCGCGGCTCGCTGATCGAAACCTCCGAGGAGCTTTTCGATCAGATATTCGATACCAACGTGCGCGGCCCCTTCTTCCTGATGCAGGGTCTGGTCGCGCATCTCCTGGAGCGCAAGGCGCCGGGCTCGATCGTCAATGTGCTGTCGATGTCGGCGCATGCCGGCCAGTCGTTCCTCACGCCCTATTCGACCAGCAAGGGCGCGCTGATGACGCTGACCAAGAACGTCGCGAGCTCCTATCGGCGGAACCGCATTCGCTGCAACGCCGTGCTGCCCGGCTGGATGGACACCGAAGGCGAGGCGATCGTGCAGAAGAAATGGCACGACGCACCCGACGACTGGCTGGAAAAGGCCGAAGCGGCGCAGCCGATGGGCCAGCTTGTTAAGCCAGCTCAGCTTGCCCGGCTGATCACTTACATGGTCAGCCCCCAGGCCGGCGTCATGACCGGGTCGCTGGTCGACTACGACCAGAACGTGGCGGGGGTAATAGGGGAGTAGTGACAAGCGCGCCGACATCGACTATATGAGCCGCATGATCCACCTGTCCGCCTCGTTTTGGTACTTTTATTACGGCACCTCGCTGGCGGCGGGAGGATTGCGCTCGATCTGAAGATTGCAGCATCAAATCCGAAAAGCCGCCAGACCTGGCGGCTTTTTCGTTTCAGCCGGCAGGTCTCCTAAATCAGGAGCAGAAAGCCGTGTTGACCACCACAGACGACCTTCGGGTCCAGGAAATTCGAGAACTGAGCACGCCGGACCAGGTGATGCGCGAGATACCGCGCACGCTGACGGCGACACGCACCGTCGCCACATCGCGCAACGCCATCCATTCCATTCTCACGGGGGCCGACGATCGACTGGTAGTCATCGTCGGCCCTTGTTCCATCCACGATCCGGTCGCCGCCGTGGACTA
>NZ_JANINM010000166.1 GCF_024509055.1 Mesorhizobium sp. | reverse complement strand
AACAGCGCGATCACCGCGATCGCGATCCAGGACAGCACCGGAATACCGAGCAACGCGGCGCGCTGGAAATTGATGAACGCCGGGCTCATCTGATCTGCATTGACCCAGGCGCCGCCGGAGACGACGAAGGTCGCGCCGCGATAGATGGTGAGCGTGCCGAGTGTGACCACGATCGAAGGGATGTTCAGCCGCCAGACCAGGAAGCCGTTGATGGCGCCGAGCACCAGCCCGACAGCGAGGGCGATGACGATCAGCAGCGGGATAGGGATCGCTGGGTGCGCGGCATTCAGCATCGCCACCACCATGCCGGTGAAGCAGAGGTTGGACGCCATCGAAAGATCGATCGAGCGGGTCAGGATCACCACCATCTGCCCGAGCGCCAGGATCATGAGGATCGCGGTGTCATTGAACACCTGGCGCAGATTTGCCGGATCGGCAAAGCCCGGAAAGCGCGTTGAAATCAATCCGATCAGCACCACGATACCGGCCAGCAGCCAGATCTCGCGATATTTGAGGAAGCTCTTCATGCCGCGATCCCCGCTGCCGTTCGAACCAGCGTCTCGGCATCTAGCCCCTTGTTGTCGTAGGTAGCCGCGATGCGGCCCTCGCGCATGACGACGACCCGGTCCGACATGCCGAGGATTTCGGGCAACTCGGACGAGACCATGATCACCGAAAGACCTTGCGCGACGAGTTCCGCCATGAAGCCGTGCACGGCGGCCTTGGAACCGATGTCGATGCCCTTGGTGGGCTCGTCGAGAATGATCACCTTGGGCGTAGTGGCCAGCCATTTGGCGATGACCACCTTCTGCTGGTTGCCGCCGGAAAGCGTGCCGACATCCTGGCTGAGCGAGGAGGCGCGCAGGTCGAGCCGTTCGGTGTAGGAGCGCGCGAGCGCGAACTCTTCCGCCAGGCGAAGCATGCCGGACTTTGAGGTGCGGCCGAGCGAGGGAAGAGAGACGTTCTGGAAGATCGGCAGGCCGATCACCACGCCCTGCTTGCCGCGCTCTTCCGGCACGTAGACGATGCCCGCCTCGATCGAATCCGCGGCCGATCTCGGCGCAAGGGAGTTGCCATCCAGCGAGATCGTGCCTCTGCTGGTGCGGGTGATGCCTGCGATCGCCTGCATCACCTCGCTGCGCCCGGCGCCGACCAGCCCGTAAAAGCCGAGGATCTCGCCCTTGCGCAATTCAAAGCCGATGTCGTCGAACTCCGTCGGATGCGACAGGCCCGAAACCGACAGCACCGGCGCTCCGATCTTCGGCTCGCGCTGCGGGAAGATGTGGTCGACGTTGCGGCCGACCATCATGCGCACGATCTCGTTCTGGCCGGCGTCCTTGAGCAGGCCCTCGCCCACCATCTCGCCGTCGCGGAAGACGGTGTAGCAGTCGGCGATGTGGTATATCTCGTCGAACTTGTGGCTGATGAAGAGCACCGCCTTGCCTTCACTCTTCAGGAACTCGATCAAGAGGAAAAGCTCCTCGATCTCCTTCATCGAGAGCGCCGCGGTCGGCTCGTCCATTATGACGATGCGCGCGTCGATCGACATCGCGCGGGCCACGGCCACCAGATGCTTGTTGGCGATGCCGAGGTCCCTGAGCCGGGCATCGGCGTCGATATGGCCGGCCCGCATCGTCTCCAGCACCTCGCGCGCATTTTTGCGCATGGTGCCCCAGTCGATGGTGCCGAAGCGGGTGCGCGGCGCGTGGCCGAGGAAGATGTTTTCGGCGACCGACAGATCGTCGAACAGAACCGTTTCCTGGTGGATGGCGGTGATGCCGTGGCCGAAGGCGGCATGCGCGCTGGGCAGTGTCGTGGCCTCACCATCGATGCTGATTTCGCCGGCATCGGGCTGGTAAATGCCGGTCATGATCTTGACCAGCGTCGACTTGCCGGCGCCGTTCTCGCCGATCAGCGCCGTCACCTGGCCCGGATAGAGCGACAGGCTGACATTGTGCAGGGCGCGCACGCCCGGGAAACTCTTGGAGATGCCGGAGAGCGTCAGGCGCGGGCTTGCGCCCTGTGCCGGATCGGAAGGCTTGAGCCCATCCGTCGCCGCCTTGTGTTGGGCTGTCGTGTCCATATCCGTATCAGGCCCTGAGAGAAGGTCCGTCTGAAATTGCGGCGGGACGAGTGCCCCGCCGCACGCTTGAAGGCGCCAGGATCAATAGATCTTGGAGAACTTCTCGATGTTGGTCTTGTCGAACTGGAAGGGCGGAGCCATCGCGGCCGAGTTGTTCTCGTCGAGCGTCACCTTGCCGACGCGACCGATCGACAGCGTTGCGCCGGGCTTTGCCTCGTCCTTCTTCACCGCCAGGTCATGGGCGAGGTAGATCGCCGAGTAGCCGAGGTCGATCGGGTTCCACAGCGCGACCGCTTGGGATGCGCCATTGTCGATGAACTTCTTGAATTCCGACGGCAGGGCGAGGCCGGTGACGTTGACCTTGCCGATCAGGTTCTCGTCGGTGACGACCTGGGCGGCGGCGACGACGCCGACGGTGGTCGGCGCGATGATCGCCTTGAGGTTCGGATAGGACTTCAACAGGCCCTTGGCCTGGTCGGTACTTTTGGCCGAGTCGTCGTCGCCATAGACGGTGGCGACCAGCTTGATCTTCGGGAATTTCTCCGGCAGCACCTTCTTCGCCGCCTCGATCCAGGCGTTCTGGTTGGTCGCCGTCGAGGACGCCGACAGAATGGCGACGTCGCCGCCTTCCGGCAGGTAGTCGGCGGCGAGCTTGATGATGGTCTCGCCGATCAGGCCGGTGTCGGAGGGGTTGAGGTGGAGCTGGCGGCCTTCCTTGGCGACGCCGGAGTCCCACGAGATAACGGTGATGCCGCGTTCCATCGCCTTCTTCAGCACCGGCACCAGAGCGTCGGCGTCATTGGCTGAAACAGCGATAGCGTTGACCTTCTGCGCGATCAGCGAGTTGATGACCTCGATCTGCGCCTCGGCGGTCGCCTTGGTCGGGCCGGTGTAGATGACGTCGACGTCGCCCAGCTCCTTGGCTGCTTCCTCGGCGCCCTTGTTGGCGGCGTCGAAGAAGCCGTTGCCCAGCGACTTCACCACCAGCGCGATCTTGACGTTCTCGGCATAGGCGGCATTCACGAACATGGCTGCGGAAAAGGCCGCCGTAACCAGCAGTTTCTTCAAAAAGCTCATCGAATATCCTCCCTTGAGCGTTGCATTCCATCGCCGCTGCGGGCGCGAGTTGTCCTCAGGCCTGCAGTGAAGATTCTTCCTTGTCGCTTGACTGTTTGCTGGCGACGATCAGCGTCACCCCAGCTGTTTCCAGCATCTTGGCCTCGCGGTCCTCGATGCCGTCATCGGTGATCACGGTGGCGATGCGCGAAAGCCCGCACAGGATCAGGCTGGAGCGCATGCGGAACTTGGACGAGTCGACCAGCACCACCAGCTCGTCGGCCTGGTCGATCAGTTTCTGCTCGGCCTGGATCAGCAGCGGATCGCCCTCCATCAATCCGAGCGGTCCCAACCCTTGAGCGCCCATGAACATGCGACGCGCATAGAAATTGCGCGTCACGTCATTGTCGAAGGGCGACAGGATGATGTTCTGCTCGCGGTAGA
>NZ_JANINM010000165.1 GCF_024509055.1 Mesorhizobium sp. | reverse complement strand
AGATGGTCGACAACTGGAAGAACAAGGGCCTCGGTCCCGACGAAATAGCGGAAGGCGATGCGCGCAGCTTCGCCAACGGCAAGGGCCGCCAGCTCTACAAGGCCTACCAGGAAAGGTTGCAGACGCTGAACGCCTGCGATTTCGGCGACCTGCTTTACCACCCGATCCGCATCTTCCGCGCCTATCCGGACGTGCTGAAGGAATACCACCGCAAGTTCAAATACATCTTGGTCGACGAATACCAGGATACCAACACCGCCCAGTACATGTGGCTGCGCCTATTGGCCCAGCGGCCGGAAGGCAAGCCGATCTCCCCCCTTGAGGGGGAGATGTCCGGCAGGACAGAGGGGGGCGCCTCGCGCCGACAGGCCGGTGGGGCACCACCCCCCTCTGTCGGCTCCGCCGACATCTCCCCCTCAAGGGGGGAGATCGGGCGCTCTTCCTCCGAAGGCCGAGGCAAACCCACCGTAAATATTTGCTGCGTCGGCGACGACGACCAGTCGATCTATGGCTGGCGCGGCGCCGAGGTCGACAACATCCTGCGCTTCGACAAGGATTTTCCGGGCGCCACGATCATCCGGCTGGAGCGCAATTACCGCTCCACCGCCCATATACTGGGCGCCGCCTCGCATCTCATCGCCCACAATGAGGGCCGCTTCGGCAAGACGTTGTTCACCGACCGCAACGATCCCGAGGACGACAAGGTGCATGTCCATGCCGCCTGGGATTCGGAAGAGGAGGCGCGCGCCATCGGCGAGGCCATCGAGGTCTACCAGCGGCAGAAGCACAATCTCAACGACATGGCAATCCTGGTCCGCGCATCCTTCCAGATGCGGGCCTTCGAAGATCGCTTCATCACGCTCGGCCTCAACTACCGCGTCATCGGTGGTCCGCGCTTCTATGAGCGGCTGGAAATTCGCGATGCGCTGGCCTTCTTCCGCGTCGTCGCCAACGGCGGCGACGACCTCGCCTTCGAACGCATCGTCAACGTGCCGAAGCGCGGGCTGGGCGAAGCCACGATCCGCCAGATCCACGACACGGCGCGCGCGCTCCGCATTCCGATGCTGGAGGCGGCGGGCAATCTCGCCGAAAGCGACGAGATGAAGCCGAAGCCGCGCGCGGCCTTGCGCGAAGTCGCGGCCAATTTCGAGCGCTGGCAGAAGGCGCTGGAGGCCACGCCGCACACCGAGCTCGCCGAGACCATCCTGGAGGAGAGCGGCTACACCGACATGTGGAAGAACGACCGCTCGGCCGAAGCGCCGGGACGGTTGGAAAACCTCAAAGAGCTGATCCGCTCGATGGAGGAGTATGAATCGCTGCGCTCCTTCCTCGAGCATGTCGCGCTGGTCATGGAGGCCGAGCAGAGCGAGTCGCTCGATGCCATCTCCATCATGACGCTGCATTCGGCCAAGGGCCTCGAATTCGAGACCGTGTTCCTGCCCGGGTGGGAGGAAGGCCTGTTTCCGCATCAGCGCGCGCTGGACGAAGGCGGCCGTTCCGGCCTCGAGGAAGAGCGTCGCCTCGCCTATGTCGGCCTGACGCGCGCCAAGAAGAACCTGCACATCTGGTTCGTCTCAAACCGCCTCATCCACGGTCTGTGGCAGTCGACCATCCCGTCGCGTTTCCTCGACGAACTGCCGGAAACCCATGTCGAGGTCGCCGAGGCGGGCAACAGCTATGGCGGCTACGGCAATCCCTATGGCGGCGGCGCCTTCGCCTCGGGACGCGGCGGTGGCCGGCAAAATCCCTATGGCGCTTCCCGCTTCGACAATATCGGCGCCGAGAAGACGGGCAGCTTCTCCAACACCTATTCGACGCCCGGCTGGCAGCGTGCCCAGGCGAACCGCAACGAGGCGACCGACCGCAATTGGGGCACGCGCTCCGGCCATCAGGTGGAACGCATCGGCTATGGCGAGACCGATAGCGGCTACGGCGCCGGCCGCACCAGCGTGAAGGGCCGCACCATCGAGGGTGAGCTGGTCGCGAAGTCGGTCGCCGACACGCCGTCCGCCTTCAGTGTCGGCGACCGCGTCTTCCACCAGAAATTCGGCAACGGCAACATCGCGGCCATCGACGGCAACAAGCTGACCATCGACTTCGACAAGGCCGGTCAGAAACGCGTGCTCGACGGGTTTGTGACCGGGGTATGAGACGGCTTCCGGCCGCGCATCCGCTCAACAACGCCGCGCGCTTGATTAGCTCCAACTAAGCAACGCCGCCTGTCACGCAGGCATCATATTGGCGTCCTAGACCGCAGTCCCTGGGTCTTTTCATCGTTCATCGAGGGTAGGCTTCCCGCCTGCCTTCCATTTCTTTTCTCAACGTTGTTGAAGGGGGTACCTCTATGGAAAATCTGCATCCACTCGCGCTGCGTCTGCTCGCCGCCGCGACGCTTCTGGCTTCCACCGTTTCATTTCCCCTCGCCGCAATTGCCGAGGGCGTCGCCTACATCAACAAGGGGATCGTCGGCGTCGGCCGCATCCCCGCCAGCCAGAAGGACAAGTTTGGCGAGACCTTCGGTTCCGGCTCCGGCATGGCGATCGACACCAAGTCCTGGACGCGCGACGGCTCGAGCTACAAGGGCTCGCTCTGGCTGCTGCCCGATCGCGGCTACAACGTCGAAGGCACCACCGACTATCGCCCGCGCCTCAACACGATCTCGATCGAGCTGACGCCAACCGTTGCCGGCTCCACGCCCACCGCCGGACAGGAACAGACGGGCGTCAAGGCGGCACTCGCCGACACCATGCTTCTGACCGACGACAAGGGCAACGACGCCACCGGCCTCGATCCGCTCAACGGCGTGCGTGCCGCGGCCGGGGACATGCCGATGCTGCCGCAGGCCGACAATGGCAAGCTTTCGCTGGACAACGAGGCGGTCGTACGCTTGCCCGACGGCACGATGTTCATCTCGGACGAATATGGCCCCAACATCTACCGCTTCTCGGCCGAGGGCCGCCTGATGTCTGCGACCCAGCCTCCGGCGGCGCTTGTGCCGATGCGCAATGGCAAGCCGAATTTCGCCTCCAACAACCCCGGCCCCGGCGCCGCCGCTCCCGATCCGAAGGATCCCGACACCGGCCGCCAGAACAACCAGGGCCTGGAAGGCATGTCGATGACGCCGGACGGCAAGTTCCTGATCGCCGTGCTGCAGTCGGCGACCCGCCAGGATGGCGGCGATTCCGGCTCGACCCGCCAGCATACCCGCGCGCTGGTCTATGACGCCTCCGACCTTGCCCATCTCAAGCTGGCGCACGAATATGTCGTGCCGCTGCCGGTGTTCAAGGACGCCAAGGGCAAGACCAAGGTGGCCGCGCAAAGCGAGATCGTGGCGCTGTCCGACAAGAGCTTCCTGATGCTGGCGCGCGACAGCAATAACGGCCAGGGCCTGAAGGACGCCGAGTCGGTCTATCGCAAGATCGAGATCGTCGATCTCTCCGGCGCGACCGACATCGCCAACGGACCGTTCGACGCGGCCGACCAGCCCGTCGCGCCGAAGGGCGTGCTCGATCCGTCGGTGACCCCGGCCAAGCTGACCTCGTTCATAGACATCAACGACAAGGGCGAGCTCGGTCGCTTCGGCCTGCACAATGGCGAGCCGAACGACAGGAACAATCTC
>NZ_JANINM010000164.1 GCF_024509055.1 Mesorhizobium sp. | reverse complement strand
CCCACTCGGCGATGCGCTGGCCGCGCTTCACCTTGTCGCCATCGTCCACGAAGATACGCGAACCATAGGCGACGCGGTGCGTGGCGCGCTCCTTGCCGGTCTCATCGAGGATGAGCACCGCCATGTTGCGGCCCATGACCATCTGCTGGCCTTCCGAGTTGCGCACCACGTTGCGGTTGCGGATCTGCACCTTGCCCTCATAGGAGGCTTCAAGGAACGAGCTGTCCACCACCTGCGCCGTGCCGCCCATGTGGAAGGTGCGCATGGTGAGCTGGGTGCCCGGCTCGCCGATCGACTGCGCCGCGATGACGCCGACGGCCTCGCCCTGGTTGACGGGGGTACCGCGGGCCAGGTCGCGTCCGTAGCAGACGGCGCATACGCCGGTCCTGACCTCGCAGGTCAGCGCCGAACGGATGCGGACCGACTGCACGCCGGCCTTTTCGATCTGCTCCACGTCGCGCTCGTCCATCAGCTTGCCGGCCTTGACCAGCAGGTCGCCGGTGACCGGGTGGTTGATGTCGTCGAGCGCCGTGCGGCCGAGCACGCGCTGGCCGACCGAAGCCACGATCTGACCGGCATCGACGATCGGCTGCATGGTGAGGCCCTTGTCGGTGCCGCAATCCACGGAGTTGACGATGCAGTCCTGGGCCACGTCGACAAGACGACGGGTGAGGTAACCCGAGTTCGCCGTCTTCAAGGCGGTGTCGGCCAGACCCTTGCGGGCGCCGTGGGTCGAGTTGAAGTACTCGAGCACGGTGAGGCCTTCCTTGAAGTTCGAGATGATCGGCGTCTCGATGATTTCGCCCGAGGGCTTGGCCATCAGGCCGCGCATGCCGGCGAGCTGACGCATCTGGGTGGGCGAACCGCGCGCACCCGAATGCGACATCATGTAGATCGAGTTCATCGGCTTCTGACGGCCGTTGTCCTCGAATTCCACCGCCTTGATGCGGGCCATCATCTCGTCGGCGACCTTTTCCGAGCACTTGGCCCAGGCGTCGACCACTTTGTTGTACTTCTCGCCCTGGGTGATCAGGCCGTCATTGTACTGCTGCTCGTATTCCTTGGCCAAAGCCTCGGTGTCGGACACCAGCTTGAGCTTGGTGTCCGGGATGACCATGTCGTCCTTGCCGAAGGAAATGCCGGCACGGCAGGCATGGGCGAAGCCGAGCGCCATGATGCGGTCGCAGAAGATGACCGTCTCTTTCTGACCGCAGTGGCGGTAGACAGTGTCGATCATCTTGGAGATGTTCTTCTTGGTCATCTCCTGGTTGGCGGTCTCGTACGGCACGTTGACGTTCTTCGGCAGAAGTTCGCCGATGATCATGCGGCCAGGCGTGGTGTCGTAGATCTTCGACACCATCTTGCCTTCAGCGTCGACGGTGCGGAAGCGGCCCTTGATCTTGGCGTGCAGCGTCACGGCCTTGGTCTCCAGCGCATGCTGGAGCTCGCCCATGTCGGCAAACACCATGCCTTCGCCCGGCTCGTTCTGGTTGACGATCGAGAGGTAGTAGAGACCGAGAACCATGTCCTGCGACGGCACGATGATCGGCGCGCCGGAAGCCGGGTGCAGGATGTTGTTGGTCGACATCATCAGCACGCGTGCTTCGAGCTGCGCTTCCAGCGACAGCGGCACGTGGACCGCCATCTGGTCACCGTCGAAGTCGGCGTTGAAGGCCGTGCAGACCAGCGGGTGCAGCTGGATCGCCTTGCCCTCGATCAGGATCGGCTCGAAAGCCTGGATGCCGAGGCGGTGCAGCGTCGGGGCGCGGTTCAGCAGCACCGGATGCTCGCGGATGACCTCGTCGAGGATATCCCAGACCTCCGGACGCTCCTTCTCAACGAGCTTCTTAGCCTGCTTGACGGTCGAGGAGAAACCCTTGGCGTCGAGGCGGGCGTAGATGAAGGGCTTGAAGAGCTCGAGCGCCATCTTCTTCGGCAGGCCGCACTGGTGCAGCTTGAGCTCCGGGCCGGTCACGATGACCGAGCGGCCGGAATAGTCGACGCGCTTGCCGAGCAGGTTCTGGCGGAACCGGCCCTGCTTGCCCTTGAGCATGTCGGACAGCGACTTCAGCGGACGCTTGTTGGCGCCGGTGATGACGCGGCCGCGACGGCCGTTGTCGAACAGCGCATCGACGGCTTCCTGCAGCATGCGCTTTTCGTTGCGCACGATGATGCCGGGGGCGCGCAGCTCGATCAGCCGCTTCAGGCGGTTGTTGCGGTTGATGACGCGGCGATAGAGGTCGTTGAGATCCGACGTCGCGAAACGACCGCCGTCCAGCGGGACGAGCGGACGCAGGTCCGGCGGGATCACCGGAACGACCTTCATGATCATCCATTCCGGACGATTGCCGGATTCCATGAAGTTTTCGACGACCTTGAGCCGCTTCAAGAGCTTCTTCTGCTTGAGCTCGGACGTGGTCGAGGCGAGCTCAGAACGCAGGTCGCCGGCGATCTTCTCCAGGTCCATGCCCGCGAGCAGGTCATGGATGGCCTCGGCGCCGATCATGGCGGTGAACGAATCCTCGCCATACTCGTCGACGGCGATCATGTACTCTTCCTCGCTGAGGAGCTGATGCTCCTTCAGCGCGGTCAGGCCCGGCTCGGTGACGATGTAGTTCTCGAAGTAGAGGACGCGCTCGATGTCCTTCAGTGTCATGTCGAGCAGCGTGCCGATGCGCGACGGGAGCGACTTCAGGAACCAGATGTGGGCGACGGGCGCGGCGAGCTCGATGTGGCCCATGCGCTCGCGGCGGACGCGCGACAGCGTGACTTCGACGCCGCACTTCTCGCAGATGACGCCCTTGTACTTCATGCGCTTGTACTTGCCGCACAGGCACTCGTAGTCCTTGATCGGACCGAAGATGCGCGCGCAGAACAAACCGTCACGCTCCGGCTTGAAGGTGCGGTAGTTGATGGTCTCCGGCTTCTTGATCTCACCGAACGACCAGGACAGAATCTTCTCAGGGCTGGCGAGCGAGATCCGGATGGAATCGAACACCTGCGCAGGCGCCTGGGGGTTGAAGAGATTCATGACCTCTTGGTTCATGCCGTTCTCCTTTTCGGGGTCCTCGAAAACCCCTTTTATCGAGCGCGGGTCGAATGCCCGCAGAATGATCGGCCACCGGCCGAAGGAATTTGAGGGGCGCGCCGCGTGCTATCGCGGCGCGCCATTGCCTTAACCGGCTTATTCAGCTGCGTCGGGCAGCCGCACCGGAGCATCCTCGAGCTTGGTGTTCTCCAGCTCGACGTTGAGGCCGAGGGAGCGCATTTCCTTGACGAGAACGTTGAAGCTCTCGGGGATGCCCGCCTCGAAGGTGTCGTCGCCTCTGACGATCGCCTCGTAGACCTTGGTGCGACCGGCGACGTCGTCCGACTTCACCGTCAGCATTTCCTGCAGCGTGTAGGCGGCGCCATAGGCTTCCAGCGCCCAGACCTCCATTTCGCCGAAGCGCTGGCCACCGAACTGCGCCTTGCCGCCCAGCGGCTGCTGGGTGACGAGCGAGTACGGGCCGATCGAACGCGCGTGGATCTTGTCGTCCACCAGGTGATGAAGCTTGAGCATATAGATGTAGCCCATCGTCACCTTGCGATCGAACGGCTCGCCGGTGCGGCCGTCATAGAGCT
>NZ_JANINM010000163.1 GCF_024509055.1 Mesorhizobium sp. | reverse complement strand
GTGATCATGTCCGAGGACGGGCAGTTCTGCTTCCATCGCGGCGTCGATCTCGGCGAGTTGCGCGGTGTCGTCGACGACGCGCTCGCCGGCGAGGCGACGCGCGGCGCTTCCACCATCACCATGCAGACAGTGAAGAACCTTTTCCTGTGGTCGCGGCCGCTGGGTAGTGTGCGCAAGGTGATCGAACTGCCCTTGGCTGTCTATTTCGACGCGGTGATGTCGAAGCGACGGATCATGGAAATCTATCTCAACATCGCCGAATGGGGGCCGGGCATCTATGGTGTCGAAGCCGCCTCCCAGCACCATTTCGGCATTCCGGCCAAGCAATTGTCGCGCCGGCAGGCGGCGCTGCTTGCCGTGAGCCTGCCCAATCCGATCGCGCGCAATCCCGCCAAGCCGGGGCCGGGCCTGAGGCGGCTCGCCAACCTGATCGAGCGCCGCGCCGGCAGGTCGGGCGCCTATGTCGGCTGCCTGGATTAGGTGCATCGATATTCAAGTGAGCCCGGCCTGCGAACGGCGGCTACCTGTGCTTCCAGTGCTCACGTACTTCCACTACGCTCCGCTCCGGTTCTCGGAAGCCACCGCTCTCGGCTCGGCCTAACTTGAATCTCGACGCACCTGGTTCTTTTCTGCTGCGCTAAAAAAATTCGCGCCGGCGCTGGCCAAAACAGCCTAAGGCGTGTATAGGCACCCGACTTTCTCAGATTATGGCCTCGATGCGGCCCTTTCGCGAGGGTTGCCGGGGCATTTTGACCATGTAGTGGAGCATATCCATGGCCGTTCCAAAAAGAAAAACCTCTCCGTCGAAGCGCGGCATGCGCCGCTCGGCCGACGCCCTCAAGGCCCCGACCTATGTCGAGGACAAGAATTCCGGCGAAATGCGCCGCCCGCACCACATCGACCTGAAGACCGGCATGTATCGCGGCCGCCAGGTTCTGGAGCCGAAGGAAAGCTGAGAAGCTTCCACGGTTTTGTGATGTTTCAAAAGACCGGCCTCTGGCCGGTCTTTTTGCGTTTTGGCGATTGCCCAAGCTGTGTCGGCTGATCGCTTGCGGCGACGCTCCGCTCGTTCGTCCGCCAGACTCCGCAAAGCCATTCTCCCTGTTCCCTCAAAACTCAAACGCGCCAGCATGCCTCTGGCACGGCTGTTTTCGTGTGCAATCCACTTGCAAATGACGAATTCTTATGCAAATTTCAATTTTGTAGTAAGAAATCGACACAAACGAGGGAATTTATGTGGGATTTCGTCAGCACCAATGATCTCGACGAGACAGAGCAGGCGGTCCTCTCGCAGTTGAAGGTCGACGGGCGGATGTCGAGCGTCGACATCGCCAAGCGCATCGGCGTGACCGAGGCGACGGTGCGCCGCAAGATGGCGCGCATCCTCGAAGATCCCGACATTTGCATCCAGGCGGTCGTGCGGCCGCTGCGCAGCGATCTTGGTATCGCGGCGATCGTCGGGCTCGACGTCGACCGCGAACACATCATCTCCGTCGCGCGCAAACTCTCCGACTATTCCTTCGTCGACTCGGTCTACGCGATGACCGGACCCTTCGACATCATCATCCAGCTGACCTTGCCGTCGACGACGGCACTGCATGACTTCCTGGTCAGCGAACTCGCCAATGTTCCCGGGATCAAGGATTCCGAGAGCTACATGATCGGCCGCGTGTTCAAGCACTCCGGTCGTGCATACCAGCGCAGCAAAACAGAAGAAAAAAGAGGGTAGTAAAATGGTTGGGTTGTTTTCCACTGCGCGCCGTGGCGCGCTTTATCTGCTGGCCGCGGCGCCGTTGCTGCTGATGCCCGCGATCTCGCATGCCGATGGCCTGGTCGATCAGATCAAGCAGCGCGGCACCATCGTCGTCGGTACCGAGGCCGCGTTCGAGCCGTTCGAATTCGTCCGCGATGGCCAGATCGTCGGCTACAACAAGGACATTCTCGACTATGTGGTTGACAAGCTGGGCGTGAAGCTCGACCAGCTCAATCTGCCGTTCCAGGGTCTGTTGCCCGGCCTGCTGGCCAAGAAATTCGACCTGATGGCGACGTCTACCGGCATCAACGCCGAGCGGGCGGCGAAATATGCGTATACGCGGCCGACCGGCTCGTTCGAGAACGTCATCGTCGTGCGCGCCAATGAAGACCGCATCAAGAAGCCGGAAGACATCAACGGCATGGTGGTGGCAACGCAGCTCGCCTCCTCGGTGCAGCCGGTGATCGAAGCCTATGACAAGGAGCTCAAGGCCAAGGGCGGTGGCATCGGCGAGATCAAGCTGTTCACCTCCTTCCCGGAAACGCATGTCGCGCTCGCTTCCGGCCAGGTCGATGCCATCGTCATCGCCTCGCCCTCGGCGGCAGTGCTGATGAAGAATGTGCCCGACACCTACAAGATCGTCGGCCCGATCAGCGGGGTCGAATATCTGGCCTGGGTGGTGCGGCCCGAGGACAAGGACCTGCGTGATTTCATCAATGCGCGGATCGGTGAGCTGAAGGACAGCGGCAAGCTCAAGGAGCTGCAGCTCAAATGGTTCGGCTTCGAGATGCAGACGCCCGAGCAGAACTACCTGCCGCCAGGCGCCCTGTAAGTCACCTCTCCCGGCATAGGGGACCGGCTTCCCACGGAGGCCGCTCTCCCCGTGCGTCTGCAATCGGTCGAGCTTGAGCCATGGTCGACTTTTCCAGAACCATCGCCTTCCTGCCGCAGTTCCTGGCCGGCGCCGGCGTCACCGTCACCGTCTCGGCGCTCGGCTTCGCCCTGGGCACCGTCATCGGCTTTGGCCTGCTCGCCTGCCGCCGCTCGCGCTGGCGGGCCGTGCGGCTTGTCGGCGCGGTCTATACCAGCTTCATCCGCGGCACGCCGCTGATCGTGCAGATCTTCGTCGTCTATTACGTGCTGCCGGGGCTGGTCGGCATCGACCTGCCGCCATTGCTCGCCGGCGTGCTGGCGCTCTCCTTCAACAGCGCGGCCTTTGTTGCCGAAATCCTCAGGGCCGGGCTGACCCGCATTCCGAACGGCCAGTACGAGGCGGCGAAGGCGCTCGGGCTGAAGCCAGCGGTGACCTGGCTGAAAGTGATTCTGCCGCAGCTTTTCCGTATCGTCACGCCGCCGATGGTCAACGAGTTCACCATGCTGGTGAAGGCGTCGTCGATCCTGTCGGTCATCACCGTCGTCGAGCTGACGCGCACGACGCAGAATATCATGAACGTCACCTATCGGCCGGTCGATGCGTTCGCGGTCGCGGCGGTGCTCTATTTCATCATGCTGTCTGCCTGCAGCCTTCTGGTGCGGCGCCTTGAACGGCGCTCGGAAGGGACGCGGGCATGAGCTTCGATTTCTCCGTCATCGGCGACAATTGGCCGGCATTGGCGAAGGGCTTCGGCAACACGATGCTGATCTGCGTCGTGACCCTGCCGCTCGGCTTCGCGCTCGGCCTCGCCCTGGCTTTCATCAGGCTCAGGGCAGGGCGGGTGCCGGCGGCATTGATCGCCTTCTATGTCGAGCTGTTCCGCAACATCCCGTTCCTGATCCAGGTGTTCTTGCTGTTCTACGTGCTACCGATGGCGGGCGTGCGGTTGTCGACGATCACGGTCTCGGTGATCGCGCTGTCGGCCTATGCCAGCGCCTATTTCGCCGAGATCGTGCG